>NZ_MVOJ01000001.1:0-452363 GCF_002018845.1 Pseudomonas sp. MF6394
CCTATCACCAGCTACGCTCGACCATCGCCCAAGTCGGTGGGAAGAAGGAATTGACCGGCCGCACCGACATCGAAATCGAGATCAGCAACCAGTGCGCCAGGCTGATCGGCAACGCGATCATCTTCTACAACTCGGCGATCCTGTCCCTGCTGCTGACGAAGTACGAGGCAGCTGGCAATGCCAAGGCGCTGGCGTTGATCACGCAGATGTCGCCAGCGGCCTGGCGGCACATCCTGCTGAACGGGCATTACACCTTCCAGACTGACGGCAAGTTCATCGACCTGGATGCGCTCGTGGCGGGACTGGAGCTGGGCTGACGGAAATTTCTGGGATTCCGGCGTACAACCCCATGGAGGTCTAATGTACCGGCTTGTCCGTGAACGAAGCGGCTACAAATGCGCGGATGAAAAGTGGTTTATTGCGAAAATGCGAACGGGCACAGTATTTCGTGCGTCGGGTGCGGGCTTGCGCGCCTGTCGCGAGCAGCCCCGAAGCCCCCGGTAGGAGCGAGCATGCTCGCGATGGCGGTGTGTTGGGTGAGTCATAGCCAAGTCATTCAGCCCACCGTCATCCGCCTCACCACGCGCCGAATCATCGGCGCCGCCAGCACCACCACCGGCAACATCGATACCCACGACAGCGCCCACGCGTTCAACCAGCGGCCGGCAAAGGCCAGGTCGAGCGCATGGGGTGTGGTGGCGATGGCGGCCGCGACCGCGCAGGTCAGGCCGGATTGAACGACGCCGAAAACGAAATGCTCATAACGGGCGGGGATTTTCATCGGGGGTTCTCGAGAAAGAGCGGGGGGGCGCGATGCCCGGCCGCTCGGGCACGATCAAGCCGGTTGCAGTTGCGCGATAGTCTCTTCGGTGGTCCACAGCCCGTGGGCGAGGAAGCGGTAATTGATGATGGCCGCCAGGTAGCCGTCGCCATCCGGCAGGCGCGGGCCGGCGGTGGCGTCGCGTACCACGACTATTTCAAAGCCCTGTTCGAGCAGTTCGCGCAGGTGTGATTCCACGCAAAGGTTGGCCGCCATGCCGGCGAGGATGATCTGCGACACGCCTTTCTTGCGCAATTGCAGCGCCAGGTCGTTGGTTTCCGGGCCGTAGACCTTGTGCGGCGAGGCGATGATGGTCTCGCCGTCGAGAATGTACGGCTTGTAGATCTCGAGGAAATCGGCGCCGGAGCCTTCGAAGTTTTCCAGGGTGTTCGGTCCCTTGCGATCGAACATGCAGATGCTGTGCATGACCTTTTCCAGCGGACCGCCAAAATGCCAGTCGTGGTCGTGCGGGTAGTAATAGTGTGGCGACACGGCCACGGGCAGGTCGTGAGCCTTGAAGGCCTTGAACAGTTTTTCCAGGTTTTCGACGGTGTTGTTCTCGACGATGCTCTCACCGAACACCGCCCAACTGGCGCCGGCAGGGCTGAGGAAGTCGTTCTGTGGGTCGATGACCACCAGGGCGGCTTTGCTCAGGTCGAGCTTGAAACCAGTGGCAGGCAGTGCGGGTTCGGCGGGGTCGGCGTACAGATGGCTCATGACGATTTACCTCTTGGGTGCTTGCGTGGATGAGACGTGAATGTTGCTTTATATAAATGACCAGTCGTCTTATTAATGAGGAAAAAAAACTCACTCCAATAGCCGAGGCAAGACCATCGATACGAAACGCTGCAGAGGTGCACCGTCGCGCAGGACCTTGCCGCGCATGACCGCACCTTCCCAGCCTTCGACGATGACACTGGCCAGCGCTTCGGCGTCGTGAGTTTCAGAGAGTTCGCGGCGCTGCTGCGCTTCACGCAGGCAGCTCGCGAGCAAACCTTCCCAGCGCGCCAGCACATCGGCCAGACGCTTGCGGGTTTGTTCGCTGCCATTGGACATTTCCAGGGACAGGTTGCCAATCAGGCAACCCAGGCTGTATTCATGCTCGCCGTGCTCGAGCACCAGGGCCTGGAAGAACTGGCCGATGCGCTCCAGCGGCTTGACCCGGGCGTCGTAGAAGATCGGCCCGTGGCGGGTTTCGATCGAGGTCCAGTATTCCTCGAGGATCTCTGCCGCGAAGTCTTCCTTGCTGGCGAAGTAGTTGTAGAAAGAGCCCTTGGGAATCTCGGCAGCGGCGGTGATGTCCTGGACGCCGCAGCCGTTGAAGCCACGGTTGTGAACCACCTGGCGGCCAATCGACAGCAAACGGGATCTGACTTCGAGGTTGACCGGGCGAGCCATGACAGAGACATCCAGTGATGAGAAAGTTTTAATAAACTAACTGGTCATCTATGTTTCGTCAACAGTCGAATTGACTGCCAATCAGTCCGCCTGCGCCATCTCGATGTACTCGAGCATCTTCTCGTTGCCATCGAGAATGTCACGGCAGATGGCCGCCCGTGCCGCCGCGCCATCGCGGCGCTTGAGTGCGTCGAGCACTTCCCAGTGATGGTCGATGGCCATGCGCTCGTTGAAGTTGCCATAGGCACGGGCGATCAGTGGGCCGGTGCGCATCCACAGGCTATCGAGCAAACCCGCCAGCACCGGCATGCGCGCGATGGTGGTCAGCGCGTAGTGAAATTGCTGATTGCACTTGAGAGCGGCTTGCAAGTCCTGGGCGTTGATCGCGGCGATGTTGTTTTCGATGCAGGCTTGCAGGGGTCGTCTCAGAAAACGGAAAATAAAGCACGCTAAGCGTGCGTGGAGGCTGGCACCCAGCGGTACAGCGTCGGAATGGACACGCCGAGGTTCTTGGCCACGTCCTTGGGCGGCACCCCGCTGGCCAGCAGCTTCTTGGCCGACTCGATCTTGCTGTCGGTCATCTTCGGCTTGCGGCCGCCTTTGCGGCCGAGCTGCTTGGCGACTTCCAGCCCGGCGCGGGTGCGCTCGACGGTCAGCTCGCGCTCCATTTCGGCAAGGCTCGCCATGACGTGGAAGAAGAACCGCCCGGATGGTGTGCCGGTGTCGATGGAGTCGGTGAGGCTCCTGAACTGGACACCGTGCTTGTGCAGATCGCCGACCAGATCGACCAGTTGCTTGACCGACCGGCCCAGCCGGTCGAGCTTCCAGACGACCAAAGTATCGCCTTCGCGCAGCATTTCGAGCGTCTTGGCCAAGCCAGGCCGGTCTGCCCGCGTGCCACTCACCTTGTCCTCGAAGACCTTTTTACATCCGGCCTTGCTCAAGGCTTCGCGTTGCAGCTCCAGGTTCTGATCCTGCGTCGAGACGCGCGCATAGCCAATCAACATGGCTTGTCTCGCGCCCGGTCGATGCGTTCCTGCATCGCCTGCATCACTTCTTCGTGGGTGTACGATCTGGCGTTGGCGTCGGTGGCTTGCCGCAGGGCTTCCTCAACCTCGCGCGTCATCCGCTCGTAATCCTCCGGCCACAGCGCTTGCTCCATGCGCAGCGACGCCTGACCCAGCAGGTGCAGCAGGCTGAACAGCCGCATGTCGTTGGTGGCGACGATGCGCTCCCGAATCTGCTCCTGAATAGCTTCGCTAGCCCGATGCGCTTGTGGTGTGGCAGTCCCCTCGTAGTCAGCGGGGAATTCCGCTTCCTCGGCAATCCTTGCCCAGGCGCTGGCCAGCGCCTCGATGGTTGACGTGCTCATTTCCGCCGCTCCTGTGCTCTTTGGCGAATCAACCGGCCAAGGGGCCTCGACGCGAAAACCAGCAGCATCACGCCTATCGGATACCAGGTCGAGAAGACCACCAAGGCATCGAAGGCTGGCCGTCCGGTGTTGGTAGGCAGTACGGCGGTCACAGCCATCAACCCGCCGACCGTCCAGATGATGCGCCACACGTAGGGCATCACGCGGGGCACGTAGCCGTCATCGAAAGCGGTCTGGTAGTAGCGGCGCAGGCCGCGCTCGGCAAGCGCCTGGCGCTGCCGCTCCGACAGCGCATCCGTCCGGCCATACCAGCGCCGGAATGGTGGACAGCGCAGCAGCAAAGGGGTGAAGAGGATCATCACCGCCACGATCGCGACACCCCACGCCATGACGGCGCCGGCATCGGGCCGCTTGGCGTTCTCGATCACGGGCGCGAAGACGCCCGGAGCACCGATCATCCAGAACAGCGCAATGTGCTGATGGAAGGAGAGCTTCATTTGCTCATCCACTTGCGCAGCAGGCGCTTTTTCAGGGAGGCGCGTTCTTGCGGGTTGCGTCCCTTGTGATTGGCGATGCGATCCGCCGTGGCGGCCTGGCGCTTGACGGGCCAGTAGGAGCGGCCATCCTTGCCCATCGACCAGACGCTGCTGGCCTGGTTTTCCAGCAGGGGCAGATGGGCGCTCAGGGCTTCGGGCGACGCGCTGGTCAGCGCCGTGCGCTCACGGGTGCGCCAGCGCTGATGCCAGAGCTTCTTGTCCTCGCGCTCGCTGCCGCAGGTCGTGTGCCCGACGATGGGTGTTTTGCGGCGGCTGCGGCTCATAACGTAGTGGTCTCCAAGAACATTCAGGACTGATCCCAGGCGTCGATGGTCAAGACCTGATCGGCAGGACAGGCGGCTACGCGGTCGGGAACTGGATGGTGTTCAGTCTCATGCCGACCCCATTCGATTGATCGCGTCGCTTGCGGCACGCTGCGACGCAAGGAGGTTTGCGACCTGGTTTAGCAGCCGTGTCCGCTGCATGTCTGTTACCTATCTCCCCGACCGCTCATTGGACCAACTCCAGAGATTGGGCTCTATCGCTCAGCCAATACGAAACCGGCATTGGCTGATGCCACAACCGAGACGAACACAAATGGCTCGGTACCTGTATTTCGCGCCCCGTGCACTTGGCCCGGTCTTGCCACGGCTATCTCACCTTCCCTGAGGGCACGAACAATCCCATTGCCCTGAAAGTAATCAGCCATTCCCGACAAAACAGTCCACGTGTCTTGGCCGTGAGGATGAATGTGAGCCGCAATTTCCTGCCCGGGATGGACATGCCAAACCACGATAATTGAGTCTCGGGTTTCAAGCACAACGGAACGAATAGGCTCGCCTTCGGACGGCTGAACATACTCGGCTACAGAAAATATTCTCGATTCAACAGTCATCGGAGATCCCTCTTTCACAGTGCCCCCAGACAGGCTGGATATGAGTTCTAACTCGAATTTGAACGGGAGGCTGGTCGTGCGGTCGTGCAGTTGCCGATGAGCGTGTCGGCTGCTGCCTCCTTGCCCACCAGCGAACTCACGTCCGTTGCGGCCATCCAGAAGGTCTTGCCCGAGCGCGGCTCATAGGTCGCGGGATCGAACACGCCAGAGGGGCCGAACATCGGCGGCTTGATTGGTCATGGCTCCATGCCTTTGTCGTTACGGTCTTCATCGTCGGCATCCTGACGCACGGCGGGCAATTGCTGGAGCAACGCCGGCAGCCATTCCTGTACCGTCTCCCACACCACATCGAGGTTGATGTCGAAATAGCCGTGAGCCATGCGATTACGCATATTGCGCATGCTGCGCCACGGCACGTCGGCATGCGCCTGGGTGAACTCGACGTAGCCATCCATCACCTTTGTGGCCGCCTCGCCGATGACGATCAGGCTCATGATGACGGCCTGCTGGGTGCGCTTGTCGGCCAAGAAGTCGTCCTTGGCCATCCCTTCCACGAAGCTGCGCGCATCGGTTGCGGCCTGCTGAATGTGGTCGAGGTAATCGGGCAGGCGGTTCTCGCTCATATCGGTTGCGCCTCCGCGAGCACCTTGGCCCGGAACTTCGGCGGCAGGTCGCCGGGAGTCAGCAGATCGACGTCAACGCCGAGCAGCGATTTCAGTTCTTCTTCCAAATCGCCCAAGTCCAACAACGTGGCACCGGGCAGCGCATCGACCAACAGGTCGAGGTCGCTGCCATCCCGGTCGGTGCCATGCAGCACCGAGCCGAAGACGCGCGGGTTCGCGGCGCGAAAGCGGCCTACCGCTTCACGCACTGCGCTTCGCTTCATGTCAAGCACAACAGACGGTCGCATGCGCATCCTTTCTTATCGAAACTCGTTGAGATGATATGCAATCAAGAATAGAATTTCAAGAACTATTTTCGAGAATCGCAATGCCTTGATTCCCGTGCCGCGCTGTCACTTTCAGAAGGCGACAGCACGAAATATCAAAAGTCGACCGCACGGTCTTTTCTGACGTTGGAGTCGCCTCAGAAAACGGAAAATAAAGCACGCTAAGGCGTAGTTCCCTCGGGCTACACCGCGTCCGCACTGCGCGGTTCTTTCTTCCCTTGCAGTGACGCAATCAGCGGGCAGGAAACGTTCCCCTTCCGCGCATGGCAGGCGCACACCAAATCAGACAGCACGGCCTCCATGCGCGCCAGGTCAGCCATCCTCTCGCGCACGTCCTTGAGCTTGTGCTCGGCCAGGCTGCTGGCTTCCTCGCAATGGGTGCCATCCTCCAGCCGCAGCAGCTCGGCGATCTCATCCAGGCTGAAGCCCAACCGCTGGGCTGATTTCACGAAGCGCACCCGCGTTACATCCGTCTCGCCATAGCGGCGAATGCTGCCGTAAGGCTTGTCCGGTTCCGGGAGCAAGCCCTTGCGCTGATAGAACCGGATGGTCTCCACATTGACCCCGGCCGTCCTGGCGAAAACGCCAATGGTCAGGTTCTCCAAATTGTTTTCCATATCGCTTGACTCCGTACATAACTACGGAAGTAAGCTTAAGCTATCCAATTCAGATTCGAAAGGACAAACGTATGTCTGAACCTCAAAACGGGCGCGGCGCGCTCTTCACTGGCGGGCTGGCCGCCATCCTCGCCTCGGCTTGCTGCCTCGGGCCGCTGGTTCTGATCGCCTTGGGGTTCAGCGGCGCTTGGATCGGCAACTTGACGGTGTTGGAACCCTATCGCCCCATCTTTATCGGCGTGGCGCTGGTGGCGTTGTTCTTCGCCTGGCGGCGCATCTACCGGCCGTCAGCCGCCTGCAAACCGGGTGAGGTTTGCGCGATTCCCCAAGTGCGAGCTACTTACAAGCTCATTTTCTGGGGCGTGGCCGTGCTGGTTTTGGTCGCGCTCGGATTTCCCTACGTCGTGCCATTTTTCTATTGATCACAGGAGTTCACCATGAAAAAGCTGCTTTCCGCCCTTGCCCTCGCTGCCGTTGTTGCCCCCGTGTGGGCCGCCACCCAGACCGTTACGCTGTCCGTACCGGGCATGACCTGCTCGGCCTGTCCGATCACTGTCAAGAAGGCGATTTCCAAGGTCGATGGCGTCAGTAAAGTTGACGTGACCTTCGAGACGCGCGAAGCGGTGGTCACCTTCGATGATGCCAAGACCAGCGTGCAGAAACTGACCAAGGCTACCGAGGATGCGGGCTACCCATCATCAGTCAAGAACTGATCATGAAAGACCCGAAGACACTGCTGCGGGTCAGCATCATTGGCACAACCCTCGTGGCGCTGTGTTGCTTCACCCCTGTTCTGGTCATTTTGCTCGGTGTGGTCGGCTTGTCCGCGCTGACCGGCTATCTGGACTATGTGCTGCTGCCTGCGCTGGCGATTTTCATCGGCTTGACCATCTACGCCATCCAACGAAAACGCCAAGCCGATGCCTGCTGCACCCCGAAATTCAATGGAGTAAAAAAATGACCGAAATCACCGTGAATGGCATGACCTGCACATCCTGCGCCACCCATGTCAAAGATGCTTTGGAAAAGATTCCCGGCGTGAATGCCGCTGTGGTGTCCTATCCAGAAAGCCGCGCGCAAGTCATGGCAGACACCGCCGTGAGCCACAACCAACTGCTGGCCGCCATCGCCGCATTGGGTTATCAAGGCTCGATCCGGGTTGGTGATTTCAAAGATGAACCAAAAATCCGTGATGCACTTGAGGGCGCCGGTTTGCATATCGCCATCATTGGCAGCGGCGGGGCCGCGATGGCGGCGGCGCTGAAGGCCGTCGAGCAAGGCGCGACGGTCACGCTGATCGAACGCGGCACCATCGGCGGCACCTGCGTCAATATCGGCTGTGTGCCGTCCAAGATCATGATCCGCGCTGCCCATATTGCCCATCTGCGCCGGGAAAGTCCGTTCGACGGCGGTATTGCGGCAACTGTGCCTGCGATTGACCGCAGCAAACTGCTGGCCCAGCAGCAGGCCCGTGTCGATGAACTGCGGCACGCCAAATACGAAGGCATCCTGGACGGCAATCCAGCCATCACCGTTTTGCACGGTGAAGCGCGTTTCAAGGACGACCAGAGCCTGGTCGTCCGTTTGAACGAGGGTGGCGAGCGCGAGGTAACGTTCGACCGCTGCCTGGTCGCCACCGGTGCCAGTCCGGCCGTGCCGCCGATTCCGGGCCTGAAAGAGTCACCCTACTGGACTTCCACCGAAGCGCTTGTCAGCGACACCATTCCCGCACGCCTGGCCGTGATCGGTTCGTCGGTGGTGGCGTTGGAACTGGCGCAAGCCTTTGCCCGGCTCGGCAGCCAGGTCACGATCCTGGCACGCAGCACCTTGTTCTTCCGGGAAGACCCGGCCATCGGCGAGGCCGTGACAGCCGCTTTCCGCGCCGAGGGCATCGAGGTGCTGGAGCACACGCAAGCCAGCCAGGTCGCCCATGTGAACGGCGAATTCGTGCTGACCACCGGACACGGTGAATTGCGCGCTGACAAGTTGCTGGTTGCCACCGGTCGGGCACCGAATACGCGCAGCCTCGCGCTGGACGCGGCGGGGGTCACTGTCAATGCGCAAGGGGCCATCGTTATCGACCAAGGCATGCGCACGAGCAACCCGAACATCTACGCGGCCGGCGACTGCACCGACCAGCCGCAGTTCGTCTACGTGGCAGCGGCCGCCGGCACCCGTGCCGCGATCAACATGACCGGCGGCGACGCAGCCCTCAATCTGACCGCGATGCCGGCAGTGGTGTTCACCGACCCGCAAGTCGCCACCGTGGGCTACAGCGAGGCGGAAGCGCACCACGATGGCATCGAGACCGACAGTCGCACGCTGACACTCGACAACGTTCCGCGAGCGCTTGCCAACTTCGACACACGCGGCTTCATCAAGCTGGTCATCGAGGAAGGTAGCGGACGGCTCATCGGCGTGCAGGCGGTGGCCCCGGAAGCGGGCGAACTGATCCAGACGGCGGTGCTCGCCATCCGCAACCGCATGACGGTGCAGGAACTGGCCGACCAGTTGTTCCCCTACCTGACAATGGTCGAGGGGTTGAAGCTTGCGGCGCAGACCTTCAACAAGGACGTGAAGCAGCTTTCCTGCTGCGCTGGATAAAAAAAGGAGGTTTTCAATGAGCGCCTACACCGTGTCCCGGCTGGCCCTTGATGCCGGGGTGAGCGTGCATATCGTGCGCGACTACCTGCTGCGCGGATTGCTGCGTCCGGTGGCGTGCACCCCGGGCGGCTATGGCCTGTTCGATGATGCCGCCTTGCAACGGCTGTGCTTCGTGCGGGCGGCCTTCGAGGCGGGCATCGGCCTGGACGCGCTGGCGCGGCTGTGCCGGGCGCTGGATGCTGCGGACGGCGATGAAGCGGCCGCGCAGCTTGCCGTTCTGCGCCAGTTCGTCGAGCGTCGGCGCGAAGCGTTGGCCGATCTGGAGGTGCAGTTGGCCACCATGCCGACCGAGCCGGCACAGCACGCGGAGAGTCTGCCATGAACAGCCCCGAGCGCTTGCCGTCCGAGACGCACAAACCGATCACCGGCTACCTGTGGGGCGCGCTGGCCGTGCTCACCTGTCCCTGCCATTTGCCGATTCTCGCCATTGTGCTGGCCGGCACGACGGCCGGCGCGTTCATCGGAGAGTACTGGGGTATCGCAGCCCTCACGCTGACCGGTTTGTTCGTCCTGTCTGTGACACGACTGCTGCGGGCCTTCAAAGATCGATCATGAGCGCTTCCCATTGAGACAAACCACGCTGTCGCTACGTTGCCTCATGCCGGCATCAAATTCGGCTGAGTAGCTTCTCGCCATCTGGACGTAGCTCACCCTTGGGTGAAACATGCCGATACAGGGTCTGCCGCGTGACGCCAAGTTCCTGGCACAGGTCGCCGACCTTGGTCTCTGGCTGACCCATTGCCGCCATCGCCAGCCGCAGCTTGGCGGCGGTCATCTTGAACGGCCGGCCGCCTTTCCGCCCGCGCGCGCGGGCCGAGGCTAGGCCGGCAATCGTGCGCTCCGCGATCAACTCGCGCTCGAACTCGGCCAGGGCGGCGAAGATGCCAAAGACCAGCTTGCCGGCGGCGGTCGTGGTGTCGATGGCCGCGCCGTGCCCGGTTAATACCTTCAAGCCGATGCCGCGCCCAGTCAGGTCGTGCACGGTGTTGATGAGATGTCGCAGGTCGCGTCCGAGCCGATCCAGTTTCCACACGACCAGTGTGTCGCCAGTTCGCAACGCCTTCAGGCAGCTCGTCAAGCCGGGCCGATCCTCGCGCATGCCGGATGCCTGGTCCTCGTAAAGATGTACTGGATCGACCCCGGCGGCAATCAGCGCGTCGCGCTGCAAATCGGTAGCCTGGGAGCCGTCCGCCTTCGATACCCGCATGTAGCCTATCAGCATGTCGTACCTGTCACATATACGTTCGATTATGTGACAGTGTGAGCCAGAAAGTTCTCGCCGTCAAAAACTGTCACTTAACCCGTCATTTAGTCTAAGACCTGCAAACGGCCATTCAGGCTCGTAATGTGACAAAAACTCCGGCGGGATGCCCTCCTTGGTGAACGTGGCGCGCAAACGTTCCAGGGATTCGGGGTCGCGTCGCCCGTAGGACGCCAGTGTGAACAGCAAGCGGGCCGTCTCCGGGTTGTGTCGCGCTTCAATGATGGCCTCATCGATGGCCTGGGCTGCTCGTTGCCAGTGGTTGATGGGTTCCGGCTTCGGCACCTTCGCCGGCAGGCCGTTGGTGAAACCAGTGTGCGGCTCCGTCTGAAACAGCGCGGCCTGTTCCCCGCGCGGGATCAGCGCCTTTGACTCGATCAGCGTGATGGCGGTGGCCGCCGCCTCCAGCATCTGCCACTGCACCGCCGGGGCCAGAATCTCGTAGGGACGCCACAGACTCTGCCCGGCGCGCAGCGGATGGCCGCAGCGCTCCCAGACATGGCGGATGCTCGCCGAGCAACTGCCGCAGTGCGAGAGCGGCGTGTTCAGCTCATCAAGCAGGGTGCGCAGCAGCCGGAACCACAAGCCGGCGTGGACACGCCGACGCGGCAGCTCCACAAAACCCGTCGTCAGCGCCTGCCAGGTGCGCCGGTCCATGCAGGCGATTGCGTCATCGGCAGGGCGCGGCGCAGCATCGGCGATTTCCCACTGAAGATACCGGCCGGGCATGCCCCAGTAGGACTCCAGCCAGCAGCCATGCTGCGGGCAGCTCAGCATCAAGGGGAGCTGCCAGACGAGTAGCACAGCTTGATTCGTTGGATCGTTCAGACACTGCGGACACGCCCGGCGAATCGTCTGGCTCGGTAGCCAGGCACGCCAGCGAGTGATGGACCGCACCTTGCGGGTGCGCTTGGGCAGGAGCACCGCGCATTGGAATGTATAGGTTTCCAAGGCTGCTGGTACCGAATCGTCGAGACTGTCGAGCAGCCACGGCACCCAGCCTGCAAGACTCATGCTGCGCAACCGCTCCAGCTCGACGCCACTGCGCTGGCAGAGCGCCGTCAGCAACGACAAGGATGGTGCGGTATCCAGGTCATCAAGTTGGCTGTGACCAAGATCGTGGGCCAGCAGCTCGTGCACGTCCATCTGGTAGCAGGCGGCGACCCGGTTGAGCCATGAGGACAGGGCTTCGCCTTCCTTGGGTGCCGGATGCAGCGGCCAGCGCGGCGCGGACTTCACATCAGTTCCCGCTCGAACTGTCGCCGCCGCTCACTGGGGCCGATGTAGTCGGCCATGCTGAGCGTGCGGTGGTTGATCGCTTCCTCGCCACTCTCCACGGCGGCGACGGCCGCCGCCACCAGCAGATGTGCAAGCTCGCCGATGGTGCCTTCGCTCCGGGTGAGCAGGTAGCTGTACCGGCTTGCAATCGAAAACGGCCGTGCTCGCAATCAGCGCAATTTCCGGCTCAGATTAACTGCGACTGACGGAGCCGTCTGGCTCAGATTATTTGCGAGCGAGCTTGCATTCAGCCGCGCCGGCTTGCATTCCATCGTTCCCTACTCACATTAACTGCAACTAGCCCCGTCTTTAGAGGTGGTAAAGATGCCGATGATGGCCATGGTGTTCTCCTTTCGGATTCATGGTCGCGCCCATCGCGTCCTTGTTGTGAGCCGATCGGCGGGTGAGGGCCGAACGCACTGCCAATGCAGCCGAAACGTAGAGAAGGACCTTGAGCTCCGAACAATTTGTTGCGCGAGAAAGCCGCTCGCCGGCGGGGAAAATGTTCGGTGGGAACGGTTGTGGGCCCAGGTCCGATCCCGCCAGGATTCACGACGACTCAAGGACGCATGGCTGACCGGCCGGACAGGAGTATTGGCCGACTCTAAACACCAGTCGTAGGCGCTGGAATCTCGCGACATGCGTAGCCCTTGCTTGGCGAAAAATATTCCCGATCGCCGAGCGCTCGATCTGACATTCGTCGTTCGGTATAGTAAAGAGTGCAGACCAGGCAGATAGGGGCGCCGGTAGCTTAAGGCCAAACCAGAGACGAGCCGCGCGAATGCTCGCCGAGGACCCGGTTTTCAAGCGCATGAGCTTATTTGACCGCGACGGAAACTTGGTCTCCTCAAGCCACGCGGATGAACCGCAAAAACTCCCTGCGGGTTGGCTGTCGCAACTGCGCGAACACACGGGTAGAAGTGCCCCGGCCAGGCGCGGAGGCTTCGATGAGCGCGGATCGGACATCTTGTCCTAACGGTCGACCCCGCCAGCGGGGGCTTCGTCAGCACCGCGCTGCAATTGCCGGCAGGGCTCTGGGACAACCATCTGCGTCTGGTCTGAAAGCGTTCAAGTATCGCAGCGGTACGCCGACATAAGGGGGCGAACGAACGGTCATTTGGCTGACCGCTCGCTCAATCTTGCGTATGACTCAAGCGCCCCCCTTTCGATACGAGACCGCCCAGATGCTCTTGAAAAAATCCCTGCGCGCTCAGCTGCTCACACTGATCGGCGGCAGCCTGTTGGTGATATTGCTGATCGCCTTCGCCAGTTTTTCCTTCTTGTCGGATGACATTTCCAAGTATCAACAACTACTCAAGGGTCCGATCGAAACGTCGCGCCTGATCGACGAAGCCAACGTGGAATTCAAAGTGCAGGTGCAGGAGTGGAAGAACGTCTTGCTGCGTGGCAAATCACCTGAAGCCTTGAGCAAGTACTGGCAAAGCTTCGAGAACCAGGAACGAAAGGTCCAGGACATCCTGGGCAGACTCGTTGAGCGAAGCGAGCACAACCCTGCCCTGTCAAAGCAGCTCCGCGACCTGCACGAGGAGCACCGGCGCCTCGGCGCCGCCTACCGCGCGGGCCGTGCGGCCTACATCGCCGGCGGAAACGATCCATTCGCCGGCGACGAGGCGGTTCAAGGCATCGACCGTGCCACCAGCGAACAGCTCAGTGGTTTGGTCATCCAGCAGCGCGATTCGGCGCTGCATCGTTCGGAAACCATCAGCGAAGCCGCAGATCGTAAAATAGTCGTCGGCTCGTTGGTAATGCTAGCCGCTGGCGTTTTCATCGCCTTGCTCAGCCTATGGTTGGTAAACCGCAATCTGATCGCCCCCATCCGTCACCTGATCGACCACATCGCCAAGCTCAGCCAGGGCGACTTTGCACAGCGCGTCGATGCGTCCCGTGCTGACGAATTGGGACGTCTGGCAGTTGCCGCGAATATCCTGCGTGACTTCCTTGCCGATACGTTCACCCTCCTGCAACGCAACACCTCGGACCTGGACAGCGCCAGTGGTGAATTGAGCGCCATCGCCGCACTGATGGGCCAAGGCACTCGCGAGCAGTTCTCGCGCACCGATCAGGTCGCTACCGCCATGCATGAAATGTCCGCTACGGCGCAGGAAGTCGCCCGTCACGCCGCCGAAGCCGCGCGTGCAGCGGATGCGGCCGATCATTCGGCGCAGCAGGGTGAGACCATGATGCGTTCGACTATCCAGACCATTACCCACATGCGCGGCGAGATCAGCAACACCGCCGAGGTAATACGCCGTCTGGAGACCGATAGCGGTCGCATTGGCAAGGTGCTGGAAGTTATTCGCGGCATCGCCGACCAGACCAATCTGCTGGCGCTAAACGCAGCCATCGAAGCCGCCCGCGCGGGCGATGCCGGACGCGGGTTTGCCGTCGTTGCCGACGAGGTGCGCACGCTGGCCAGGCGCACCGCCGACTCCACCGCTGAAATTCATCAGATTATCGACACGGTGCAGACCGGCGCGGTGGATGCGGTGCGTGCGATTGAAAATGGACAAACCCGCAGCAACGAAGGTGTCGAACAGGTTACGGAAGCGGGCAGCATGCTTCAGCGCATCACCCAAGAAGTCGAAGCGATCCGCGACATGAACCGTCAGATCGCTACCGCTGCCGAAGAGCAGACGTCCGTGGCGGAAGATATCTCGCGCAATCTGACCGAAATTACCGCCATCGCCACCACCAACCAGGACAATGTCGAGCGTACCGAGGCAGCCAGCCAGAACCTGCATACGCTGTCGGCCCAGCTCAGCGAAGTGACGCACCGCCTCGCGGGCTGACACAGGCTCTGCTCCGGCCCTAGATGATCGGTGTCACCACGTTGCTAGGTCCGACTCATCCGAGTTCGAGGGAGTTGGGGCAGGGCCGATCAACATGGCTTGTCTCGTGCTTGGTCGATTCGTTCCTGCATCGCCTGCATGACTTCTCGTGGGTGTACGACTTGGCGTTGGGGTCGTCGGCCTCACGGAGAGCTTCTTCGACCTCGCGGGTCATCCGCTCATATTCTTCTGGCCACAGCGCTTGCTCCATGCGCAGCGACGCCTGCCCCAGTAGGTGCAGACCGAACAGACGCATGTCATTGGTGGCGATGACGTGCTCTCGAATCCGCACCTGGATCACCTCATCGCCAGTTGATGCAGCTTCAACAGGTCGGTGCGCAGTTGCGGAGGCCCGCCGTCTGCGTTGTCACTCAATCGCCGCGCAGCTCGTCCACGGCATCGACTGCCCGCAGCAGTGCGGTGGTATCGAAACTCTCGGGAGTCAGTTCGTTCCAATCGTCGTCGGTGATGCTGATTGTCATGTAGCTTCTTTCCTTGTCCTGGGCAGACCCCGGCGTTACAGGCCAAGCTCGCTATGCGATCCGAGACGCACGAGTTGCAGCACGGCGTCATCCGGCTTGCGGTAAATCAACACCAGGTCGGGCTTGATGTGACAGTCCCGGTGGTCTTTCCAGTCGCCGGTGAGGGCGTGGTCACGGTGCTTCTCGGCCAGAGGCTGGTTATTCGCCAGGGCTGTGACGACGGCAATGAAATCGCTCGCCAGCGTCTGACGATGCGGGCCTTTGGCTTCGCGTTTATAATCGCGTTTGAACCGGCTGGTCTGTTCAATCGTCCGCATTCAGATCCGCCATCAGATCCTCGACGGAAGCGAACGACTTCAAGCCGCCACGGCGCGCTTCCTTCATCGCCTCGATGGTGGTGGCGTTCGGAATCAGCGGCTCGAACGGCAAGGCTTTCTCGCGGGCGACTCGGGTCAACATGATGCGGAAGGCGTCAGACACGGTGAGTCCCATCGCTGCCAGCACGACGGTCGCCTCTTCCTTGATGTGCTCGTCGATACGGGCACGGACTACAGCATTTGCGGACATGGTTTGATCCTCCAGATTGATGAGCTACATTGTAGCTCAATCCTTCCAGGAGTGCACCCAGCACACCTCGCCAGAGGCGTCTATCAAACGAAGGTTTATTGGACTGTCCGTACCATTGATGTTCACTTGTAGAAAGTGAGCCCATCGCGATGGAATACAGGATCGGTTGGTCAGGCTTTCAATGCCAGGATTCGGCGCGCACCGTTCAATACGATGAGGCCAACGACCGTACCAATCACCAAGTCTGGGTAGGGAGAGCCCGTCCACGCAACCAGCGCGCCGGCGACGATAACGCCAATGTTCGCGAGCACATCGTTGGCCGAAAAAATCCAGCTCGCTTTCATGTGTGCACCGCCTTCGCGATGGCCATAGATCATCAAGAGACAGCTGGCGTTTGCGACGAGTGCAACTAAGCCAATCCCCATCATCAGCATCGACTCAGGTTCGCTGCCATAGTGGAAGCGTCTAGCCACCTCCACGAGTACGCCCAGTGCCAACAGGATCTGAAAGAAACCCGCCAGGTGCGCAGCGCGAACTTGCAGCTGTGCACTGCGGCCGACGGCAAAGAGAGCCAAGCCATAGACGGCAGCATCCGCAAACATGTCCAGCGAGTCGGCAATAAGGCCCGTCGACTGAGCGATCAACCCTGCGCCCATCTCGATAACAAACATGGCAGCGTTGATGCCGAGCAAAATTTTCAGGGTGCTCGCCTCTTTCGACGCCGCTAATTCCTCATCAGCGCGATTGGTCGAGGCTGCTTCCTGACTAGCTGGTTGAGTCCCCAGTAGCGCTGCCCCTAGACCCAGGGACTCCAGCTTGGTAGTGATTGGGTCAACCGCCCCGTCATGGAAAGCGAGTACCTGCCTGCTGCTCAGATCAAAGGACAACGAACGAAGCTCAGGCAAGCTATTCAGCGCGAGCCGAATCATTCGCTCTTCCGAAGGGCAATCCATCTTGGGTACAGAAAAATGGCTGACCCAGGCTCCTTCGGTCGAGGGCGCGCTCGCTGCTTCAGCAGGCGCTGACACTGAACCGCAGCCACAGGATTTTTCACACGAGCTCATGATCCGCCTCTCCTATCAGGTTCAATTCTGGCAATTGAAAACCATATAGCAGGTATAGGGTCAAGCCTGGATATACTGGCTGTTTATCGAGGAGCAGCCTATGCGCATTGGTCAACTTGCACAGCTGACGGGAGCGGACATTCAGACCATTCGTTTCTATGAGCGCCAGGGCCTGCTTGCATCGCCCAATCGCCAGGCAAATGGCTACCGAGCCTACGAAGCGGATCATGTGGAGAAACTGCTGTTCATCCGCCGTTGCCGGTCCTTTGGCATGTCGTTGGACGAAATTGGTGTTTTGCAGAGCGTTCAAGCACAGCCGCAGCAACCGTGCGCGGCGGTCAATACGCTGCTTGATAGCCATATCGCCCAGGTCAGGGCCCAGATCGCATCCTTGCAAGCCCTGGAAAACCAGTTGGTGACGTTACGCAGCTGCTGCGATGACGAACGACAAAGCCTGGACTGCGGAATACTTTCGGGTCTAGTGGAGGGAGGCAAACGGCTTCCATAAGGCGCGCTAGAAAAGTGCCATTCGCTTCTGCTCAAAGCGTAGAGCTTGACCCTATAGCGGCTACAGGGTGTTCACTTGCACGATCGGCCCAGAATCATGGCCTTCCAACTGCTGCGCAAGTGAGTTCCAGATGAATACCGCCCTCCGCAATGCCATCGATGAAGCCTTTTTCCAGGCAAGGACAGCACTCCGTGAAAAGGCGCCAACCGAGGCATTCCCCTGGCTCGAGCGCGCCCACATCTTGAGCCAGCACATGCCCGTCCTGCATGCGCGGAGCCATTGGTTGATGCTAAGGGCTGGCTGGCAGTTGCGCGACTACCGGGAAATGTTCGGCCAAGCACCACGGATCATCGCTGCCGTGTTGTTCTCGAAGATCTGGGTACCGCTCGGCAATACCGGACGCGCGAGGATCAGTGCATTCGCGCCAATGCCCGTCTCACCCGGATTGCAGCGACTGTTTCAGGGAGCGAAACAATGAAATCGCCACTTGGAATGGCGCACCGTATCACTCCCGGGCTCTGGTGGACGCTATCGCTAGCCGTTGCCCTGGCCGACCAGGCGATCAAATATGTAATTGAGGGTTCGCTCTCGGTCGGCGCCGTGGTTCCTCTGACCCCAGTCTTCAATCTGGTCCATTTCTGGAATACCGGCGCAGCGTTCAGCTTCCTAGCTGACGCGGGCGGTTGGCAGCGCTACTTCTTCATTCTCCTCGCACTGGTTGTTTCGATTGGGCTCGCGTTGCTCTTGCGTAAGCCCAGGGCCAAGCTCGAAGCGCTGGGCTATAGCCTCATACTGGGAGGGGCAGTGGGGAATCTGATCGATCGCAGCTTCCGAGGCCATGTGATCGACTATCTGGATTTTTTCTGGCAATCCTGGCATTGGCCTGCATTCAACTTGGCGGACATCGGCATCGTGGGCGGTGCCGCCATGTTGCTCCTGAGCAGTGTGCTGAGTCCAAGCGCGGAACTGGACCGGGGCAGATAATGCGAAGCTCGGATGCCGCAGAAGTGGCTCGCTGGTCAGGCCATGCCTGGGTCGGCCCCGGTATCGGCGTCTTTCTCGGCCATGCCGCCCACCAGGATTGGCACCATCATCAAGCACATCAAATTGCAGTGGGGCTCGACGCCGCGATAACGGTTGAAACGCCGTTGGGTGGGCAATCTGGGGCTGCCATCTTGATTCCGGCAGGCTTGAAGCACCGGCTCAGTGCTGGGCATGTCCTGTCGATCTACCTGGATGTGCTGTCCGATGAGGCGCGTGCCTTGCGGGTGAGCGGAGCCGTGAGGCTGATGGAGATCGTAGCGGCCGATATTGCTGCGATGGTCGAGGCACTGAGGGCGTCGGGGCATTCGCCTGTCCAGTTGCAGGCGCAGGTACGTCGGCTGTTGCGGCTTGCCGATCCACCAATCCCTGATCCGCGCTTGACCAAGGTCACCGCAGCGCTGCGCGAAGGCCAAATGGGGCGTGAGGCAATGGCCGCGTTGGTGCATTTGTCACCCACGCGTTTTTCCCATTGGTTCGTGGAGCAAACCGGCCTGCCGTTGCGCAGCTATGTCAAATGGCTGCGCCTCACCCAAGCCCTGCAACACCTGGCCAAAGGGGGACGGCTGACCGAAGCCGCGCATGCGGCAGGTTTTTCCGACTCGGCGCATTTCTCCCGGACATTCAGGGCGCTGCTGGGCATCGATCCGTCCTCCGCCCTGGCTGCGGTCGATCTCCAGAAGTCATAGCTCTTTCGTTCAAGTCGAACGTCGTCCTCTGCACCTACCGTGAAGGCTCTCTACATAGGAGCTGAGCGATGTCCACTTCTCTTCGATTCGCCCTACGCTGGTTGAGCTATCCGCTCGTGTTTGGTGGCAGCGCCGCCTTCATGGTCTGGGCCTTGTACGCCGGGGTGCCGTACTGGCCCAGCACACCCTTGGTAGCCGCAGTCGGTCTATTGGCCGTCGCGGGGCTGGAGCGTATCCAGCCTTTCCGGGAGGGCTGGCTGGAGGATCACCAGGACACCCTGACCGACCTGGTGCATATGCTGGTGAATCTTTCCGTCATCCAGTTCACCGCCGAAATCCTGGCCAGGCTGGGCGATGCAGTGCCGGCTACAGTTCGTCTCTTCCCAGTCGAGAGTCCACTTTGGGTTCAGCTGCTGCTGGTCGCCGTCGTGCTCGATCTGAGCCTGTATGCCATGCACCGCATCAGCCACCACGTACCCTGGCTGTGGCGTTTTCACATGATTCACCACAGCGCCGAGCGCTTGTACTGGATGAATGGGGAGCGCCGGCATCCCCTACATGCGATGCTCATGGCTGGCCCGGGATTGGTGCTGCTGTTTGCATCCGGCGCGCCTTCGGCAGTGGTTGCCACCTGGTTCGGCATTCTGACCGTTCACTTGGGCTTTCAGCACTCGAACCTGGATTACCGGCTGGGTTGGCTGCGCCATGTCATCGGGGTGGCTGAAATTCATCGTTGGCACCACAAGCGCGACTTCGAAGATGCCCAGGTGAACTGCGGCGAATTTCTGATGGTGTGGGATCGGCTATTCGGGACGTTCTACGACAGTACAGGAAAGCAGGGCGACGCCAATGTCGGCTTGCGTGAGAGGGACTATCCCAAGGGTTACCTTGGTCAGTTGACCGAACCCTTTGGGCGAGACCGAGCCCGCACATAGCGTAGTGGGCCTCAAAGCTGTAGGCCCCATGTGTTTGCCTGGAATGATCTGGCTCGTGGGCGGAAGAGACTAGATGTTCCCGCATGCCAAGCAGACATGCGCTCTAACGAGGCAATCGATTCACTACCTATAAGCCCCGTCATTTGCAATTAATGCTGGTTGGTAGCCATGGAATGCAGGTCAGCGCGGATAAATGCAGGTTCATTCGCAGCTAATACTGGTTTGCCGGGCCGGTCAGTCGCAGTTAATTCCGGTCGAAAATCGTATTGATTGCAGGTCGGGACGTTTTCGTTTGCAAGCCGTTACACCTAGAGGTTGCAGGCGAGTCGTCAGAAAATGCTGGAATCGGCCCTATTCTGACACTGCCCAAGGTTCCGGCCTGACGCCCAGTTAGGGCATAGCTCAATATGACACATGGCTGCAAATCGCTAATTTTCCAACTATAAAGAGCTATGCTCTCAAGAAGCGGTTGCGCTAACCGATACAGTATAAATTGGGCCCCAAGTATTATTTTATTTGCACAAAGGTAATGATTATGTTTTTCAATAAAAACAAACAACTGCTGGACACAGAAAATAAGCTCTCAGAACTACAGCGGCAGCTTGATTCAATAAGTCGAAATGTCGCGGAAATCAGATTCAGGCCAGACGGGAGCGTAATCTATGCGAGCAATATCTTTCTAGAGATGCTTGGTTACAAACTCGAAGAAATAGCAGGGCAGCACCACAGAATTTTCTGCGAAAAGAATTATGCTAACACAGCTGATTATTCGCGCTTCTGGCAGAAATTGGCTGACGGCCATCTTCAATCAGGTTTATTTAGGCGGCTGCGCAAAGACGGTAACTTAGTATTGATTGAGGCTACTTATATTCCAGTTCAAAATCAAGATGGAAAAGTTATTGAAATCATTAAGATTGGCTCAGATGTCACTCAGAGAGAAAACGAGTTACTCTCACTAAGAGCCGTCCATGCAGCCATCTCCCGCTCGATGGCGGAGATCGAGTTCACACCTAACGGTGACATCCTGCATGCAAATGAGAATTTCCTCCGTGCTATGGGTTATCGCCTCAGCGATATCAAGGGTCGACACCACCGAATGTTCTGTTTCGATAATTTTTATCAAGAAAATCCAAATTTTTGGCAGAGTTTAAAGGGAGGAACTTTTTTAAGCGGGCAATTTGAGCGCAAGACCGCATCGGGAGAGACCATCTATCTTGAGGCCACCTACAACCCCGTCATTGATGAAGCCGGCCAGGTTGTGAAAGTGTTAAAATTTGCCACCGACGTCAGCTCGCAGAAGCATAAGGCTGATGAAATCCGTCAGGCCGCAGAGCTTTCCTTCACCACCGCCGAGGAGACATCTCAAATTTCCGTGCGGGGCATGGAGTCCCTTGCTAGTTCAATTGAACTATCTCAGGGTACATTTAATTTAATAAACGGTGCGGTTATTTCGATTACACAGCTAAATGCTCAGGCTAAAGATATCGAGAAAATTGTTACCATCATCCAAGGCGTGGCAGAACAAACTAACTTACTAGCACTTAACGCCGCAATTGAAGCTGCCCGAGCGGGTGAAATGGGCCGAGGCTTTGCTGTAGTAGCCGACGAGGTTCGTCAGTTGGCAGCTCGAACTAGCAGTGCCACCGTGGAAATCCAGAATGTGGTAACTGCTAACGGAAAGCTTACTCAGCAACTGAATATAGATATGAACAGCATCGCTAGAAGCGCCGAAGAAAACAACGATCAGATCGCAACTGTAACAACTATTATGCGTGAAATCAGTGACGGTGCAGACCATGTTGCCCGTACCGTATCGACGTTGTTCAAAGACAATAGCTAGTGTCCAGTTTTAGGCAAAATCAGGATCGGAACTTCGAGCCGCAGCGCTACAGAGCCAGAAGCCCAAACTTGGTGACGGCCATCGTGCTATGGAACACGATGTATCTGGAGTGCATCACTTGGGGCTGGTCGAGGCTGGCAAGTCGGTGGGCGGCGAGCTGCTGCAATACCTATTGCCGCTGGGCTGGGAGCACATCAACCTGACTGGCGATTACGTCTGGCGGCAGAGCCGCAGGCTGGAGATCGGGAAGTTCAGGCCGCTACGATTGCCCGGAAAACCTTAGCGTACGATTTTTTCCGAATTCTGCGGGCTCCCCTATCACCAGCTACGCTCGACCATCGCCCAAGTCGGTGGGAAGAAGGAATTGACCGGCCGCACCGACATCGAAATCGAGATCAGCAACCAGTGCGCCAGGCTGATCGGCAACGCGATCATCTTCTACAACTCGGCGATCCTGTCCCTGCTGCTGACGAAGTACGAGGCAGCTGGCAATGCCAAGGCGCTGGCGTTGATCACGCAGATGTCGCCAGCGGCCTGGCGGCACATCCTGCTGAACGGGCATTACACCTTCCAGACTGACGGCAAGTTCATCGACCTGGATGCGCTCGTGGCGGGACTGGAGCTGGGCTGACGGAAATTTCTGGGATTCCGGCGTACAACCCCCTATTGCTCTCTTTTCAAGCCTAAGACCTGAAGCGGGCGGCCAGCTGTAGTCATCTCTAAAGCCCTCAAGTTTCTCCTGCGTCGTTACCTCACGCTTGATTCCATCAGTCCGTCCATGGTCCGCTAGGCCAACGTAATGTTGAGCACAAGCCAATGAATCAGCTTTTAGAGACTTCCGCTGCATACCTCAAATGCGCCAACAAGATCGTGGTCTTCACTGGCGCTGGGGCTTCTTCTGAAAGCGGCATTGCCACATTCCGTGATGCACTGACCGGACTGTGGGAGCGATTCGATGCTCAGCGCCTGGCCACAGCACAAGCCTTTAAGGCAGACCCGTCACTTGTTTGGGGTTGGTATGAATGGAGAAGGGCCCAGGCGCAAAGCGTGCTGCCCAATCCGGGTCATGCAGCGGTCGCCCAGCTGGGTCGTCTTGTTTCAAAAATCACCATCGTTACTCAAAACGTTGATTCTCTTCACGAGCGGGCCTCCTCAGAGAACGTGCTTCACCTGCATGGGAGTCTGAGCAGTCCGCGGTGCTTCGAGTGCGCAATCCCTATGGATGTCCCTGATGTTGATGGCTATAACCTTGGTTATGGAAGCCGTATTGAACCGCCGGTTTGCCCTGAGTGTGGAGGGTTGTGCCGGCCGGGGGTCGTTTGGTTTGGTGAATCGCTGCCCCTGGACGTATGGGAGGCAGCAGTTGCGGCTGTTGCTGAGTGCGATGTGCTTTTGTCGATCGGAACATCCGGAGCGGTCTATCCAGCGGCCGCTCTGCCAAAGCAGGCGCTAAGCTCCGGCGCCGTAGTGATTCACATCAACCCAGACCGGGTAGCTGTGTCCAGTGAGAATGAAATCTCGTTGGTAGGGAAGGGCGGGGTGATACTGCCGCAGTTGCTGGCCAGGGCATTCAACTGACCGGCAAACTTCACGATCATGCTGACGCTTCAGGGCTTTTAAGAGGAATGGCGTTGAATGGCACACTCTGGGAAGAGCCGAATCTAGCGTGTGCCGCGAGCTCCACTACCAGAATGTCGTTTGTCGTGATGTCAGCCTTGAATACGCGGCCTTTTTTGACAGGAGGACGATTCTGAAAGTCTCGGAACGTATCATTGCTTAAGATGTACTCAGTCTCACCACTTGCGAGTTCGATGATGCTCTCATCTGCTTTGTGTCCTGGTGCGATCTCGTGGATCTGAACTGAGTGATGGAAATGCTTTTCACCATCTGGCCAAAGTTTCGCCGAGTTCTTCAAAGTCCCCGGATCGAAGCAGATTATGATCTCGACGCCAGGCCACAGTTGCTGAAGGGTCGGAACCAGGTGAGTGAGTGCAACCACACCGATGAATTTGCGATTCGGGTTCCTGCCCCGATAGCAGAGGTTTGTGCCATCGATGACAAGGCGGGTAATGCCCCTGCTTTCACGCTTTTGCAACTCAGCAATTCGTGTCTCAACCTTTGCAAGATTGCGCTGCAGAGACTCCACCTGACCGGTTTTGATACGGACAGCTTTATCCGTGTCTTCGAGCCCAAACAGGTTGAAGCATTGTTGCTGTACGACCCGCCGGCTAATTGCGTCCGGTGCAGCTTTGAACCGAAGGTCAAATTCAGCCGCAGACGCCCGAGCCTCGATAGCCAAGGCCAACTCACCGGTTAGCTTTTTCATTTCACGCAGCGGATCCACCAGGTGCTCGTCAAACCGTCTGACATCCGCATCGAGTTTAGCGACGTCGGGTTCAAGGTCTGCGACTTGGCGGTTATAGGTGGCGATTTCGGCATCTGCCTCTAGCCAGTCCAAGGTTTTATGGAACTGGATCTGGTAGTAGATTTTCTCGACGGCGCCGATCTGAATTTTGAGCTCAGACTCGAGTTTGGCAATCTTAGCCTCACGCTCAGTGTCTACCTTCGGCTTCGACTCACATTTTGGATGGGGTATTGTGCCAAACAGGCGCAGCTTTATGATTTCACTTACAGATAGTGGCGCCCAGGTCGCAAGGTAGGGGCTACCCATACGAGTTGAGTTCAACTCTTTCTGAATTGTCCCCACTCGCGCTCGCGCTAGTTCAAGTGACGCCTTGGCCTCCACTTCGTTAAAACAGTGGAGCCACCCGAGGAGAGTGTGCTGCTCTTCGACATTCTTTTTGGCTACCAGTAGAGCCGCAGATGCGGCCTCAAATCGCTTGCGATAGGGGTTGAGTTCCATGGTTGCCTTAAGTCCTGTCTATTTCGGTTATTCGTGTACCGCCATCGAGGATCAGTCTTGCTCAAAGCACCCGGCGGGACAGGTCATAGAATCCAAGCCGTGCGAGCAAACTCCGTTATCCCAGTCTTCTGCTTGAGTCGCCCGGAGCTCCTCTTGGGTTTGATATCCATAGGTCTCACGCGCATAAGCGAAAGCGGGCTTGTCAGACTCCTGATCGGAAAACTCATCCAGCATCGAATCGCAGAACGTAGAGTGGACGACGGCCTCATAGGTTGTGCCGTGTTTACAGGCGGCGGAATAGAGGTCATCGACGCGTTGCTTGGTCTCTGAAGATGGGTTGATTTCGAGCATAGTCCTGGTGTCCTCGTCAGTGTGTATTACGGGACATTCTAACGTCCTTATCTGGCGCACATAGCCAACCGCTCACTCGGGATTTCAGTAACACGAATGCCCCGTTATTTCGGGTGGCCTAGCTGATTGATCTTGGACGTGCTGGTTTCTGCGCTGTGCTAGTGTAGGAAAAGGTACTACATTTTTCGCAA
Source organism: Pseudomonas sp. MF6394 (assembly GCF_002018845.1). Lineage (NCBI taxonomy): Bacteria > Pseudomonadati > Pseudomonadota > Gammaproteobacteria > Pseudomonadales > Pseudomonadaceae > Pseudomonas > Pseudomonas sp. MF6394. The sequence goes on from NZ_MVOJ01000001.1 coordinate 25,171, forward strand.
TAGTCAGCCTCATGTCGTCAGAACAGAATTGCCTCCAAGCCGTTCGGAAATGTCTTTCGAGCGTAACCTGGAGTTCAACATGTCTTTTTTTGACTCGCTTTTTGATTTGGTTGGCAGCGCGGTTGGCACTGTAGGTGATCTAGCAGTATCTGCGGTCGACATCGTGGTCGAAAACCCTGGCAAAGCCGCATTGGTATGCCTTGGTACGCTGGCCACTGGTGGTACAGCGCTGGCTTTTGCAGGTCCACTCGCCGCAGCCGCCGGATCTGCAGGGTTGTTGGGCGCAACGGCATCAGGGACAGCGATTAGCTCACTCACAGGCGTTGCGTTGACAAACGCCTCACTGGCGGCTGTTGGAGGAGGGGCTCTCGCCGCAGGCGGTGGTGGAATGGCGGTAGGCGCCACTGTAGTGGCTTCGACCGGAGCAGTATTAGGTGCTGCGGCTGGCGCGGGTGTAGCGGTTGGTGTCTCAGAGGCAGACAAAAAAGGGTAGGGCACATGCCGCGCATGACCAAGGCACATAGGGCAGGTCTGGATTTTCTTGATTTGGTCTTCTTCAACGATTTGGTCGTTCACGTAGGCATGGATGCCGAAGAACGCTCGCAGCTCCGAAGGATTGTTGAGCGGGTCACGCAAATGGTCGAGTGCCGGCATTCGGGCCGAGAGGCTGAAGTCATAAAGCATTTGGTGTTTTTCATCCTTGAGGTGAGCCTGGCCAACACCACCGAGGAGTTGATGCAGGTAAATCCGAATGTACCTCCGCCACCAAATCTTTCCTCTGAGCAGATTGAAGCAGTCGACAACTTCTGGAATGACTACCAGATGGCCTACATGACTGTGGTTACGGAAAAAAGCACTGGGGTTTTGGCCAATCCTGCATTGGAGATAGCTGAGGTATTGATAGGGGAGTTCGCTGGCTACTCGCCTCTAGTCAGGCGAGATCTGCTCACACGATGCTTTGTCAGTGAGTTCAAAGACGCGCCATTAGGTGTTTACTGTTGGCTGATCGTTTCTGGAGTTTTGCCGGTAACCAAGAACAATCCGGATCGAATCACGGATGAATTCAGCGATTCCTTCATTACACGCATAGCCTTGCTCGCCGATTACCAGATGATTGTCCACGCCTTCAACATGATGATTAGCAAGGATGAGGGTAGCGCCGTATACCTCCGTATGCGGAATCTCAGCCTGACAGAAGAAACGGTCGATCGCCTTTTGGATATTCAAAGGCATTTCAATGAAGCACTCAACAAGAAAAGCCTGAGTGGCATCCCTCTGATCTGCTGGCGGGATCTTGAAGATCCATTGCAGGTTCAGGGGTTCTTCGCCGAATGGAGCAAGCGGAAGGTGCGTTTTCGGATGCACACCGGGACCCTGGGCAGCTGGTTGGGCATTTTGGGGGCGGGCATGGTTCATGAACAACTGATGGTCGAGTATGCCCATGCCGCTAGGAATCAATACCCCAACAACCCCGGAACGGTGAGGCTTTCGGATCTCAAGGTCCCTGCGGTCTTCAGTGCCTATGACAATCGGCACACTCTCACTGATTTCGTGCAATGCCGGCTCTCTGATTACGGCCTCAGAATCAATCCAGACACCCTATACCGCAGCCATTCGACAATGAGAAAAACGACGCTGCGGTTACTGGCGATGTACTGCGACATGACGCGCGCTTCGGGCATTGCAATGGCTGCCCCGTACGAGGACGTTAACTACGGCAATGCGTTCATACACTCAGACAAGCTAGGCTGACAGCCTCATTCATCATGACGCTCCACGTCCAACCGGTCAGCGGCCGTGTCACATCGCCCAGGTGGGCAGAACGCCAGGTGCCGTTATGTTAGTGCGGCCGTACCAATAGGAACGTCTCATGTCCACCGAACAGCCGAACAAGCCAATTGCACTGCTAGTTGCCGAGGTCAAAGCACAAGCCCTGAATGCACCTGCAACTGAACAATCAGCAGCGTTGGCCAGGATCAATGTCCTTGTCGCCAACCTAAAAACATATGGACCTTCGTCAGTGCCTGCCAGGCTGGATAACTGAACGTGGAGCATACAAATCATGACCAAGGACGTCACAACATTAACCTTCCACGGCGGGCTGAAAGGGAGAGGTTATCGACGATGCCCCGGCGAAACGTGTGTCCCCCCTTGTAAGCTGGCCCACCAGGAGTGGCTCTGACATCAGCCCACCTGTTTTTCCGCACGATTACAAAGAATAAAGGCTGTCACAACACCTCCTTTGACTGGGCAAACATAGGCTGTCCTGCTGCTTGACGGCAGTTAGCCGTCCGAGCAGAGCGGGGTGCCCTGGTTGTGACAACCTTTATTGTTTCGCCCTGCTGGCTGACCAGCCACTTTTCCGCACGACTAGAAAGAATAAAGGTTGTCACAACACCCCCTCTGACTAGGCCAAACCTACACTTGCCGGGTGGTTGAGGACAGTTAGTTGTCCGAACAGAGCGGGGTGCACACTGTTTGTGACAACCTTTATTGTTTAGTCCTGCCGGATGGCCAGCCACCTTACAAAAATCGAAAGATACAGAAAATGTAAGCAGTCCTGGCTGATGGCCAAGGCCGTTTCAATTCGCCTGGCGGGAGGCTCACAACGGGTCTGAACCGCCAGTGCACCTCCAAACCGAATATCTCCATATAACCAATTTTCTCGGGTTTTATGCCAAAACCGACCTAAAACGAAACATCATAGCAGGGGGAGATCTGCTTCATCTGGCGCACCTCCTAACATCTCCAAAACCCTAATTCCCCCAGATTTGCTGGGCCTGAACCTACCCACCATTCTGATTAACCGCTTTTCCTTTCTTTCCTTTGCCTGGCTGTCGCCAGGCCCTTTTCTTTCTGCTTCTCCCCCAGCTTTTCCTGTGCGGCGTGCACCTGGGCCGGCCGGGTAGGACGCTTTTAAAGGAAGAGCGTTTCACAGGAGATGTAACAGGTAGTTCGAGGGGTGCCATAGGAAAATAGGGCCGCTTTGCTATGATGTTATTTATTTAGTGGTAACGCTTTGGGTGGCACTGTCGCCAGGTGTAGCCACGAAATAAAGTCTGTCGCAGAGCATTTGAATGCTGTCGCTGAAATCCGCCGCTTACCCTATAAATCAGAGCCTTAGGTGCGTTGAATGGCGCGATGCATTGGGTGCCTCAACACCGGTTTCCGACAGACTTTATTTAGTAGGTCACACGGCAAGGCGTGGTTCAGGGGGCCGAGAATGCTATGTACCCTGGGTTAAGGTTTGGGCTGAACTATTCGTCGTCGGGCTCTGTGTAGGCTTCTGCCAGAAGGGCCTGGGCGTGACCTTCCAGGAAGTCGAAAACCTCCTCTTGGATATACCCGTTGTATTGCTTGCGCCGACCCTTTGATACGACCCCGTTCTGGTCTAAGCACTGCATAATCAGCTTACTCAAGAGGTTGCCGCGCACGTCATAGTTGTCATTAACCACCTTGAGCAAGGTGTCGTATCGTTGCAAATACTCAGTTTCTTCCCTAAGTTCGACTTCCAATGCCCGCTTGGCCATTTCCAGCGTGAAGGCCACACACTCAGTCGCATCCCAGTAGCGATATAGGCTTGGGTCGCCGGTGAAGTTAAGCGACATGTTGTCGGCATCGATCCAACGAACGTCCCAGAATTGCCGTGCAGGTTTTGAGAAGCTCTGCAGAGCTTCTAGATAGCGTTGCTCCTCTCGTTTCATGGCCACGGAGACAGGAAGTAACAAGCCGTTCTCCAGCGCACCACTGCAGCACAATGCCTGGTGTATCAAGAAGCGCGACAGTCGCCCATTCCCATCCATGAAGGGGTGCAAGAAGACGAACCCGAATGAGGCAATGCCGGCGGCCACCAGCGGGTCAAGCTCCAAGGGTGCACGGTTTGCGAAGGCCATGAGTTCGAACATCAGCTCCCGGCAAAGATCTGGAGGGGGGGGGATATAGGTGACCCCCGCCGCTCCTCGAAAGGAGTTGGTCAGGTGGTTTTGTTCATGCCGGAAGGCCACCGCCCATTCGAGCGGTTGGGAAATCGCATTGTTTTGCAAAGAAACCAAGTAGTCTTCGGTAAGCGGCTGGCGGTCATGTGCCTGGCGCAGTAATTGAACAAAACGCTCTGACTTCTGCTGGCTTGGTGCTTCCTTTTCAATCGCAAATGAAGAATCTGTTTCGCTCAGGTACGCCCAGTTTATGGCGCGATCCATCATTTCCTTAGGCAAGGAGGCAATGAACTCTTTCGAACGGCCGAGAATGTCGTATTCAAGCAGGGCCTGAACCTCAGGCGTGCGTTCTACCGTCGCGCAATATTGGAGCGTCCCAAGACCATTGAAGTCCACGCGCCAGCGGTTGTTTCGCACCGATGGGCCCGTGATGTACCGCTCTGGATCAAACAGCAGGACGCCAGGGCCCCGAGGCTTGTCCGTGTAGTCCAGTAATAAGTCGGAATAGGCTTCCCAGAGGAAGCAGACTTTGCGCAGATAGCCGCTGCTGGGAGATTGGGTTATGGCCTCGACAAGGATTCGAGCTTCAATGCGAGGCAGAGCCTGCGCCAAAATAGAGAGGTTGACGCCCTCATGTTTGAGCGCAAAGATGATGTGGGCGAGAAAATCCCCAGCCTCCGGCGCAACCGCCTGCGGTACTGCAAGCGCGCCGTTGATCCGCTCAATGCGGGTGACGGGTTGAACGAGTGCTGGGTTCTTTACCCCGATAGCCTTCAGCCTCATCTCATTGATCAAATGGGCGTAACCCACCATATTTCCCATTATTCCCCCTGTCTTTGGCTAGATTTTTTTAACAGAGCCAGAATTTTCTTAAAATATGCCCAGATCACTCAGAAAATATTAACCGAAAATGGGCGCAGAACCACGTTTTTTAGGTCTTTCGCATATCGGCGCGACGGGAATCTGTGTAGTGGTCGTCGTGTGTTTACCTGTCGGCTGTATTACGGCAACGATTTAAGCATGGCAGCCTGACATCAGCGAAAAGAGGGCTGGTAACGTGTTTTGTTTCGCGTCCTGCCAGGCCCAAGTCTCGGTTGCTCGGCTAAGCAACTTTCACAGCGTTGATGTGCAGGACATAAGCGCCGGAGCGCAGTCCCATGATTGGAACCTCCGCAGCCGGAGTTTGCAGTCACACCCGGCGCAGCGTGGCGGCTCAATCCTCACTCAGTCACTGGCGCTGCCCCCGAATTGACTCAGTGGCCGATGCCAAGCTGACACTGCCTGATTCAGTGAGTCGGACATATGCTGACAGGGATAGTCCGGATGGCTCGCTTTGGGAGCGGTCGAGCGTCGAGTGGTTGGTCTGGCCTAAACCCGGACGTTGTGCCCTAGAAATTTCAGGGACTTGGCCATCCTGCTGTTGATTGGAGGCGCCTCGTGAGGCTTGACCATCCCGACAAGCTCCAATGAGCAGAACTTCCCAATTTTGGACAGTCTGTAGTTCTCAGACCACAGCAAGTCACAGATCCTGACGGCAAAGTCGTCCTTCCCATATAGGAGATGTGTAAGGCTTGCTTTCACCCGGGTGACGTCGCCGCCGTTGTCCTTCCAAAAGACCACAGGTAGCTGAGCCAAGCCCCCGCGGGTAAACCGTAGTAACTCCGAGAAGGCATGCACCTGCAGCAGTCCCTCTGTAAGCAGCTCCTGACTGCTTTGACCTATAGCCTCAGGTGATCCAAACACCTGGTGCAGAAGGTTTTGTGAACTTACGTAGCCGGACTCAATACGGGGATCCCTCGTATCTACCCACGCTTGAGAGATCGACGCCAATTTTGTAAGCCGCGCCGCCGGGTCCAGCTCCGGCGCTTCCTTCCAGGTTTCATCATCGAGAATCAGAGTAAGGCGACACCAGTTTAGGAACCTGTTGGTTTCAGCCGAAATATCCAAACTAGCGAGCTCAGGTCGACGATACCCACCACTCTCCAAGAATGAGGCAACCTCACGAAACGCGGGCATGTACTGGCTGTAAATGAGCTTTTGCATGTCAGCCAGGAATAGGCGCTGTGGTGATTTCTTTTCACTACCTACCAAAACGTTGGTAGGCGTGACGGGGGCCAGGCCCTTGTCGAACAGGGCGTCTGCAGAGGGCAACTTCTTTGCCGATTCCCAGATAATTCGAAACTTGCTGAGCTCTGCCGGCGTCAATATGGCTGCATCATCCCAAAGCTCGGCGAAATGCAGTAGCAGCGCAGCTATGCGAGCCTCGTCGTGGGGCTGATCCAGCGTGATCGTTGCTTCGCGGTTTTGGACCAGTCCTCCCTGAGTGAGATTCGCTGATCCAAGCATTGCCTGATTGTCATCTCCAATGAAAACCTTTGAGTGGAAGCCATCTGTGAAGTAATGCACCGTACAGTTGGGTTCGGCGACAACCTTCGCCAGTTCGCCTGGATGAGTTGCCGAGTTGAGGCCAACTAGAAGCTGTACGGTCGCACCGCGGCGCGCGGCCTTGATAATCTCATCAGATCGATTGAAATACGGCGCAGCGAGCCTTAGCACTGAAGCGGATTCAAGTAGGAGACTATAGGCCGAAAGGACGTAGTCCTTGGAAGGCCCATTGGTGTGGACGGGAAAGGTGGGCATGCCGAAAACCTAGCTGCTGTGAACAGCCAGTTTACATGGGCCGCTAGTTACCGCAGAAAAACGAAGTCAGGACCCTCCGTAAGCTGGAGGGGGTGCTATCCAGCAGGGCTAGGACTAAATTCAATAATTGATGGCTCGCATATCTGACTAGATCGAGTGAGAGGCGACATGAGCCTGAAAAGTGAAGACCCATGCGCCAATGGACATTTAGGTGGCCTGTCAGAGGGCCTTCGTTGAGATAGTGCTCTCAACACCCTTGGTGTTGGAGGCTTCGGGGTAACAGTCACGCATGGCCTGATTCATAGCTGCCGACGTGCTCTTAGTTCCCAGTGTCTGGGCCAATGCAGCACACATTGAGGCTTTGCCAGCTGGTGTCAGGTATTGGCTGAGCTGGATGCCCGGGGCAGTAATTTCAGAAAGCTCTTCCTTGGTAGCTGCAACAGCCTTTACTGTGGCTACCTTTGCAACAGGGGCCTCCTGGTGCAGCATCACCGTAGTGAGCGACTCGGCGCTGGAATACAGAGACATGGCCAAGGCAACAGGTTGAGCGAGAGCTCCGATCATCGATACTAACATTGGCATTCCTTTAGGCTGGGCACCAAGCCCGCATATTGATTGAGCCACAGTCCAGCAATGGCTATTTATGACGGTTCGCTTGAGGCCGGCGGTAACGAGTTCCCGCACGGAGAGACAAGCGCTTCAGGCGATGCTGAAGGTCTTAGAGGAGAATAACCGGGCAAATTTAGCCAGCAACCCGAAACACCCCAACCAAATTCGAGATTGAGGTTTGGGTTGCGGACAGCTGGGTTAGCTTGAGAATCTCGGGGAGCCGTAGGCCACAATCCGACAGCACGCGAGGTCCGATGATCATTGCATTCCAGCCATACCTAGAGCGCCGGCGTAATCAGAAATCAACGACACCATTGAGTTCGATTGATTCACAGAGTGCTGAGCCAAAATCCGATGTTGCACTAGTCGACTCGGATCAGTTCAGGACGCCATTTGATGATGCTCCAGAGTCGTATAGAGACGGGTTCAAGTCTCTTTGGGTACGGGTGCACAAAACCATTGGACCTAGGGATTGCTCACCGAACGAAACTGAACGGCGTTTAGGTATGGTTTCAAACCAAGCCCTTTACATGATGGAGGACTGGCCTGAGGGGCTGAAGTCCTTCATATGGAAAAAATACGGCGAAGGCTGCGTCCCATACTGCGACCTGATTGAACTGATCTTGATTATTGATAGCCTTGCTGCGTCGGTTACGCCAAGGCCACGCGATCCATTCTGAGGTGCCGTAGCAAAGCCCGTGCGACGCGGGTTGCAGCCAATTGATCTACACTGTGTGTACGACATTTCCTACGAATAATAGGTATATTGTTTGTAGGAGCCGAACCTTCAGCCTTGACCAATACCTAAGCCACAGCACGGCTGGTAATCACCTCACTGAAGAATTTTTAGTTTTGACGGAATACCACCAAAAACTGTGGATGTGTGGCCATTTGCCGTGCCCAATTCGCGGCGCGCACTGTTATGCCATCACTTTCGGTCGTATTATGTGTGCATTGACGTTCACAGGTGTCCATATGCAGGTGTCCATATGAACGATGGCCAGAAAAATTAGCGACCAGGACGGCCGCATGACGAACGAGCATTCCGATCGAGCTATACCCCAACACGATCGGTCGACAAATGAGCAGGATCGTTTTTTAGATTATTGTCAGCGCAACGAAATTCTAATCAAGGTCTACCTCGACTCAGGTCGAGCGTTGCAGGGGAAGATCGTGGATCACGACCGGAAGTGCATTCTCCTAGGCGCAACGCGCGTAGAGAAAATCCCTAAGATGATCCCGAAGTCCTACATTGCTCTCGTTCGCGCAGAAGAAATATTGCCACTTTTCCTTGAGTACAAAGGGAGAGGGAATCACATCACCCGTAAAAAAGCGCGCAAGAAAAAGAAAGCCGAGATGCTTGCAAGCGCACAGGTGGGCACTGCACCAATTCGCAAACCAAGACCTGCCCTTTGCGGGAAAGCCAGTCCAACACCAACAGTCCCGAAAAAGGCACCGGGCGCAGTGGAGGTGACGGTGAAGAAGACTATGAGGTCGAAGATGGTCGCCCCAAAAGATAAACCGTCGACGCCATCTGAAGTAAAGGGCGACGACGGTAATTGATGCTTCGATCAGTTACTAGATGAGCACTCCAGGTGTGGCCCGGTGTAGGCGATCACTACCTTGCCATCGATGATATCAAAGTGAATTCGCATACCCTCAAGACCAGCGCCATTGCCAGCCTTGAGGTGACGTTCGAAGAAATGGATCTCGCCCTGATATTCAAATTCGCGCTGCGCCCGCAGACGGCGATGCGAGCTAACAGTTTCAGATTCGTTTGCTGAGTACGAGTTGCCGAGAATGGCCCGTGCCGTCGAGTCGGGATTGCCGGCCATAAGCGAATCGTAATACGGAAATACCATCGTGGTGATAACGTCCAGCATGCGCCCGGTCTGCTGGAAAGACGCCGCCTCTTTGGCAGACTTCCAAGCAGAATCCAGCACCACAACGCGCCCTTCAGAAACAGATTCGATGAACATGAGTACGTCCGTGGGCGTAATCGAGTCACGCATAGCTACGCGACGCATCATGTCCATGTTCAAAGCCAACGGTTCAGGCCGGTGAACGGGCAGACCCAGGTTTTCCTTGAAAAGCCGCAGGTTGTAGAGCTCAACACGCATCTCGTTGCTGTCGATGTCCTTCTGCTCAAGCAGGCCCTTAAGAGTCTCAATTTGGGTTTGAAGGTCTTCAACCTCTGGTGAGGTCGCTGTAGGAGCTGCAGGCTGCTTGTGGAGCTTCTCGACGACCGCCAAGGAAGCGGCGTGCTTGTTTGGACCAGGCGAACCTTTACGCAGCAAACGATCCCACTCCTCATAGAACCGCTGCCAGGTGCGTACCAGTGGTGAAAGACTTTCGACCTCGGTTTTGAACCAATTACGGTTGGCCATGATCTCTTCGCTGCCGGCCTGAGCCAGGCTGGCGATCTTGATCATCGCGCTCGCGGTAAGGTTCGCGCCCAACGTTGAGATCTGTGACTCCAACTCGCGGGCCTTGGCTAACTGCTTATCTGCGCGTTTTGTGAAAGCTTCGACATCCATATGCGCATGGTTGAACTGGATAAGCCCCCGAAGCAATTGGACGGCTTCACAGGTGTGACCTTTAGGCTGCTCAATTGCCCGGCCGATGAGGTCCCTCGGGAGAGCCTTGTGATCAAAGGGCACCTCCATCGATCCTGCATGCTTTTGCAATGACTCAGTGAGCGCGTTCCATCGAGGGAGTGCAAAGTCATCACAGAATTGCTTGTATACAATAGTCAGCACGTTTTCGCCGGGACTTAAGGCTAAAGCTGCTGCTTCGGCGGCATTGAGCAAGGCTGGGAGTGGTTGCTTTCGACCTGCGCTCGAACTGTAGTGGAACGTCACAACCTCTTGGACGAGGCTTGCAAACCCGTTCTCAGACATTTGCTCAGCAAGCGGCACAGCAGGGTCCATTGGACCCCGCTTGGCGATCAACCGTTCTTCCTTGGCCGCTTGCTCAGGGAACACTTTAAGAATCGACTCACAGGTTCCTAGGATCACCCCAGAAAACGGCGATGGCAGTGCATTGAGCAAGACAGACAAAGCCATATCAATGCGAAAGCGATCGGTCTGATTAAGCTTCTGAGAGCTATCTGCAAGCCGATCCTTCAGTGCTCCCAGGTATAAAAGCGGCAGTGCAAGCTCACGGTAAAATACGCCTGCCTGGAAAAGGCTGCGCATGATCGGGAAGCATCTTTCAATATGGCTGACAAGATCAGTAGCAGCGGAGGTTTGTGCCATGGTGCGCAGTTGATCGCGGGCCTTATTACCAAGCAGCTGACCGAGGTTGAACTCAAGCTTGGAGCCTAAGTCAATGCGATCGAACTCATCCCCCATAACCTCGGCCACAATGTGCCGGTGCTCGGCAACGCCCAGAAAACTAAGCATTATCGTTGCCGGGGGCACACTCCGCCCTTTGGGCAGGTTGAAAGTGGCTAGGCCCCGAACGTTATTGAGCTTCGGGCTACGTAACCGCATCAAAACATCGGTAACGTCAGCGATGGCCTTTGGAGAGCCATACCAAGTGGTCCAGGCTGCCTGATTTACCATTGGTTGCCGGAATGCTGGTGGCACTATGTAGCTGAGACGGAGCCTTCCGTCACTCTCTTGGGAGTCTCCGCTACCGTTAATCTGATCAGAAATCGAGATGTCGGTAACACAAAGCTCGGTATCAGCAGTTGAAACAGTTTCTACGGCAGCGTCCATGATTGGTCCTTGGTTAGGAAGGGGAGAAGCCCAACCTAACGCCAGACTTCTGGATTCCCAGGCGTATGGGCCATTTAGAACTGAGCGTACGAAGAGCCGTAAGCTTGCTTATTCGTCGGCCGGTCGTAGTAAGGGGAGGAGGTGACCGAGTCGCTGTCGGAATCAGCATCCGACATTACAAGTTCGTCATCACCGTCCTCGTCGATGCACATGTCTTCCATAAAGGAGATATCGTCGGATTCGGCGGCGGAATCGACAGACTCAGGGAAGATGAAGGGCAGTTGCCAGTGTTTGGCAAATCCTGTGAGGAACCGAGTGGTGACGTTGAGGGTCTGGGCAGCTGCCTGGATCGGCGCTTTGTCCGCAGCGAGCTTCTCAGCTCGGCAATAGAACTCGTTCTTCACATCCAGCGAAGGGCCGCCAACGAATGTGATTTGCTCATTGTATGCGTAGGTTTTGAGGAAGCGATGGCTGACCTTAAGGATGTCAGCTGCTTCTGCAACGGTGAACAGTTCAGAAAGTTCGACACAACGGGCGAGGAACGCATTTTGACCATTGACCCAGGCGCGGCGGCTTTTGAGCTCCAGACCGGGATTGATGGCTAGGTCACCGGGCTTAACAAATGGGGTAGGGGCTTGGACCTGACGGGTCTCATAGTGGATCAGATAGTGATCCCAGAGCTTTTTGACTTTACGCTTCTCTGCAGGGGTGCGGCTTTCACGATCGGCAAACGTCACCCCGCGCTGTATTGAGTGCGTCCTCAGAAATCCGGTACTGACACGAAGAAGTCGGGCCGTCTCCTTTATAGAGAAGGTTTCAGATAGCTTGACGACTTTCTCGTGGAAATCGTTCAAGGCTGCCGTTTCGGCTGCCTTAGCCTTATCAGCCAATTTCGGATTCAGGTCCAGAATCTGATTGTGCACTGCTCACCCCCTACATTTATTTGTGAGGGGGCTGTCCATTGACTGGACTCGGCCTTATAGCAGACAAGACAGGGACGGAGGCCGCGCCCAAAAAATGGGTACGACCTTCCCTAGCGAGTAGCGGGGAAATATTTCCCAGCCGTCGGTGCCGTCAACTACAGGCAGAGAGACCAGGTCTCCCCCTCTACACGTGTGTCTGACGGCGGGATAATTCCCAGCACGCCAAACTTTATGAGCCAATTTATTGGCTTCGGGGAGTGATAGTACATTGACACCTTCGTCTGTGAAACCCTTCACAGAGCATTCAGTCCCAATCTGAGGAAATTAATTTTTTATCCTCAAAAAAAACGTATATAAAACAGTGGTTTGAAAATTCCCTGAGAGTTCAGTTTGTCTGACGAACGGTAGTGTGCTAACTAAGCACCCGTTTTGGAGACGTATCAGGGTTGCTACAAAGGCGTTCTGCGGATGAGGATTTTGTCCACCCATTTTGACTGGTCGAAATGATTTTGGTCGTTATGCTCTTTTCCGCAGCCAGCATCCGAAGCAAATTTTAGCCCTTACGGACGCCGGACCCCCCACACATTGCAAGGATTCAACAAGTGAGCCAACACACACTGAGCAAGACCTTCCTGGCCCTGGCCATCACCGCTGCAAGCGCCAGCGCACTGGCTGTTCCTGCCGACCTGAACAAGGATGTTAGTGGAGCCAGCGAGGTGGCTTACTCTCGAGTCAGTTACAACAATGTAACCCTATCCGGCAACGCAAACCGCGAAGCGGATCAAGATGGTACCGGCTTTAAAGGTGCAACCATTACCGGCGACCTGACCAATAACGCGAATGTAACCGCTCACGGTCAATTCGTTGATGCGCTGGACTTGGATTCCTCGGACGACGGCGATGCAGTACCTACCACCGTCAGTGGCAACCTCACCAACAACGGGAACTTCGAACTCTCCGGCATGGCCCCAGTAGGTATCGTTACTGACGGCGCTACGATCGGCGGCAATTTTGTCAACAATGGCAACATGTCCCTGGTCGGCGCTGACAACACCATCGACAGCGACACCCCTCGCGCTATCGAACTGGGTAATACCCAGATCGGTGGCGATGTGATCAATACTGGCAAGCTCTCGGTTAGTGGCACGGGTTCTAAAGGCATTTACGCCTTCACATCCACCGGTACAAGTAATCTGGGCACCATCGGTAAAGACGTCATCAACAAAGGCAATATCGCCGTGTCTGGTAATGATTCGGCCGGCATCAGCCTGGAAAAAATCAACTTCGGCCATGACGTCATCAACGAAGGCACTATCGCAGGCAGCGGCAGCAACACCTCCGGCATCGTCATCAAAAGCCTGAACTTTAACGCCCTTAACAACATCGGCACCATCCAGGTCTCTGGTGACAACGCGGTGGGCATCCGCGTCGTCGACTCACTGGCCCCGGAAGTGAAGACTGCCACCAACGGCATCATCAACACCGGCAACATCATTTCGACTGGTACCGGGATCAGCGTGGAAAGCGTCAACTACGACCCTTCCGAGGGCGGAGATGACAATGCGAATAATCTGTTTGTAATTCACCAGAACGGCGGATCGATCGTCGGCGGCGAGAAATCCATCAACGGTAACTTCCAAACCCGCCTCGAGTGGACTGCCGGCACTATCACCGGCAACATGGAAGGCCTGAACCTCGTCCAGGTCGACGGCAATGGCACCTTCAATGGCCAAGAGATCGAAGCATTCTTGGTCGATGTGAACTCGGGCACCCTTTACCTGGCTTCTACCAGTACCAGCTTTACTGGTGATATGAACGTAGCCTCGGCGGGGACGCTGCAACTTCGAGTCAGCGATCAAACCAACCCGGCAACTCCAATCCTGAATGTGGCCGGTAACGCTACCTTCGCCAGTGGCAGCAAAATCGGTGTTACCGCTAACCCGGGTGACTTCACCGGCAACAGCCAAGGCACCACCTACACTCTGGTGAAAGCCGGTACGCTGACCGACAACGGTCTGTCCGTGGTGAGCAGCTCCGCACTACTGAACATCACCGGCTTCAACGTTAGCGGCGACCAAGTGACCGCAACCGTTACCGGCAAGTCTGGTTCGACTGTTGCCGACCTGATCGCCAAGATGGGCGCTTCAGGTAATGCATCCCGCGCTATCCGCCCCTTCACTGACAGCGTCCTGAGCAAGTTGGATGCAAACGACAAGGTCTTCAAAGCCTTCGCCAATGCTGATGAACAGCAGCTGGCTCGCTTGGCTGAGCAATTGTCCCCGAACGTGAACGGTGGCTCGACTCAAGCTGCACTGGGCGGCCAATCTCTGGTTTCCAACGCTTTGAACGGCCGCAATGCTGAAGTTCGCGGCATGTCCTCCGGTGACGTGCTGAAAGATACCGGCGTATGGGTCAAAGGACTGTACTCGGATGCAGACCAAGGCTCGCGTGATGGTGTTGCAGGCTACAACGCTTACAGCAGCGGTATCGTCATCGGTGCTGACGGCAAGCTGACCCCGGACCTGACCTTGGGTCTTGCCTACAGCTACATCAACTCGAAAGTGAACGGCTTGTACAACAAGACCGACGTCGATGCATACGCTTTGACTGCCTACGGCAGCTGGAACCAAGGCCCTGCTTTCGTAGACGGTAGCGTGACCATCGGTAAGAACGAAAACACCAGCAAGCGTGACATCGCAGACACCGTTGCAAAAGGCGACTACGACAGTGACCTGTTCGGTATCAACGTACTGGGCGGTTACGGCTTCAACTTCGACAACGGCTTCCTCGTCGAACCACGTGCTGCTCTGCGCTACAGCAACCTGAAGATCGATGGTTACACCGAGAAAAACTCCAGTGCTGCTCTCAGCGTCGGTGGCCAGCGTATCGAAGTAGGTGAAATCGGCGGCGGCGTTCGTGTCGCCAAGGACTTCAGCTTCATGAACGGTACGCTGAAGCCTTCGGCGACGGCCATGGCTTACCACGACTTCATCGGAGACAAGGCGAACACCACCAGCACTTACACACTGGGCGGCTCTCCATTCGTGTCCTCGGGCGCGTCTAGCGCTCGCAACAGCCTCGAGCTGGGCCTGGGCGCTGACTACTCGATCGGTGCGGTTACGGTAGGCGCGAGCTACTCCTACCTCAAGAAAACCGACTTCAATGCCGATACCTTCACGGTCAAGGCCCGATACGATTTCTAGAATAAATTCAGGATGTTAGAAGAAGCGGCCAGCATTGCTGGCCGTTATTCTTTTGGATGCACTTGCCGATAGCCTCCTTGAGGGACGCTATCGAGAGATGCATTAGAGAGAGGCTGAAAATGCTTAAGACTATGATCACCAGCATCGCCCTAGCCAGTGCTGCTTTGCTGGGAGGCTGTGCATCACCGGTAAACCTTGCCCAGTTTTCGACAGGCTCCTTGAGAGGAGCCGTGCTACAGACACCTACATTTCCTATTCAGGGAATGGTTCCCGCACCGGGGACTTACAAGCACCTACGTGTGTACATAGAGGGGGACGGCCACGCCTGGGCAACATCCTCCCAACCGAGCACTGATCCAACCCCACACTCTTCACTCATGCTTCAGTTTGCAGCTGAGGATTTAACATCCGCGGCGTACTTGGCCAGGCCATGTCAGTTTGTAAGGTCCAGCGCCTGCACCCTTGATGTCTGGACTGGATCACGCTTCGGTAAGCCGGCCATCGACTCTATGGATTCAGCCCTAACTGCCTTGAAACGTCGCTTCAATGTAGAGGCTTTTGAACTGGTTGGGCACTCGGGCGGTGGTGAGGTCGCGCTCGTGCTGGCCGGTATGCGCGATGATGTTGACCAGGTGCAGACCATTGCCGGCAACGTAGACCCGGTATTTTGGACAAAGCTCCACAAGCTGAGCCCACTCAAAGCCCCCATCACCCCTTTGGCGTACAAAGCACGGCTTGCTCAGATTCCCCAAAGACACATTGTTGGTTCCAACGACCCAGTGGTTCCCCCTTCAGTCGCGCAGGCCTACAGCGCTCAGCTTGACGGCTCTTGCGTGGAAATCGTTGTCGTAGACGCAACACACAATGATGGATACGGGACCCTGTGGAATCGCTTTTCTACCACCCCGTTGCTTTGTAAGTCGCGGTAAATAGCCGGCTTCGGCCGGAAGCAAGGAATGCTGTTATGCCTGGATTGTCCAAGGGACATCAGAAGCTGAGCTTGGCCGGCAAAAAAGAAGCGCTGCAACTGCTTCTGGCCACATCTCAGGGTTCATGTGCGGTACCAACGCTTGCTTTTGGCTCTCATGACCCAAGGGTCGTGGCGCTTTTCGATTGCGACTCCTGTTCAAGTGGCGCGATCCTCACCGAGGTAAAGCGCCCGGGCAAGCGAAAGCGTTGGCAGGTCGTCTGCAGTGAGTGCACAAAAAACAGTGGGGAAGCCTCAAAAAACCCTTGGACAGCCTCGCTGCTGTGGAACGGCGTAAATCTCTCTAGTTGCCATTATTGCGAACTGCCGCTGTTCGGCCTGGCAGGCATGTCGCCGAAAGAAGCTCATGACCACATAAAATCCATCCGCGGCATCCTGGTTCTAAGGATCTCACTTTGTGATACAGAGCTTCAGCTGTTCAGAATCGGAGAAAGCACGAGCAAGCCCGGCACTGGGTATGTAGAGCGGCTTGATGCCTACCTCAAGTGGGCGATGCTCGCGCACAGATTAATCAAAGCTTGCAAGGGTCGAACGAGCAACACGATTTCGTAGCATGTGTTTGGTTTGCTAGTGACAGATCTGGGACCTAGCATTGGGTCTGAATGGGCACACCCCCCAAAACATAGGAACTCACCCATGCTAGTCGCGTCCAAGAGCGGTTTGATTTCAGTCGTTGATCTGATTGAAGACACCAAGAAAACATGGGTCGTCATGGATGAAAAGGTCAAAAAAACCATAAGCAAAACCGACGCGAGCACACGGGGATTTAATCTGATGTCTGATGCGTTGAAGTGGGTCGGGGCCGATCCTGAGCTGATTCAAACCTTCCTAGCCAGTGAAGCCGAATCTGCTGAAGAGGCAACAAAGCATTGATACCGCGCATAGGTAGGCACGATTGGTTAAAAGTTGGCTCACCGGTGTTCTGGGGGGCGTCAGCCTTCACCTTGGCCGGGATTGCCGCTGTCGCCGTTTTGCCAGCTGCGACCTGGTCATCTGCGGGGCTTGCATCCTTTGGCCTCCTATCTGCTATTTCAGGTGTTATTTTCCTGATGAGGCGAACTGAGCCGCTTCGCCCTGCCATGAGGCAGACTCTCGGGGTATTCCTAATCGTTTACGGCGCCTGTGCAATTGGTGGTGGGCTCGCCGGTCACGAGGCCCCTACAACGCCGCTCAGGAGCTTGCAGCCACCAGCACAAACACATGAATCGCTATGGAAGCTTGCAAACAACGAAGGGGAAGGGCGGAACCTGATAGCAGCGGCCGTTGCGGCGCGACAGAAGAGTCTGATCCTTTGGACCGCGCCTGGCTGTACTGCATGTTCTTCAGTTTTGGATTTGACAGTTTTGAATCCGAGCGTAAACCCCAAACTTGCTGGCTATAGGCTTATTCGTATCGAAACCCCCGACGCGGCTACCCACAGCATTCGTGAGCAGTTTGGAGTGAATGAAACACCATCCCTCACTCTCATGTTAGGTGATGAGACTGTGCCGGCGTATGGGCGGATCGGAAGAGAGATT
This sequence comes from Pseudomonas sp. MF6394, assembly GCF_002018845.1. NCBI lineage: Bacteria > Pseudomonadati > Pseudomonadota > Gammaproteobacteria > Pseudomonadales > Pseudomonadaceae > Pseudomonas > Pseudomonas sp. MF6394. The sequence continues at coordinate 42,708 of NZ_MVOJ01000001.1, forward strand.
GATGCGCCGTCAGTGATGGATCTGTTGGATACCCAGGTTCAGGCGGAAGACGCCGCTCGCTAAGAATTAGGCCGTATAAAGTCTCCAGTATGGGAGTTAGCAATGACACGCATCGCAAGGATGAACATGATCATCAGTGGCCTGGGACATCTGGCCATGATGGCTTGCCTCATCTATTTCAGCGCTACGCTGACCAATTTCTTGATAGCCATTGTTGTGGTGAGCAGTGTTGAAGCTGTCCTTATTCATCTGTACAGAAAATACCGCTTGAGATCGAGAAAACCTGTTTTAAAAGGCTAATGGGCGGCTTTGGAACTGACGACTTAAAGAGGAATCACTTTGAAGGAAATACAGGGCAAGCAAATTGGGAAGCTCATTTCACCTCCGTTGATTTTTATTGGTTGGTGCTGCCTTTCATTCCTGTGGCGCGGCTATGTACCTAAAGAAATTTTCTGGCCAGTAACCGTTTGTACAGCTAGTTGTATGGCTATTTGCACTTGGCTGATTTTGTTCACTCGGAAAGCTGTACGAAATCGGGTGTATCTGAACGTAAAACCTAACGTGATCGAAATCGAAGGTGCCGAGCACTTCAGTGGCAAATTCTCGTCAGACTTACGATTTATCATCAGTTCCGATGCTTTTCAGAAAACGCTCGTGGATGTTGTCCTGCGCGAGTCGTACACCCGAGGCCGTTTTATGTTTCCGCGCGAAGCTGCTTACGTCCGAATCTGGCCAGGGGTTACCGGGATTACGGATCTGGAGGTTGAGGCTATCAACAAGGCCTTAGCTGAAGAGTTCGTTGAGTTTGAAGTCGAAATTGTTAAGGACGCTGATGCTCAACATGCTTATGCAACGGCGGTGCAGGCATAGCTGCCAAGCAGTCGAAAGTAGACTGATGTACATATGCGAAAAAGCCGACATCTAGTCGGCTTTTTTGAAGCAGCTGGTTTAGCCCGAGAGGTCTTCAGGGCTGAAGCGAACTCTGCGTTCTTGGTAAAGGCGCTTGTACGTACCGTCGGTGACCTGGGTCATTTCAGGCAGCTGCTTGACAGCCAGGATGGCAGAAGTCGCAGAGGAGTCGAATGCCTTGTCACCACTCGATTTGACCACCTTTGCCGACTCAATATGACCCTTACGCCCCATCTTGATCACGATCTCGACGGCCATACCGTTCCGGGCGCTTTCAGGCCGCTTCCAGTTTGAGATGATCTTCGATACGAGAATCCCGTCCACACTCTCCAGCACCTTGGGCTCTTCGACTACAACGGGTGCTTTGATCTGATCAAGTACAGGGTGGGGCTTTAACCCCATTGTTGGGGTTTGGAAAGCCGCAAGGATTGTGTCCCCAGCATTTCCGATACTCGCCTGAGGAGCTCCACTTTCACGCACCGGGGACTCTTCGATCCGAGAGTCAGTAGCTTTGAAGACTTTTACGCCGGCAGGAGTCGGGGCAGCCGGCCCTAGAGGGATTTCGGGCTTTGCGATACCCACCGGGATATCGTGCTGCGATTCCCGTACAGCAACCTTAGGAGTCGGGTGGGGTTCGGTTACGGCTGTCGCCGCATCTGGCTGGTCATTGCTCGTATCGGCTTGACTTGATGCAACAGACTGGACCTCATCTTGGGGTGCCTGCTCTTGTGGCGTGGAAATCTCACTTGGGCGCCCCAGGAGCGGCAGCATGGCAATCTGGTTATCTTTTAGCTGCGAAACAAGCGAGTTCAGTTTCCCGATCTCCCGCTGGCTCTCTTCATGCTGGGTCTTCATCTCGGTGCGTGCAGAGTTGACCATGATCAGCGCTGTGGCAGACATGGTTGCTAGGACCAATGAAATTGTCGACGCTAGGAGCGCCAGATGCTTTTCAGTCACCACTCATCCCTCTTGTTGGTGCGGATAGGGTAACGGCTTATAAGGGAATTCAAAGCCAAAACAGGGTGCCCGAATCCAGTAGGGATGATGGTTTTTCAGTATGCAGTTCGAAGTGGCAGAAACGGGCACAGTCGTTATATTGAAGACACTCCTAAACCGGACCAGGAACCGAAATGGTCAAGATATTTGTCGACTCCCGGGAAATTCCATCGCGCATCCCCGAAGCCCTTCGTGAGCTGGGTGCTGAAATCGCAACCGGGAATCTCGAAACTGGCGATTACGTTTTGGAAGCGAACCTAGTGGTCGAGCGCAAGACGGCTGCGGATTTCTGCGCCAGCATCATAGATAGCCGGTTTATCAACCAGGCCAACAAGATGGGGCTGAACTTCAAGAAAGTCATTTGGTTGATAGAAGGCGACATTTTTGCCGTCAGATCGCAGATCCACCCTGACGCACTAGATGGTGCGTTGAGCTACCTTGCAGTGGTTTTGGGTCAAACTGTCATCTGGTACAAAAGCCCGAAGCGGGCTGCGGGGATAATTTATAGAATGGCGAAACACGCCCAGACAGGGCTGGGGTATGAACCTCCCATGCGCAAAGGGAAAGTACCGGCGGGTATTGGCCAGGCACTATTCGATCTAGAGGGGAAGTGCGGTTGTGGTCCTGTAGCCGCCCGAAAACTGCTCAATCATTTCCGCTCTGTTTTCAGGGTCAACAACGCCTCGATAGATGAGCTGTGCGCGGTAAAAGGTATAGGGCCAAAAAAGGCTCAAGCAATTTTCGAAGGGATTCACTACGAACTGCCCGAAGGGGTGTCTGCTGACGATCAGCCAACCCTGCTGGCTGACCAGCCTGCACCTAAGTCACTGGTTTAATCATATGAAAATTTCAAACTTGGTTAAGACCCTTCGCAAGTTTGATGCAGATAGCTGCATTTTTGTGACCCTTGGAGAGGACGGTGAGCCGTACTGTGTATCGATCGAAAGCATCAGACTGGTCGCGGATGCCAGTTCAAAAGCCGGGATCTCAGTGCTCATTCGCGCTTTTGAGATACAGCACGGGAAATGTGCGAGCTCGCTTGATGACCCAGAATGGTTTCTCCGGGATTCGAAAGAAGAATACGATCTGACAAGTGCAGTTATCGAGGCGCTGACGGGATATAGCGCTGATGCAGAGGTATTTGTTGAGCTAGGCCCAGACCATAAACCTTATCAAGTGAAAATTGAGGCTGTCTCGGGCTTTGATGACTCAGCGCTTGAGGATGAGTGTAGTGAGTCTGAAGACTGTACTTCTGTTGGAATACGAGCATACGAGATACCCGCGAACTTCGTTCCCACAGCTGCATAAGGAAGGCCCGCTAATTTAGGGGCCTTCTTGTCTTTCCCTACCTCAATTGCTTACGCGCCGGCTTCGAACTTCACTGTGCGCTGGCGAAGATATTTCACGTATATCGCACGATTCACCGTGGCCATTTCAGGAATTTTGGCCAAATCAGCAGCAGCCTTTATCACTGAGTCGTCCACGTCCTTCGAACCGCTGGAAGTCGGCACCAGTGCGTTGGTAATGGTGCCGTCTGGAGCGAATTGGACTAGAACCTCTACTGACACGGGAGAAGTGGCTGACTCAGGACGCATCCATCGACTCTGAAGGCGAGCGACAAGCATCTTGTCGAAATTCTCAACGCCCTTCTTCTCTGCTTCTTCTACCTGCTTCTGAGCGTCAGCCTTCGCAGCCTCAATTTTGGCCACAGCGGCCTCTTGCTCAGCATCGAGCGCGGCTTTTGCTGTGCGGTAGGACTGTGACTGTTCGATCGACTGCTGCAGGCTGGCAATGCTCTTTTCGGAGGCAAGCTGTTTTTGCTGGATGGCTGCTTGGCTGATCTTAACCTCGGCCGCGTCACTGCTGGCCTGCACTGACTTAGCCTCGATGTTGAGGATCCGCTCACGTTGACTTTGCCAGGCATCATCCAACGCATTCGCAGCACTCATAGCCTTGAAGGAAGCATAGAACGCGATGACTACCAGGACCATCAGAACGACGATGGTGATAAGTGCGCCGGCGACGAGTGTCGTCCGCTTAACGTTAACGGTTGAGGCGTCGCCCTCAACCTGGCTAAGATTTTTAATTAGGGCTCGCATAGCGCTCCATCACTTCAGGGATTCACGCCTTCAGGCGGCTAGGCGGGCTGCCTAGCGCTGGATATTCTCCCCGTGATCCAGTGATGACTCCATTCAAAAGGGGGTCACCAAATTCACGTCTCGGGTCGTGGGGATGTATAAGCGGAGAGGGAGGTCAGCGGGATAACTTGAACAGCCGTGGTGCTTTTATCCAAACTCCAGCGCTGATACCCATAGCAACCCCTATCGTAGTAGGGATTGAGGCATCTGATGCCAGAGCGCATAGGGCAGCCAGAATTCCGTAAGTCGCAGCTATGGCTACCCTCGCGAAGGAATTCTGTTTGCGGACATGGGCTTTCATTCGAAGGAACCTTAATAGGAATGGGTGGGGCTAAGAGTAGGCGAGCTTGTAGTGCGGATTTGACGATCGCGAATTCGCTGGCAGCCTGGCTGCTTTCAGCAACTGAATGAGTTGGTATGGATGAATAGCTTAACGAACGGTGATGAAATGACTACTCAAACCCAGGCTTCGGAATTGCATGAACTCGATGAAGCCTGACCGGCCGCAAATGTGGCAAGGCTATTTCAGGCTAGCTTGGTAGAGAGGCATCACTTTAGGAATTGCAGCTTCGAGCAGCTTCATCCGATCGCCATCGCTCGGGTGAGTGCTCAGGAAATTCGGGGTGGACGAACCCTTGCTAACGGCTGCCATCTTCTTCCAAAGGGTGATTGCTGCGCGAGGGTCAAAACCAGCACGAGCTGCCAACTCCAAACCGATTAAGTCGGCTTCTTCCTCGTCGCGTCGACTAAATGGCAAACCTACCCCGGTGCTCAGCGCCTTAGTGATAGCGCTCTTACCTAACGAACCAGCACCCAGGACATTCGCTCCAACTCCTCCTGCAAGTTCAAAGACAGCATTCTGCGATGCCTGCTCCCGTCCATGCTCACGTATTGCATGCCCAATTTCATGCGCTAGGGCAATCGAAAGCTCGTCATCAGTGAGATTGAGCCTTTTGATCAGGCCGCTATAGACAATGATCTTTCCGCCTGGCCCGCAGTTCGCGTTCACAACGTCGGCATCGATGACGTTAACGAACCATCCCCACTTTTCAGCATCCGGGCGGAAGACGTGTGTTTGCATAACCAGCCGTACAGCAATCTGCTGGACATGTTTGCCAAGTGGAGAGTTCGTGATCAGGACTCCCGACGCCTCGGCCTTTTTCACCCCGGCCCGGTAAGACAGGGCATATGACGTGTCGACATCATTCTGAGAAAGGCCGGCAAACATGTATTGAGTTCGATCCACGCCTACTACGCCTGGATTGGTTGTCTGAATGCCGCTGCAACCCGCCAGAAGGGCAAGCGAGCCAGCTAGGCCGAGCATCAATATCCTTTTCACTTCACACTCCCGCGGTCACGCTTATCGGCCTTGGCAATCATTTCTGGGGTGGCACGCTCGTTGTTGACTTCATTCACTTCGCAACCAGCAGCCCGGAACAAAGCATCAGCTGCTTCCTCGAGTGCCTTCCGACTTCGGGGTCTGGCTCTGCTCATCTCTTCGTTCAGCAAAGGTACCAAAGCATCAAGTTGGGATTGGCTGAGGACGAAACCTCGAAAAATAGGGCTGAACATCACTTACCTCCCGGGCCGTGCAGATAAAAGGGGCTTGGCCATGAGGACAAGAATAACGGCCGCAACCTGAATGGCTACATTTTGGGGCACTTGATACCCCTTTTTTGGGGATGATGCGAGCCGAAATGGCCTCATACTTGATCGACGCCCAACTTAATCCAGCGGTATAGCTGATGCTCCAGATGTTCTTATCCCTGCTCCTTATACCCACGGCAGCAATCACCGTATGGCACCTCGCCCTGAGCCGCATAAGCCGTTTCACATGGCGCGCGTACCAGATAACTGGTGCGATCGGGGCCCCTGTCCATGAGCTATCTCATTTGTTGGCCTGTATCGCGTTCCGCCTGCAGGTCCAACGGGTAGCGCTTTACACGCCTGGCAGAACAGATGGGTGCCTTGGATACGTAGTATTCACAGCCAACCCCAGATCTATTTTCAATAACGCGGGAATGGCAGTACAGGGTGTTGCACCCTTGATCGGAGGTGCGACGATCGTGCACTACGTCCTGAAGGGCCAAGGTCTTGTGAGCGTGCCGTCTGAGATATCTGGCGATCCAGGCTGGATCGTTGATGAGGCAGTTAGGACGTTGAATGCCACTGTCGTGATGGCTGCGTCTGGCGGCGTGGGTTTCACTGTACTGCTGGGAATACTGGTGATCGCCATGCACTCCATTCCAAGCTGGGCAGATGTACGAGTTGGGCTGAAGGGTTCGCTGATGCTGGGAGTTACTGCAATATTCGCCGGCGCGGCTAGTGAGATAGCGGCCTCATATGTGAGCTTCGGGAGCAGCGTCCAATCATTAGGGCTGCTCATAACGTACTGGATTCGGGTCACCCTTGAGATGGGGCTGACCGGAGCCGTCAGGCTTGTCACGCTTGCCATGATTGGGGGCCTGGGACTTGTAGTTGTGCCGGGGATTCTCTTTGAGGGCGTAGCTGGAGTAATTAACTCGCTCAAACGCCGACACATCACGAGCATTGACGAATAATCGCAGAGCTGAACCGACGCCCGCGCCTTCTTACTCCTTCACCTCGGGCATCAGATCAGCCACCTCGGGGCGATAAAGTCCTTTCTGCTGTTCGTAGAAATACCGGAGCTGCTCAGGTGGCATAGGCGCATCCCCTCCGATCAGGAAGGCTCTGAGCTCGTAGCTGTCACCAATCGGCCAATCCAAAGTGATGATATTCAGGGCAGGGGCCTTGCCCAACATCGACCAGGTAGGCAGCGAACGGACGTAGTGAACGATCATCACCTCAAGGGGAATTAGATCCCGCAGATCCGGCGATGGAGCCTTATCCATTGCCCAGAGCCCGAAGACAAGTCGGAGCTTGGGGTCCGGTTGCTTTGTGAGGGATGTTAGCTGGGTAGCATCTGCACTGAACACAGCGTTTCGCTCATCCGCATCCTTGAGTAGCTTAATCGGGACTCCAGTTGCGCGCCGCACACCGACGATAGGGCTGTAGCTCAAAATTGAAACGGTTGAATAATCGGGAAGGGCCATCTCACTCTCCATGGCGGGGCTGATCATTCAGTGCAGGGTAACAGCGCGAACTGAATAGTCGATACCAGCTCTACGGCCCAATGGATGGAGGGGTAACGGGTTTGGTCAACCCTAGCGCTATTTTGTACCGTCATTTTGGGTTGAGACGGCAGGGTATTGTTGAAATGATGGTTATAGCAGGTCGCCCACAGCCCGGAACAACGACCGCTGCCCTTCAACCCATCACCAGCGAGGGCGGAGCTATTCGTCACTACGACCGGTGGTCAACTCAACGGCCGGCCTTTCATTCCCCCGCCCAGGAAAGCAATCATGTTCCGTAAACTCTTCGACTCGCTAAGCCTTAAGCCTCGCAAACCTGTAGTGCATATCGATTCGGCTCTCCTCAAGGCCACCTCAGTCGATAGCTCAGCCCCAGGGATCCAAGCAATTGACGTAAACCTAGAACAAGGCCCAAGCCAGAGCTGGATAGATCACGCATACCCATTGAAGCAAGTTGTAATCGAGATCCATGGCAGCGCTCAGACGACTCTGGCGCACTTAATTGCTGAGCTTGACCAGGTATTCCTGAAACTCATCAAAGGCGAAACGGTAGGCGAACGTAGTGACGGGGTCGTAACCCATAAGTATGCGTACCAAGAACAAGTACCAGGCCCATCGTTCTTCGACGAGCCTGTGGCATTTCACCCAGAAGCACCAACCGCCGGGCAGGCACTGTTCGTTCGCCTGCAGGGCACCCGGCATAGCAACTTCCCTGACATCAACAACCTGATCGCTTCTGTAATGAACGAAATCAACTCGAAAAAAACATCGGGATCCGCTCATGACGATGACTTCGGCTACTCATTTGCCCTCGTGTGCGCCCCTAACCTGAACTGATCAGATGTCCCAGTGGAGGTGGAAAAGCCCCACCCGTTTTGGGCGGCTTGCCCGAAGCAAGTGATCTAACATGGCTGCTCTTCCTGAAGGTGCGGCCCTCAATGTTCCGAAGCTTTATCTCTGCCATCATCGGGCTTACCTGTCTCGCGGTGCTGGTACCTGCTCATGGGTTTGAATTCACATCAAACCAAGACTTCCTCCCAGTCCATGAAGCGTTCAAGGTTTCCGCAACTGGCACTCCAGATTCCGTACAAATTCGCATCCTGGCAGCGCCTGGGTACTACTTGTACAAGTCCAAATTGAGTTTTCAAGCTCAGGGCGTTGGTGTTCGGTCAGGCGCAGCAGTGCTGCCCGCGGGTGAGCACAAAGCAGATCCCTATTTTGGAAACGTGGAGGTTTATCACGACACATTGGTGGTACGCCTACCAGTTCAGAACCATGGTGCTGATGGCTTTGACGTGAGGGTTGGCTTCCAAGGGTGCGCCGAAAAAGGTCTTTGCTATCCCCCTGATCAACAGATCATCCGTATAGAAGGGGATGCAGGGATTACAGCCGCCAGTGACTGGAGCGCAATGTCAGTGGTTTCCGCATTCATAGCGGGCCTGAAACTGTTCCTCACACCAGGTGTTTTGCCTGTCATTCCACTACTCGCGTTTCTGCTTCTACTCGATAAACCCTCAGTCCGAAGAGGCATCACTATAGGACTAGCTTTCACGGCACCCATGGCGACAGGTCTTGTGGTCCTCAGCTCAGCTATAGCGCTAGCAGAAGACGGCATCGAGATACAGCCCATCGCTCAGTCCGCATGGATACTCGTACCGTCAGTATTAGTTCTGTTGGGTCTGGCTGTTATGGAAACTCACATTGGCAAAACCCGGCGAGATGTCCATGGACATCACGCCAGAAGAGTCTTTGTATTTTTTGCCGGCGCCCCATGCGCAGTAATGCTGGGCTTAGTATCCCTTATCTACACAACACCATTCACCTCATCATCGATGGCAGCGGTGATGCTGTACCTCAAGGCAGGGGGTGAGCCCATTGGAGGGATAGCGCAACTTGCCGGGATCGCATTGGGTATGAGCAGTCCGCTGGTGCTGTTTGCCGCGACATTGGGAGGACTGCTTTCCTCAGTTGGGAAGTGGAATGAGGCGATTCTGGTGTTCGTTCGCGCGCTTCTGGCCATTGTCGGAGTTTGGGTGCTTGGACGTGTGCTGCCAGGGCCGGTAACACTGGGCCTTTATGGGGTAGTGGCGGTCTGTTCGGCCGTGTCACTTGGAGTTTTCGGATCACTGGGGTCAGCGCTATCGCTGTCAAGTAGGGTCGCCGCGATTGCCGTCTTGTTATATGGGATCGCCGCATGGATCGGGATGCTCAAAGGCGAAACGTCACCCTTACAGCCTCTGGGTCCAGGCATCTCCTCAGAGGCCCCCCGTGAACAGCCCTGGATATTGGTCAACACACCACAGCAGTTGGCCATAGCCCTTGCTGAAGCTAAGACTGCGGGAAGCCCGGCTCTTGTGGAGTGGGTAGCGAGTTGGGCCCCAGGGAGCGACCAAGTTGCCGACACAGCGCGGCACGTTACATTGATAAGAGACAGTCTCGGGGCTTTCAAAACTATTCGAGTCGACCTCAGTCAGGGTGGCCATTCGGTTCGCAGCTTATTGGAGCTAAACGGACTTTTGGGCCCCGCATCTGTTCAGGTGTATCGCTCTGATGGGGTTGAGGTTCAATCATCCAGGCTTGTCGGTGTAACCACGGCCAAGGAGATCGCTAAGTCGCTGCAGGCTATCGATAATTATACGGATAAGTGAGGATGCGTAATGAATACACTTCAATCTAAACCTCCTAGCCAGGATGAAGCCCGTGGACGGCTCACGAAAGATCAATTCATAGCTTTACGATCACTTGCAAAGGGTCATTGGGTACAAGGAAGTGCGATTCAGTGGAAATTCAACCGAACCTGGCTCTCGGTACACGTATCGAATACCTTTTTGGATACGGTTAATTCGCTTCAAATACGGGGCCTGGCCATCAAGGGGAAATGTTGCTTGAAATGCAAACGTGACGTCTACCTGCTGACCGAGGCCGGATTGCAGCTTGTAACTCATGCCAACTCTCCTTACCAAAATCGCCAAGTGAAAAGGGAGGCAGCGATCAAAAAACAGAGCATCACCTCCCGACTGCTCTACTGGCTTGGTAGATAGCCGATAGACCGATATGGAAATAAACCAATTACAATTCTGCGCCATGATATCTATTTAAATATTGCGCTTTTGCATTAAGGTATGTGAAAAATATGAAAACTTTAGTCGGAATGTTTTGGGGAATGGTCGGCGGGGTATTTGTTGCCTGTGGAATAATCCTGTTCACCCAGCTAATTGGGGCCGGAGCCGATTTGCTTGGCTTTACTGAATGGACTTATCGTTACTACATGATTTGCCTCAGCGTATGCTTCGCCTTTCTAATTATGTCGAAGCCTGCACGTAAATATTGGAGGTTCATGACAGTTTTCTTTGTTGCAGTTGTCTTGGTAATTGGAGTTGGTTTCAATACCTTTCTTGATACATCAAGCGCCAATGCTCAAATGGATCAGATTGCGAATAGTCTCCTGGCGATGTCTTTGATTGTGGCTAAAGCAGTCATGTACGTGGGTCCAGGTGCCTTGACAGCATTTTATGCGTTTGTAGCGTTCAACGGGGTGTCAAAAGGTAATGCTAGCAAAACTCTCAACTGATAGCTGAACGGTCTGTCACCTGAACCCTTGATTTCGGCAGTTTAAAACTGGCTGCTAAATTACCAGTTACTAGGCGAAAGTCCTCATAGGAATTTACATGAAACGAAATATGCCCATCGCTCTAACGGTGCTGGCTCTTGCGGTAGGGATCGCCGTTGGATATGCAATTTGGCATACCGATCCAGTTGAAACCCAGGTCATACCACCGGCTTCTTTGAAAGATTTTTCACGGCGAGCGCTGGAAGATTTCTGCGGACATAGTGCTGTATTCTCCGGCTTGGTAAGGCCCGGTACTGTTAAAGATGGTGTGCGCGAACAGAAGGTGGTGCGCGGCTTCCAGATGATCGCAAAACCGCTGTCAGACAGGGCAGCAGTTTGTTCCGTCAAGGCTTCGATCATAACCAGAACAACCCAGCAAAACGGTAACTCCATGGAGATATCGGGGGATACTCATCTGACTTACCTCGTTGCGCTTAATGGCGATTCAGAAATCATTTCGGAGGAGTTTGCAAAGGAATTGCTCAACTCTCACGTGATCCAAGTTGTGGCTTCAAACCTTGGCAACGACGGCACCATCGTTCCGAAAGTTAAACTGAAATTTTAGTTGGGCGTCGGCTCGATGCCATACGCTTTAAGCATGCTCTGAAGGATCGCAGCTGTAGGTTTCTGAAATAGATGCGCCATCTGATTGGTGAAAGCCTCAATCGGCGGTGCCAGGTTTTCGGAATACCTGCGACTGCTGATGGCAATTGATGCGACTGCCCTAGGATCTGTCCATAATAGCTGCGACGGCCTGTGGAATCTTCAAGGGGAAGTCGCTCAGCTGCATTCCAAGCTCAGCCGTTGCTGGGCCGAGTCATTAGGAGAGGGGCTCTTTTCGCTCCCTTTGATCATCAGGAAGACACTTTATGAAAGCCCTTGTAATCACTGGAGGCCCTGCGTCTGGAAAGTCGTTCCTGCTTTGGCATATGCGGCCGCACCTTAAGATGCTCATGCTTGAGCCAAGCCTAATGCAAGAGCCTATCTGGGAGCCGCCGCAGGATGAGGTAGATGCCGTAGTGATCGACCACTTCACCCGCGTGCCCAATATCACAGAGATAGTCACCCGCGCTGTCAAATGGTGCGCCGGAAACGACTGTCCTCTTATTTTGGTTGGTCAATCAGGCACCGCTTTGGATCAGGTAATGCACCTGCTGCAAGGTGAGCGGATCGTCATGCACCTGGAGCGTAATTTTGACTCGGGCCATGTCCGAGTGGCGATTGGAGGGCACGTCGATGACCTATCAGTCGAATCGCTGACTGGGAAAGCATTGGGCTTGCTCGGAATGGAGATGAGTGACTTGCGGCCCAGCCAGAACTGTTAAGGGAAATGGCTATGAAGATTCTGTGCCTGCTAAGGCGACACGATTTCCATATCGCCCATGGCCACCCTGCCGGCAAGCTGGGTTACTGCATTCACGAATGAACCAGGTGCAGCAAAGCAGTCGTGAGCGATCCCGGTTTGGGCGGCCCGTACCCGATCCTCAATACTCAGGCCGCTATCGAACGGGATGCCTCGAAAGCAGCAGCGTGCAGCTCGCATCGTCAAGCTGAAGCGTAATTACGGGCTCAAGTGAGCCCTCACAGCCACATCGGAAATCGAAAAATGGACATTCAGAACGCACTTTGGAAACTGCACGCGCTGGGCGATAGCTCGGTGCTGGGCGATCATTACCGCGCCGCTGGCAAGCTGGCCGCAGAAGTGTTGAACAACGTTCGCAACTTGGCCGATATGGGCGCAGGCGAGGGCTTGGCAGAAGTCTCGACAGTGGTGCGCACCCTGGCAGAGCAAGCTTCGAAAGTTGACGAGCAGTCGATGCAAATTCACACCCTGGAGCAAGACAATGCGCGCCGTACGCAGTTGCTCACAGAGCTGCTGGAGTATGCAGAGCGACAGGATGTTGAGCTGAACCCGGCAGGTGTCGATTTCGACGAACCACCGCTTTACGGGCTGGTTCGCGAGTGGGCAAATCCAGTCGACCACGCAACCGCCACAGCGGCCTAGGAAAACAACGATGAAATTGATTTGCGCTGCCTTGCTCGGCCTGATTGCAAACTACGCTCTAGCTGGGGACGACGCCAAGACCGTGGCCTATAACAAAGAACTTGGGGCTGCGATGATTGCAGCTGCATGTGCTGCCAAGGCGCAGCCAAGTTCGACGGTCGGTGCAGATGGCTCTATCACCCAAGCCTATGACGCCAGCTCCGAAGACCTGCACCACTGCCAGTACGTCAGCGAGATGAGCGCTTCTGGCTGTGTACAGACTGCAGACTGCCAGGGTTATGAGGATTGGACGCGGGTCAATCCGGCTATCTCGCCAGACCTTACACGCGAAGCGTTCCTGTCCGCCCTAGAGGCACGGAAGGCTTCGTCTCACCGCCAAGACAACTGATCACGGAGAGCCGTATGAAAGCGAAGGATTTGGTCATTCGTAAATATCCCGAAGCAACTGCTGTAAAAGAAACTGGGACTTTTGCTGGTGGCAAGGTGCGATACAAAATTTTGATTACCCCAAAATCGCGCAATGTTGCTGGTTGGGGACAGCGCGAATCTTGGGCCTGGGCCGAAGCCGCTCGTGAACTCAAATTGATGTAGAAATTCGCGGCGGATCTGCCAGCGAGGTTGTCGTGCAAGCTCTTGAGCGGTCGCGCTTAGAAGCCTAGGTAAAAAACGCTCCACACCACCGGCCCGCTCATGCGGACTCTATTTTGTCTTGGTAATAGCAGTTATTTCCAGCATTTCGCATTTATTTCAAGAACCGACAGCAGCGCTTTAGAAGAGTACCCTCTACAGGGAGCTCCAACAGGATTGATCCATGACGAAAAGGGAGCCGAGGCTCCCTTTTCTTGTCAGAATGAAATTAGTTTTTCAGACGGTTAAATGCGTCAGTAATCGCTTCATCAGTGAACTTGTAACGTTGACCACCTACAATTTGGACAGTCCAAGGGTACTTCGGCCGGCGAGGGTGATATCCCACGAGGTTGAACTCGCCGTAAGACGATGATTTCAGGGTCGTATCAGGATCGACGCCTCGGTGCTTGCATTCCAGCTCAAGTATCGTACGCTCTTGACTCACGCCTCCCGGAATGCGGATTTTAAGCTGAACAGTCAGTTCGCTTCCTGAAAAAGAACCGTTCCCAATTTCAAGCTCATAACCGGTGCTCAATCCATTCATGGCCTTCTGGATGCACTCAACAGCCGACTTTGCTTTCGTGCGGTCAAAGTTAGCTGCTGCTGCTGGGTTGGCTGCTTGTGTCATGGTGATGCTCCTCTATGAATGTGGAGCCATTTCAACCCACTCTAGCGCGTGCCAGAACCCGCAGAAGAGAATTACAGAAATATGGTCTGCGACACTTTCACGCCCAGCGTGCTTACTTGCAGAACGCGTGCTGAAAGGGCCAGTTACTGCATGGGGCTGTGTGCAACAACTGGCAGTGCGTTCACTCCCGTGATCCCTGGGGGCTTAGTCTTTCGCTTCTACAAATTGCCATCATCGTCGCGAAGTTCATAAATCACAGACAGAGCAGCGTTAACTATCGGGTTTAGGCGAATCGCATCTGCAACCACTTGCTCTCGCTCTCCATCAGTCAGGTTCTGCCAGATCCCGATGTTAGGGCCGCTGAATGCAACATCGGGCTCCTCAACGTCGAAATAGGCCTCGATATAGGTCAAGATGAACTGGCCGCAATCATCACCGCGACCCTCTATGTGTAGCCGGCCGTTCGCTAAGCCTTCCCAGAACATGGATAGGTCCGCCTCCAAGTTACTGGAGTCGACTGCACTTTCTTTCATGAGGAGTTGGACGTCCTCGAGGGAGAAGTCGCTTTCTAAAAGTCTGCAAAACCCGGTGCCAAGCGGTTCGTCGATCTTGTAGGGTGCCGTCGAGGTAAATCCGACAACATCCATAATCGCGATGGGCTGGTCGATCATCTCAGCATGAGGGAACTCCAGCTCTCCGAGTGGCCGCATGTTATCCATCATCGAAAGCTCAAGGGCTTCAGCGTCGTTAAGCTGTCGAACCTCAGCAGGAATTGTCTCCAGTCCACCAACTATTGCGCCTTTCCAGCGGACCAAGCCGCATACGACTTCGAAGAGATCGCCAACGGGCCTGACAATCAGCGGTTCGCGAATGCCATGTACTTTGATGTCAGCGGCCATGGCCTCTACCTGGGCATTGGGTTCAGCAGGGCTGCCTAGGGCTTTGAAGTATTTCAATCGTGAAAGGGGGATCTGAATGATCATAGACACTGGAACCTTTGCCTTGGTTAAACAATTTCATAAGGATGAAATCAGTATAACCCCGTTCATTTGTGGGATCCCTTGCAGGTGCGTCAGGGTTCGGCTGAGCGAAAATCCTCGTGCACGATTTACCGCTACGATCATGATTCAGCACTGCTAGGCGGTGTCCGCGATAGATGCGTCGTGGTTTTCGTTTTGTAGGCTGTAGAAATCAGGGTCCGCCCATGCAGCACATAACTTTGCTGATAGGCCGGTAACTGCAACCATGAATCGGCAACAGTCAGGTTCGGAGAACGCCAGCGAATGTCCGACGCTGACAGAGTAGCGGGGGAAAGCTTCGCGATCACCTGACGCAATTTCAGGATCCACTACACCTCGCACATGGCCAATGAGCGTCATGTACCGCCAGTGGGCCGACTCAAGGGACAGCTGTTGAGCAGGGGTTGCGGTGTTAAGGATCGCATTGAATTCTGCGGGATTCATCATTGCCTCGTCTTCTCTGTAGCCCCCACCGGCTGTTCGCTTCCACCGGTAGGACATCATCTTTTTCACGACTTGAGGCTAATGCTATACCGCCGAAAAGCAACCCATTACCTGGCTTCGGAAAACTAATATGAGCGTCACACACCATCTGGCCAAGATCAAAGCGACCGTGTCTTTGCGGCTAACGCTTCAGGAATTTTGCTACTAGGTACAAGCCCCAACTCATCACAAATCTCTTTGCCGCCTTCTAGGATGAAGCCTTGCCGCTGTGATCTATTGACGACAGCAATCTCGGTGATGCCGGCCAAATACGCACTGCTTGCCTGTTTGAGCCAAACTCTTGCGCAGACACCGTTACTGATGGCCTGAGTAAAGATTTGCGTTGTAACCGTATTCTCATCAAGCACAACCGTGGTTCGGGCTCCTTGTTCAGTCACACTTTCTGGAGCCCAAGCGCTGAGCGCCACCCCGACTTCGCCTGAAGAGTCAGCTGAGGCGAAGCCAGGCACAAGCAAGCCCGCTATGATTCCCCACTTCAAAGACCTCATCCCTTTAGCCATTGCTTCGTACCCAGAGTAAGTGCCACCCGGAAAGGGCTGCATCACTACAATAGTGCCCCACCAGACATCAACGCGGAAGATGAGAACCCGATTCGGGGCTGGAATCGTCCACCTCCACTTCAGGGACGTCATAGCCCGCTAACAGGGTCGTAGCGGCGCTGTTCAGCATGTTGCCGGATTGGAAATACCCCATCACAGTCGAAATGCTGGTGTGTTCTGTCATAGCCATCACATCACCCAGCGGCACACCCTGTCTCCCAGCCTCAGTCACAAAGCCTGATCGTAAACTGTGTGCACCCCAATCACCCTCTAGGCCGGCAAGCTTTGCACGCCTCTGTAGGATTCGGTTTACCTCATGACCAGTCATGGGTGCTGTTCCCACCCTGCCGCCTCGTAGCATCCCCCGAAAAAGCGGGCCACTCTCAATCGGGGCAACACTAAGCCAAGCAGTCAAAGCATGGGCGGCGGCACCCGTCAGAGGCTTCTCACGCCGGACGCCAGCAGTATCTGTCTTGGTTACCCCAAGTGAATACATCCAAGTGTCAGCATCGAGCCTTCGAACATCCGAGACCTGAAGGGCCACAACCTCAGAGCGGCGCCTGCCGCCGCCACTCCACGCTAGTAGGAGAAGTGCCCGATCGCGTATGCCTCGCACTCCATCTACTGAGCATGTGTCCAGGATTGCCTTCAAAGGCTCAGCCACGAGCGCTGTCTTCTTGCGAACCGAAATGCCGCCCCGGGCCTGGGCCTTTTGCGCATCCCGCATCAGTGCTTTGACCTCTTTGTTATCAGTAGGGCTATCCCAGCCTTTTATCCCGTGCCATTTGCCAAGGACTGCCAGCCGAAGGCTGACCGTGTTGTAAGAGTGAGGCCCCAGGGTAGCTTTGATCTTGGCGTCGACCAATGCCTGATCAGCTGAAGGGGGGAGGTTGTGTGTCCAGGTGCCGTCATCCTGCGGCCTATTTAAATGGTCAACGATGAATTGGATGGTTACCGCCGGTGATATTGGCCCATCCCCTAGTGCCAGCCCATAACGGACCTGCAGCCAAGCCGACCAATAGGTAAGCGCGCTCTGGTAACTACGAACCGTGTTGGGCGCAGTACCAGCCTTCAAAAATTCCGTTACAGCGTCCTGCGCTGCCTGGCTGAGTGTATCAATCTGTAGCAATCCCCCGCGGGGGGTGCTCTTCAGGCGCTCTAGAGATGCGTCGGTGGTTGAACTCACCAATTCAGACTTCATGCCCATTCCCCTCAAACTTCTTATGCAAAGGCCCATTTTTTTGGGTTTTCGATCTTTACTTCCGGGAATCGTATTATATATTACGTCCAACGTATTATTTCTTAATTCATGATCCGTTAACCAATCCTTATCGGATATAGAATAGTGGAGTTTGACCCATGTCGACAGGTGTACCTGAGCAGGAAGTCTTTGATGCGGCTGACGCCGTGCTGGAGGGCGGTAAGCGCCCAACGGTTGAGCGGGTACGAGAAAAGCTGGGGCGCGGTAGCCCGGCGCGTGTCGGCGCCCTGCTTGATGAGTGGTGGGTGCGCCTGTCAGCCAGGCTGCGCGCTGAGACGCGCCTGCCAGGCTTGCCCACTGAAGTGGCGCACGCCTTTGTGGACATCTGGAAGCAGGCCACTCTGATGGCAGAGGCTGTGGTGGAGCAGGGCATGTCTGTCCAGCGAAAGGGGCTAGCAGAGGAGCGCGAGCGAATTGCCGGCCTCGAAGAGCAGGCTCGCAAGGACGTAGCCTTCGCAAGATCTCAAACCAACGAAGCACAGACCGCACGACTCGCCATTGAAACTAGACTGAAGGACTTGCAGGTATTGTTGGATCAGCGAAATGCTGACCTAGAGGATATGCGTGAGCAGCGAACTGACTATCGTGCAAAACTCGCGGCCGCGGAGCAGAAGCTGGTAGAAGCATCGGCTCAGGCCGAAAACACTCGGGCTGAGCAGGAGCGCTACACGCGCGATGTTGAGGATCGATCTCACAGAGAAGTTGACCGTGCAAGAGAGGAACTCAAATCGGTTGCTGCACAACTGCAGGAAGCCAATGGCAAGCTTCAATCAACACTGAAGACCCTGCAGGAAAACCAGAGCGCCCTGGCATCATCACGTGAACAGTCAGCAGCGGCCCAGGCACGAGCTGATACGCTGGAACAGCAATTGATTGAGACCAGGAAGGCTGCGGCGGCACCAAAACCTCGAGCGAAGCGCCCACCGAAAAGCACCTCAGGACAGAAGAAAACGGACTGACAATCAACGTCCAGGTAGACCCATGATCAATGACAGCTACGAAAAAACAGTGATCGATGCCGGCCTGTTTAGATTCCCCGGGCAGGACCTGATGAAGAACATCAATAAGGCCTACACGCTGTATTACGACGAAACGAACAATATCCGAAGCCTATCCTTGACTGGAACCGGGCTCAATCATGAGGTTCTGGATTGCTTTGTGCTCGGGGGTGTAGCGCTGGGGCCAGGGGCCAGCCTGCCTGATATTCATGACCTGAGGGCTCAATTGAGAATTCAGCCATCAGTCAAAGAGTTGAAGCTAAAGCACCTTGCCCAAGGGGGTTACATCACCTGCCTCAGCTCCAACAAGCTGGAGCAGTTCCTCACATGGCTTCTGGCGTCGCCAGCTTACATTCACTTCTCTAACTTCAGCATCTTGAACTGGTCGATAGTCGACCTGATTGACTCGCTGCTAGACCATGATCAGTTCGAGGCCTACAGATCCATTCGGGACGATCTGAAAAACGAACTCCACGCCATAGTGAGGCTAGAACCACTTGGGTATTTCCGGCTACTAAAGACCTTCGACTACCCGAACGTACCTGCCGCGCGAATACCCGAATTCCTAAAAGCTGTACGCCAATTTCTCTTCAGGGGCGGCTTCACGTTCAGAAACATGGCAAGAATGGCGCTCTCAGACCTTCTCCAAGAGGCTGCCAGGGTTACTACGTTGGTGTATCTTTGCGGCAACGAGAAGGATGAGTTGGTGAGTGGTTTTGATACAGCCTTCATCCATAGACTTGCCACATTCGTGAGGTCGGTTCACGTATTTGACGAAGAACCGCGGGTCAGGGAAAGCCTTGACCGCAACGAAATTGTGTGGGGTGGCCAGCCCGTAAGCTACCGGTTCGCAATTTCACACAATGAACCAGCCATACAGATCTCGGACATTCTCTGCGGACTCCTGGGCAAACATTTCAGCTTTATGGAAAAGTGCAGCATTGATCAACTGGAAGAAGCGAGTGCAAAGCTGTCAGAGCAACAGCGCCGCAACGCTGATCTGGTGGCTAAGCTGATCGACAAAGCAGATGAGGAATGCCCTGCCTTCATCTTTAATCAGGCACCTCATGAGAGCAATGCCAAAAGTCTGTGGTTCTTGCATGGGATTGAATACCCGGAGGAGTACCGCGACTGATGAAGCGCGGCACGAGTGCGGCTGATCAATGCCTGGCCCTTAAATGTCTGCAGCAACCAATCAGCCAATCGTGATAAACGCTTTCCAACAGGGTCAAACGCTTGCAAGCGTTCCTAGTCAGCCTCAAATTATCGTTTTCAAGAGGTGATAGGCAGAACCAAACTTTGCGATACCAAAACCTAGCTACACAATAATCATAAGCGTGGGCAGAAAGCCCTAAACGACAGCCCCGACCGAGGCGATTGGAGATACGCAGGCATGAAGGCAAAATGGTCTTCCGAAGATCTAACCACCCTGGAGCAGAGCGTGCCTCAGCAGGGCATACAGGGAGCTGCCGATCAAACCAAACACTCACTGCGGGAAACATATGAGCTGGCAGTAGCTCTAGGCATCTATGTTCCCCCGAACGGTGCTGGGCCTTGGCCACGATCAAGCAGAGGAGCTGCCTGGCCGAGTGGCGATGAACGAATCCTGCGGCAGGAATATGTTGGCCACCAGTCGATCGCTTCGATAGCTGACCTGCTTGGCAGGTCACCTCAGGATGTCGAGGCCATGACCATAACCCTGGCCCTTGCAGGAACATCTGATGCACCCAACAAAAGAGTTATCAGAGAGCGAAGAAGTAGCCCGCCATTGACCCCAATGCCCCTTACCCCGCAGGCGCTGCATGGCAAACCTCAAGACAAATCAGCAACCACAAAACATGTCTTAGCAACAAAGGGCGATGAGGATCCTGATGAGACAATGCTGCTCGAGCCATTTGTACCGCCGGCCGTAACGTCCGCTAAAGAGTTCCGAAAGGCAGCCGAATCATTTCTCGCCGCTGCGAGCAGTTTCCACATAGCTCCGCACGAATCCCTGCTTAAACCCGTTCCTGATTTGCCACCTAGATCACGCTGGACGAAGGAGAAGGACGACTACCTTAAGCAGCACTACCATAGCCAACCGGTCGAACAGATAGCCGACCACGTCGGAATGTCCTACTACCAAACCACTAACAGAGCTCGACGCTTGAAGGTAGCCAACACACTGGTTACCTGGACCCGCGAGGAAACGATTTTCCTGCTCGAGCATCTCCAAACAGAGCCGCTTCCTTGGGTAGCAGAGCAGTTGGGCCGGACAATGGCTGCTGTTAGTCTGCGTCCAAAGCAGCTGGGTATATTCCCGGGCTGGACAGGTCACGACGATCAGCTGCTGTTACAGAATCTTGGGAAGAAGACCAACGCCGAGATTGGCAAGCTGATCAACAGACCTGAATATGCAGTCGATAAACGAGTGCGATTCCTCAAAAACGAGACCTCTGAGTTTTCAAGGGCGGGACTGAGTCGGCTATTTGAATCCAAAGGCAAAGAATGGGTCGACGGGCTCATCTACTTGCCAGTGCGGCCGGCAGAGGTCAACAAGCGGAAATGGACCAGCGCTGAAATCGAAATTCTGAGGGAGTATTACCCTAAGAAAGGATCGATCTGGTGTGCTGCAAAGCTAGGTATGCTCGCAGAGAGAATCAGGCACAAAGCACAAAGTCTCGGGCTGCACTCCAACAAAGTCACCACGCCTTGGAGTGCCGAAGACGATGCCTGGCTTTTAGCCAATGTGCATACTCTAGCCAGAGAAAAATGCGCCAAGCACCTGAACCGAACTGTGGGTGCGGTATCAGTACGAGCATCAGTGCTCGGAGCCTTCAAGCTCGTCTAGGACTTGAGAGCAATGGGGCGTAGCGCTGTGGTTAGGCCACAAGCGCTACACCCCTTAACCGGCCTGTCGAACGGGGCACAGGGGCCGACCAGCAGTTCAAACTGGTAACATGGACGTATTCAACTACCAAATAGCAATCAATTCCCCATGAACGACGTACAGCCATTCATTTCACCAGCGAATTTCTACCTACCCGGCACTCTCTGCCTAGCAATATGCATCTGTATCACAATCCGCTACACCTACAGATACCTGGTATTTAGGGCCATCGATCGCGACGGGTATAGCTCACCTCAATTGCAAGCCTTCCACTTGCGCAAGCTAGCAGGTGAGCGCGGCAAGATCATTACCTCGACACGAAAACAGGCTTTGATTGCACTGGCTAGCTTGGCAGGATCTCTGAGCTTGGTGGTCCTCGTCGTACCAACGTGGAGCTTCTGACAGTGCCAACAACCAAAGGAGTCAACTCACTCATCAAAGCAGCCTGGCTGGCATTCCTCATATGGGGGATGTTAATGACCGCTGAACGACTGTACTGGGTGAACGCTGACTCATACTCCATGATACTTGCGAGCCCTTTGACGATAAGCGAGTCGATGGCTACAGGCCCGACGTCGTATGGCGCGCTCTGCCACGGGGAGGGCGCCACCTTAGCTGATAAGTCGAACGGCCATTTTATTCGGTGTGGCTTTACCTGGAGCCCAGGTTCGACATTCAGAATCGAGAACTACGAACAGTTCGCTGAATGGATGTGGAGAGACGTGAAGTAAGGCAGCTGAGAGGCTGCCTTCTGATAAGACAGGTTATCGACCGCGAATACTGCCTCGGTTACTTGCGGAGCGTTCCTGATTAATTGCGTTGTAGTAAATGTCCTGGGTGGTTGAAAGGCTTTCGTGACCCAGATCCATTTGCAGGTGCTTTGCGTCCCGGAATTTGGCATCGAACGTTGCGCCCGTGTGCCGTAACCAGTGCAAGGTAACCTCCATCAATTCCTGACACTCGTCCTCAGGCTGTCCGTCGGCCTGCATTCTGGACCGAGCGCGGTCGAAAACTGGCTGAACAATATTCCGGATCTGGCGTGCAGTCAGGTTGGGCCGGCCATGGCTTGTATAGAGCAGCGGTGCATCGTCGGCCTTGGTCGGCAGTGGCGACATATTCAAGCTCTCACGGTACCGCTTGAGGTAGGGGATAAAGGCATCCTTAACCGTGATCTCACGCTCCTTGTTGCCTTTCCCAACAACCTCGAACCACCATGAACCATTTCTTTTGAAAAAAGAGTTCATGGTCGGAAGCCAATCATCTCGGCCAGACAAGTCACCAACCCGTAAGTACATCGCAAAGAGGGCCACGACGATGAACAGAGTACGCTCGTGTTTGGGGTCCTCATTGGCCATTGTCTCGGCCTCACCGACAAGGTAGTCCCACTGCAGCGTGGTCAATGCCTTGATCTTAGGTTTTCCCCGCTTGCCCTTCACCCGTTTGATAGATTTGAACGGGCTAGCGATGTCCATGCCGTCCTGCAGCAAGAAGTCATAAAACGAACACGCAACCGAGTAGATCAGATCAGTGCTTCCTGATCCCTGTTTCTTCTGACTGGCGACGGGCTTCACATGCGCCTCAGCAGCCCTCTTGCGGTCAGCTTTCTCGATCTTCACGCCGAAAGGTCGCCACCGAGGGTTGAACATAAGCAGGCCATCCTTGGGAGCAAATCTGCGCATCGCAGAAGCACCAACCCATGACTGTGGTGGCGCGACGTTGAACGCGAGGAAAGCCTCAGCATCAGTGCGGGTCAGATCCAGTACGGACTTGCTCTGGACAATCCAACTCCAGAGAATCAAACGCTCCAGATAACCGCGGTAGTTTTTGAAGGTGGACGGCGATTGGCTGTAGGACTTTAAAAAAGCTCGAGCATGACGAAGATCGGTCTCAACACTGATCTCGGCTGGAAAAGCAGCCAGGTAAGGGGCCATGTCTGGATGCAGGTCTTTAAAGTCGGCGTAGTCACCCAGGATCGATTCAATGGTATCGAAAAGGGGGCGGGGAGGAATTGCCTCTACTCGCTTAGTCAAAAAGTAGTGCTCCAATGTTGACGCCGGCTACATGACCATAAAGCGTGTACAGCTCATGGTCGAAGAACAAGGCTAGTAAACCGCCGGCGATGATAAAGGGGCCAAAGGGGAAAGGCTCGCTTCGAGATTTTACCCCTAAACCCGCAATGAGTCCGACAATTGATGCAGCCACGGCAGATACGAGAATTATCAAAGGGAGTGCTTGCCAGCCGAGCCAGGCCCCGAAGAGGGCGAGCAGTTTAAAATCACCGTTGCCCATTCCCTGGCGGCCGGTGATCGCCTGAAAGATCAACGCCGGCAGTGCAAGGAGCAGGTAGCCTGTGACAGCTCCAATGAAGCCATCCTGGAGCGTCGAGAAAAGCCCAAGAAAGCTGGCAGCTAAGCCAACCCATATGCCCGGAATAACGATCGTATCAGGCAGAAGCATCTCATCGAGGTCGATAAGGAAAAGTGCAGTTCCGCCCCAAACCATCAGAAGCGCGAAGCAAGTCTCTGCACCATAGCCAAAGTGCCAGGCCGTGCCGAATGATAGGCCGGCAGTCACCAGCTCAACTATTGGGTATCTTGCCGAAATCGGCGATCGACAGCCTGAACACTTTCGCCTCAACAAGAGCCAGCTGATCAACGGAATGTTCTCCCAAGGCTTGATCGAATGGCCGCAGGATGGGCATCGGGAATTCGGCATTGCAAGGTTGAACGGCTCGGTCGGAGTGGCTTCCATTTGAAGGGCAGCACGGGCATCCTGCAGCCAGGATCGCTTCATCATCACAGGCAGCCTGTAGACAACAACGTTGAGGAAGCTGCCGACCATCAGGCCTACAATCCCCACTAGGATCGCAAAGACTGCTGGATAGAGCTTCAATAAGTGCAACGTGGTCATGGTGTGTCACCGGTGGTAGGTTGGGAGACGGAATCAAACCCGCAACCTTGATTTTACCGGGCTTGGAAAATTCGACACCTCAAAACCTATGCATGGAATTCACCTGTGCTTCACTTAACTTCCAGTCTTTTGAACGGAAAAACACCATTCAGGCCTACCATGGCGCTAGCCGCGATACTTGGCCAGTTATTACTAGAAATCAAACTGAAAGAGTGAAGCCCAGCATGAACAATGAATGCGGAAAACTTGAATCATTCCAACCTACTGAAGAAAACAATTACTCCCTATTTGCCGGAGCATTAGAGCAGGACACCCTAGTCTTCTTTCATGCAACTCCAAAGAAGAATTTGTTCTCAATACTGAAGCATGGTTTCAAATCATCGCTCGATTTGGGCACTGGCCAATTAGCATCGGTGTCTTACGCAAAGAAAAGCAGTTCATGCTTAGCCCATCTCGGCAGGGATATCGCGCAGGAGTTTCTGGTTTTCGCCGTTAGGTTCGAAACCATTGAAGCACCCGAGATTGTCGAGAACATGTCTGATATCCATGTTTTCGGCACCAACGTACAACCATCCCTACTAGGGTACTGTGAAATCCCGGAAGGGTTTAAATACTGATGATAGTGAGGTATTTAGACAGTTGATTATTTTGTGGGGAATGGCAAGGCGGAGGAGGGTAGCTGCGCCCATTTGTTCAGGCGCAGCATAGTGATGCGTTACTTATCGGAACGAGGAAGGCTGGGGCCAGCAAATCCAGGGATCAGACGTGAACAGACTTCGGCAAGAGCCTCAGCAGTAATTGGCTTGACGATGTAAGCCGAAGCGCCAGCATTAGCAGCAATCTGCTTGTCTGCAGGCATTGATCGACTTGTGCAGACGATGATTGGCACCACACTAGCATCATCGTTTCGGTCGCGGATCTCAGCGATCAGCGATATTCCATTCATCAAGTCGTCCAACGTCCAGTCCATGATGACGCAAGAAGGCCTGAATTCCTCCAGTTCCCGGAACACACCCTCCGCGTTGTGCACCGCACGAATTTCTTCAAAAAGTTCAGCTGCACACTTTCTAGCAAGATAAGTGTCGGTGGGGGAATCATCGACAATGAGTAATGTGCTCATTTTGTTTCACCTGATCACACGAAGGGGAAGGGCATGGACAAGGAGACCATTGGGATCAGTAAGCAGAATACTTCTGCTCAATGGTACGTTGTTCGCGCAAGTGTTGCTCATAGGTCAACTGCTTGTCTTCAAGGCGATGATCAAGCTCTCGCAGATCTTTTGCCTTCTCAAACTCTACTTTGCGCCGAGTGGCATAGAAGTTTTGCACTTCAGCTGCGGCAGCAGTATCAAAAGGCATCCACAGAGGACCGAGAGAGATTACCCAAAGCGGGATGGAGAAGACTGCGACTGCGGGATGATTAGTATAAAAGTAACCAGCGGCTGGCAGAACACCCAGTCCAGCGGCTAATGCGACTGACTTCTCTTCAACAGCAAGCCCCTTGCTTTCATACACCTCCATCTCTTGTTTCTGTCCATCTGCCAGGTGAGTGGTGCAGCCTGATGCTACGATTACCATAGAGATTGCTACAGCGATACCTGTGAAACGTTTCATGCTAAATCCTGGCGTGTGTTTTGAGCAGTCTGTTATAACCGTCGGACTGCGATTTACAAGCCGGCGAGCATAGCCCATGGCCAGATAAAGGCGATAGCCAAAAGAGGCGCTCCTTTTCCACGCGACAACACTTGATGAGACCAGCAGAGGCTCACACCCGATTGCCCGCTCCGATGCACAACGCCTGACGTGAAACTTACGCAAGGAGTTTCCAGAAGAGAGGCTCAGAGTGCCTTGAACTGCTCGAGCAGGGAGGCTTCAATAGCGCGCTGATGCAGAAGCGATGCGTCAAGGTCCGAGTTAATGCCAGCTAGCATCTTGCTTCGATTCACACTTAGCACGTCTGCCTTGTCGACCAGGTACACAGCCATGGTAGAGATGATGCCAGTAGCCGCACCAACGATGACTGCTGTAGCAGTGTCGGCAAAAGGAACAAGGAACGGAACCGCCATCATCGACTTGCTAACAGCATCTTCCAGCAGAACGCCACCTACTATGATGCCCCCACCAACTAGCACCTTCGATGCCTCATGCAAGCCCTCTCGGATCCCCATTCCCTCAGGGCGCACAATCAAAGCTTTGCAAGCTCCAACCAAGGCATTGCCACCTTCGCGGATCATACGAACAGTCCGCTTGGCAGTGGTCAGGAAAGCGTTGGTCAGCACAGTGACTAGGTTAGCTAGGAAACCACTGAGAAAGCTCCCAGCCGCGGCTGAGAGCACAGCCTTCCACTGCTTGGCTACTCTCAGTCCGACTTTCCTGAGACGACGCTTGAGCTCAGCAAATATTGAATTACCGTCGGCTCGGCCGTTTTTGTACCAATCGCTTACCTCATCAAATATCCCTGCGAACAACTCGACCAGGATAGCCCCCATTGCTGACTGAAAAGCGGCGCGGCCGCCGGCTGCGACGCTTGTCTTCAAGCAGTCATTCCGGAATTTTGGGCTGCGATAATAGGCGTCGTTGATCTTTTTCTCGTTGGCCGCCCGAGCCTTTCTATCTGCCTCAAGCAAAGGCTCCGGATTTGCCGCGATTTTCTCTTGCTCTTTGAGCTTGGCGAGTTCGTCTTTTTGCTTTTGGCTCATAGGCTCGCCGGCATCAACCTTCGCCTGTAGCTTTGCTTGTTTCTTCGCTCGGGTGTCTTTCGTCTGCTCAAGCCACAGCACATATTCAGTGGCTGTTTTGGTGCCCATTGCCGAGTTTGTTGAGTACGAGGTGATCTGCAGATTTGTTGAAGCATTCGCAAGCTCAACGCCGTCCAATCCTGCGAGAACTCTGCCGGCATCGTTGTGGATCTCTTCTGCGGCAATAACATGATCAATGCTGTGGCTATCACTCCGCTGGCTGCTCATTTGCTCACCGGTGTAGGCATCAGTCACCTTGCCTTCTACCCGATCCCTTGTGCTGTCCTGGCTCATCTTTTTGTAGGCGGGATCACGGTGGTGATAGTTCTCCTTCACCCTCTTCGTGTACTCACCCCTATCCGCATACTTCTGTTCAGCCTCATCAGTGGCATACACACCGGCCCGGGCGTTGTGGATCGTATCCACTACACCGCCGGTCTTGTCATAGGCACTGAGCATTTTCCCGACCCCAAAAGGCCCGGCGATTGCCTGAAGAGCTGATCGACGTGTGTCAGAGAAAAGACGCTCTATACGCTGTGAGTGAAAGGCGATCTCAAGCTCGGATAATCTCGCCCGAACCTCGTATTCAGGGGCCTCATTTCGCCCCAAGAGTCTAGATTCCGTGGGAAAAGCCTGGGCAAGAAACTGATCGTCCACTGGGGCATTAAGTACGCGCTGCGAATCAGCTGGGGAGGGCAGCACAACAAGTGAGGGAGCACTACGGATCTGTGCAAGCAACGCTTGGGTCTGACGGAATCGATCGGCACTTTCGCTCATCAACAAGGCCTCAACCGACGGATCGTAACAGATGCCATTCCGACCGGAATGAGGATCGGCATTGTTCGTTGGCCATCTGCTTAGATTGCGCGACCAGGTCTACGAGTTCATCGAACAGCTTCCAGTTTTCGGGCGAGCCGACCTTAGCGGCAAGTGCATAGGCGGTGTTGATAGATGGAGGTGCTGCTACGGCTTCGTCTACTTTGATCCGGACAAAGCTTGGTATGTACGCCTCGGAAACTCCGAGAAGGTATGCCTTGATCATGGCTACGTCATCATTGCTGACAGGTCCGAATGTAGCCGCGCATGCAACGCCGATCGTGACGCAGGCGAGGGTGATCTTGAACCCTTTTTGGGACTCAGCGTATTTGGCCAACATCTCTGCTGTAGCCGCATTATTCATCTGCCGCAGAATTTCCTGGCGTGCTTTCTCTTCTGCTTCACCTTTTGCCCGGCCAGCAGCGTGGGCTGTTTTATTGGCGCTGCGGTTCCACAAATACATCCCGGGCACCGTCACACATGCAGCGATAGCCGCACCGCCAACGATTAAGGCAACCCTGCCAGCAGCTTGTGCGACCATGATAAATCCGTGAAATGATGAGATGCGCAACTATCTCACCATTCAGTGCCACTTAATAGCCATTACAGGATCACAGATGCCCTCAGCCGCGCGGCTTTGACAGTCACCCTAAGTGCGATTTACGGCCAAGCACAAGCTTCCCAAGCATGAACAGTCCGACCAGCAAGGACCCTACGACAATCCCGACAATGCCATCGAACAAAGGCGCCCCTACTACAGCCAGCGCCGGCCCGGCGACTGCAACACTAGATACGGTTCCAACTACGGTCTCACTCATGACGTGAAGGAAAGGCAACCCATGTGTGTAAATTCCGCCGCCGACAAGCCACATCGCAATTGTCCCCACGACAGCCAATACACGCATCAGCACGGGTGCAAACCACAGAAGAAACCGACCTGACGCATTGCCAATGGTACGCGTGCTCGTTACCAATCGCAGTCCAACATCGTCCATACGAACGATGCCCGCAACAAACCCGTATACCGCGAATGTGATGATTAGAGAAACGACCACCAGCGTGAGGAACTGCTCAAGCAGTGGTTCACTTGCAACGGTAGCCAGCGCCAGCACTAGAATCTCGCCGCTCAGCACAAGGTCGGTTATCACCGCCCCCCGGATTTTCTTTCGCTCAAACTCAACCATGTCGACCTTCGGCTCGGCGATCGCCTTTACGCGTTCGGCCCGCTCTTGGTCAACTTCAGGATGAAGGAAGCGATGAAGGACTTTCTCAACCCCCTCGAAGCAAAGGTAAGCACCGCCAACCATGAGCAAAGGAGTAATTGCCCACGGTGCAAAGGCACTGATCAACATCGCGATTGGGATCAAGGCTGCCTTATTGAGTAGTGACCCTTTGGCGACAGCCAGTACAACCGGGATCTCGCGCTCGGCTCGCACCCCGGTAACCTGCTGAGCATTCAGCGCCAGGTCATCACCAAGCACGCCTGCCGTTTTCGTTGTTGCGATTTTACTTTGGGCCGCCACGTCGTCTAGCAACGTCGCGATATCATCAAGCAAGGCCAAGCCAGATCCAAATGCCACGGTAATTCCAAGTTTTAGAAGTGTTCCATGCAAGGTAACTGCATGATTCAAAATGGCCAGGACTCAGCGAAATGCCTGGATTGCCAAGCCTGCAGCGCCTAGAAAAATACAACCGGCTACAAGTGCCCAGGCCAAAATTCGAGTTTGTCTCCCAAGCTCGATGATGAAATGCGGCGAAGACGGGTAAGTAGCAGATCGAATCTCACTGGCTGTGGCTCTTGCGGGTTCTGAAAGCAGCTGAAGGTAAGCCGCTTTGGCCTCATCCATCTCCCCCGTGACTCTGAACAGATCTGCTTCCGCATCTTCAAGCCCCGATACAAGCTGAGCCTCACGCTCTGCAGCTTGCAGCAGATCGGAGTTCCTTCTTTCTGAAAGCGCCCCTAATTCAGTCCTGGACGCCTCCAGATTATCGGCAGCCGATGCAAGCTCATTTTTAATCGCTTCTACCTGAACGCTGAGAGCCTCACTAGCTTTCTCGGCGCTACTGCAGCGATTGATCGAATTGGCGGCGATGTCAATCAATTGGCCTGGATTCAGAAACTTCACCTTCTCCCAGTTCCAATGGGGTTTCAGCTCAGCGACCTTGCGCGCGCCAATTACCCTTACACCCGCAGCACTGGAAAGGTAAAAACCAGCGTTCCCGAAAACATTATCTATCCGCCGCTCATTCTCCGCTCTAAGGGCCGCGGGCAGGGCATCAAGCGTGATCTGCGGCAATTCTGTAGTTACAACCTTGTAAGAGCCGTGAGCAGTACCGCCAGATAGAATGCGAAGCAACTGGCCGACAATGTACGACCCGATGCCAAGCCCAGGATGACGAACGATCAAGCCATCTTGAGGGCCGAACTGAACTAATCCATTTTTGTGGTCCACAATGAACCAAGCAACGTCGTGAGTAGGGGAGAAGGCATTCGAAAGTTCCGAGTTCTCGCCGGCGAACCGAAATGAAACCCGGCCGAACAAGGCCCCCGCGAACTCTCCACCGTGATGAACAAAGTTGACCACCTGAGTAACGCCGAGGCGGGTGGAGCCGTCAGGAAGGGTGATCAGACATGCTCGATCAGACGTAGGAAGGGGAGATTTATCCAGTTTTCGAGCTAGAGTAAGTAATGCGCTATCCTGATGTATCAGCTGAGCCATAAACTGGTTTCCAAATCTGAACGGACGCGGCCGGTAGAATGTTTATTCTATCAGGCGCCCACTCCTAAATTTCCGCACATGTGCTTTGGCGGAAAAGCGTTTAATTTCAACAAGTTAACCTCATGTCAGGGCTAATGACCGGGCTTAATTATGAGTAGGCGTATTCAAACGGCGGAATACTCATCGCTTTACGTCGATAAAAGACGCACCAAAAATCAATTTTCAGCAACTCAGCTACTTTGCTATCTGCTGCCGTACCAAGAAGGGAGTCTTCTTCCTCCGACCAAATCCTTTTTTCCCCGTTAAGCTTCCCATCGGTTGATTGAGCAGGGGGCAGGTACGCCGAATCTAGCTGGTTTAAATCGCTCCAATGATCAGACTTCGGCAACTTACAAGGCCTGAAGCGTGCGATGGAGCGGGCATCGCGAGCTCGTTTTATGGTGGTCGCCGCCACCGAATAACGACGGACAAGCACAGAGTCCGGTACCAATCCTAACTGCTGAACAAGCTCTTCTGGCAGGTTGCGACCCTTGGTGTAGGAATCTAAGCCACGAATACCACGTTCTTGTTTAACCTCCTGCAAGGATCGACCGTATTGGCTTGCAAGCTCTACGTCGGGGACCTTACCAAGCAGCGCGAGGGCTTCGTCTGGAAAAGCCACATATTCAGGGCTATCCGGCTTTTTAAGCACTCTGTACCTGGGTATTGATCGATTTTGACGGGCCCGGAAAAGCACAGGCCCTGGAACACCATACTCCTCAGTCAGTTGGGCATCGGGAACCTTGCCCAATTGCTGCACCAGGCCGTCAGGGAGATCGTAACCGCGGGTGAGCGGTTCTATGCATTTCGCTAAGCGTGCTTGCTTGATGAAATAAGGACTCAATCCGGAAAGCTTGGCGAGTTCTCTGTCGGAAACCTGGCCAAGCTTGCCGGCGATTTCAGGCGCGAGTGCACGATGGCGATTCGGGGGCATGGGTACCGATCTGGTCTGTATTCACGACAAGATTAACGCGCTTATTCAGGATGTCACGCCATAAACCACACATGAAATCCGGATGAGTGACAGGTAGGAAGCGGGCAAACCATGCTATACGTAAGAAGGAGGTTTCCATACCTGCTTTTCACATTAATGGATCTCATGCTCCCGCTGAGGGAGCAAGAAAACTGATCTAATGATAGGAAGCGAATAATCGCAAGAATGAGGAACAAAGCCTTAGAAATCAGTTAGTTGTAAATTACCGCCTTTGGGAGTTGGCGGAAATTCGATGGTAGGCTTTTGGGTCGTCAACCTACTCCAGCCTCCGCCAATACCTCACTCTACTCGAATTGTAGATGATGCTGCTCAGAAGGCCTAATCTGCAAACGAGGTCAATCATTCACCGCTCAATTATCTCTGCAATGTGACTGAGGTGAATACGCCGCATACCTTCGTCCAATATCTCTGACTCGTCCCACACAGTTTGCATGTACGGCTTCAACTCCCTGGCCAAAGCCCGGCATTCCATTTTGTTCAAGCTGTGGCCGATCAGCGTCGACGTCGGTCTCGCCAAATCTAACCAGCCAGGCTGACCACCTTCTGAGTACGTAAACTCCAGCTGAGTCGCCGTCATAACGCACGGACCGTCGACGACTACATTGGCTTTCTCCTGATTCCAGAGCATGGCCAAGTATTCGACCTTGCCAGTTGTGTTCAGGTCCTCAGGCCAGCATTCAAATGACCAGCGCTCGGTGCCTTTACCAGGAATTGCCCCCAACGCCTTAGACTCGGCGGCAGCGTGTCGCGCAGTAGCTGCCTTGGCGTCATCCGAGGGGCCGCTCACATACAGCAAACCGTACGCATCCCTGTCGATCAGATCCGCCGGCGTGAATTTCGAGAAGCTAAAGGGTCCAGTGGAGCTGCAGTCCGGCCGCGTACCTCGATGCCGCTTATAAGCCACAATTGCTTTCGCGACGTCATCCCGCGTTATCACGCGAACACTAGCGGTGTTCCATAGCTGGTCGAACCAGGCTCGGGCACTTTCTACCTCTTCGATGGCTACTGTATGTACACCTGCCTCAATCCATCGGCCAGTTTCATCGCCATCAAGACCAAGGCCGTTAGCGGAGATATTGGCCGAGCCAATGATCGCCTGTGACCGGCCTACCAAAACCTTTGCATGTAGCACATCGCATTGGCGGATCTGGATGTTGGAATTCAACTCAGCTCGCTTAAGAAAGCGTGCAATGACCCAGGGGTTCGTCCCGCCGCTTAGCAGGTTGCAGATGATGCGGATAGGTTTCGTCTCATCAGGATGCACTTTCATCTCAGCACCCTTCCCCCAAAACGCCACAGCAACGTCCAGCGAAGACTCTTCAGCGACCATCCGCATCAAAGCGGCGCTGTATTGATCTGGTCCCAGGAACATGGGGCAATCCTTACTCCTAGTGATCAGTGAAGGCGTACGGGTGCATGCTCATTGAAAAACGCTGCGCCAGGATCGACCGCAACCATCGAAGCAAGCGCTATGACTACCCGTTCTGATATGTGTTTTCTGAGGCTCGTCTCGATTTGAGGGACTGTGAACGTACGCTTCGTTACGAAGCCGAGCTCCCATGCATCTGCGGCTACCAGTGAGCTGTTCATCATAGAAACGGCGAATGACATGTCTGACTTATCACCCGAGGTGGTCGCGTTGTCGACTGTCTCCTCAAGCGTACGGATTAGTGCGAAGACAACCACTCCAATCCACTTGACATCGTAGGGATTCTTTATCAATTCATCACGGACGCGCGCCAGCACCGTTTGCGCATGTGATGAGCTGCACATCTCGTCTGCCTTCATGCCGGCCGGATTGACCCTGGGGTCATCATTCGAAAGGGCCTTATGGGCATCAGCAGCGCATCGCTGGATGAAATCTGCGAAAACAGGAAGCCGGACAAATGAAGATGCGATCTTACCCGACCAATCGTCAGCGGGCGGCTCAGTCTGTGATGGAGCCCCAACTTCACCTAACGTGATCTTTGGCATCGGGCGGAAAAGCTGCGGGTGAAAAATCAGCCCAGCAGCTTGTGCCAGTGCAGCCCCAACCTGGGCTTCAGTGAATACGGGGGACTTAATGCTCATAGCCAACCTCGAACAGTCTTCAGCATGCTCACCGGAGCATTGCCAAAGTGTTAAACGAATAGTCGGCTCATCATAACGACTGGGCTCACGATCGCACAGAATTCAGAAACGCTGCGCCTAGCCCTGTTGAGTAGAACGAACTTCCACACGAGCATTCAAGTCGGTTTGACTGTAGGCCGGCCCCATTTGAAGCCTAATCAAAAAAAGCTTTCACTCTACCCCTCCTCCTTGAACATCGACTATATTGGCCGCGCCGCCAGGCATACTTGTGCGCGAGTAGAAACCGGCTTTGCACCACCAAATTCTCGTTCAACCCTCTCGCTCGTCGACAGGTCTTAAACGCGCACCCCACACTCCGTCGGCGAGCTTTGAGGATTGACTCATGCTGCTCAAAGAACTTGTATTCTCCCTGCGCCAGAACCTTGCTGAACAGACAGGCGAAAAACCTTCGGTTGGCCACACGTACGAACTGCTTTCAGCGCTGTTGGGGTATGACTCGTTTGCAAGCCTGAATAGCCAGGCATTCATCGTCTCGCTCAGCGGGTGCGATGGCAACGCAGTCGAGAACGTTCGGCTCCTTCTGGCTGGGCTTCTAGATCTTAGGCGGGCCACAGAACGGCATGTCGCACTCCAGGCTGCAGGCTCTCCACGCCTCACTGCGTTGGTGGTGGAGTCTTTTGCACAGCGCCATGAGCTGGCAGCGATTCCCCTCGCAGGGGTGCTTGGCCTATACGATGATCAGGTTTCAATCGACCATGCCACCGAGTTCGCCCTCGAGGAGCTGCACGGCTGCCTCCTTGATATGGAGCCACCTCAACTGCGGCTTTCCTTGGGGATGCTTGAGGATTTCAGCTGCAAGAACCCGTCCGCGCATTACGCCCTTTTCCGGATCTACGAGCGGCTGGTCAAGCATCATGACTCAGGGTCGGTCTACTGGCTGCTCCAGATGCGCTTAGGCCGACAACTATCAGGTTCTGAGAAACAACTTGCCGTCGAAGCTCTCTTCGAAGAGGGTTTGATAGAGCGTGCCGAATTTCATCTATCGAAGGCATCCGCATCTGGCCATCCTGAAGCTATCTTTTTTGAGCTCGACGAATTGCAAAAGCGGATTGCTGTAACCGCGGAGGACTTCGCAGTCCTAGATTCGCATGCAGGGGTGCCGGGACTCGCCGGGCGGGTTGCAACCCTCGCTGAGGCTGCAGGTTTGACTTTGTTGGCGATGTCATGGTCCCAGGTAGCCGCACGCAATGGTGACACTGAAGCGTTACACCGGTTGGTGAGCGCTGACAGAGATGCTCCGACCGTTGAAACCTGGACGTGGATTCATCTGAGCCGTCTACTCGGAAGAGATGTCACGGTCGGGACGCTGCGGGCATACCACGCCGGTGGCCAATACGCAGGAGAAGAGTTTGATGATGACCAGGGCGGCGACTTCTACGTGGATGGTGACGAAGGGCTGGATATTGCTCCGATGAGCGCAGAACTTGACCGGGATGCTCAGGCCGCGGCCGCCATTATTTATGAGCGCATTCAGAATGGACACTCCAAGACGTAGCGGGCTCACCCATCTCCGCCGCGGCATGGTAGACGGTAATCAGTGGATTCCCTACTGCCCGCCGCGCTGATGCTGTTGCGGGCGAGGCTTTCAAATATCTGCGCCGGCCTGAACACTGTTTGCATTACCAGTAGTGGTAGAATGCCAGTTCAGTCAACGGAGGTACGCGATTTGGAGCAATCGATAATTGTCCTGGACAGCTTTGAAGATCTCGCCAAGCGCCCGAACTTCACGCAATCGCTAGCGTTCCGCCCCAAAAGCGATCGCGGCTTCGACGCTGTTGTCATGCCCTACCACTTTCTCGATTCGATCCCCTGCGGCATCGAGTCCTGCCATACCCCGCATCGTCGAGGCTACCTCATCACCACTACGGATGGACTTGAGACTGGCATTGGAGGCCATTGCGGTCGCAAGCATTTCGGGATCAGCTTCACCCTAGAGCGCCAGCGGATCGACAAAGCCCTATCTCGGCAGCGCCGAATTGATTCCATCATGCGCGCACGTGAAGACATCCCTTCGCTGATCCTGGCAGCGAGCAGCCTCAAGCAAGCCCATACCGAGCTCTCAGAGCTGAAGCGCCGTTTCATGGGGGCCGTAGGCACTCCGTTCTATACCCAGCTCAAACAGCGAGCTGATAGAGGCCAGGATCGGATCATCCGTGATGAACCCATGACCGCAGATGAGGCTGCTGCCTACTGGGAGACGACCAACAAGAAGTCCAGAAAGGACTTGCCGACGAAAGAGGTGTTGGTCACCACCCTCTCGGGACTAACGTTCCTCGCCGCCAACTTCAAAGACATGCTGGTGACGAACCTAGTTCTGCCGCTTGAGCAATTCGCCACACAATCCATAGATGACATTGAACGCATGTCACCGCGCGTGCTGCAAAGCACTGCGAAATGGGTCGGACGTGTCCCGCAGGACCTGATCAAAGCCCAGGAAGTGGTTGACGCCGGCCGCGCCTTCTTCACAGTTGAAAATATGCTCAAGCTCGTTAACCTGAATGCCGATATGCAAGCGCTCGGCCCTCTAATTCAGGAACTGAAAAGCAAGCCGGCCTCGCCTGCCACTCGTATGTAGCCGCGTCGATGTTTATCACCAAAAGGGGGTTGCTGTGCCCAGCCGGTGATAGATGCATATGCCCAGCAATACTCCCAGCCCCGCCATAATGCGGGGCCATTTTTTCACATAGTTCAAGAAGAGAATCCAAATGAAATCTGCACTATTCATCGCATTGCTCATGGCGTCCATGTGCGCGTCGGCTAAGAGCGCCGAATCAGGTACATCAGAGGCTGCCGGGGCATTAGCAAAGGATTATATGGCAACTCGGTTCATTCTCGTGGGAACGCCTAAGATTGATGGCGACCACGCGTTGGTAACTGCCAAGATGCTTGGGCAGGAATGCCAACTCAATATGGTCCGCATCGGGAAGGAATCCGGCAATGAGCATGGATGGCAGATATTTGGTCAGGTGTGTGGCCCTATACCTGGTACCGACTCCGGCAAGTGGATCACTGATGAACAGGGCAAACCACAATATGTCCAGCCATAGGACTGGGTTCGCCTCTACAAGAAGTGACCCGGTAGAAACCCGGCACCGGCAAGAGCCGCGCTGGGATGCAAATCCTCAAGGATCTCTGTAATGAGTGCCACCCCCAACGTTAAGGCTGTTTGGTCGCTTACCCTCCTCGTTAGCTGCCCTGCGTGCAAGCAGGAGTTTGATGTGTTGGAAACTCACGACATTGCTGCTGAAGGTATTCAGACTTGCGAGCACGACACAGAGGCCAGCCGGGATATCGAACTGTCCTGCCCCGAGTGTGAGCACGAGTTTCAAGCAGACCTGGCCTACTGATCCAATCGAATAAAGCGGCGCTCTGCAACACTCAAATCCAGGCCAGTCGGAGCTGTGCACATAGAGACGCGACCACGCGCTCAACATACGGGGAGTCAAATGACCACAAATATCGTAACCATGAAATCCGCAACCGGTGAGGAAGCTAAGATCGATCTGGCGAATAACGGACGCATTGGCAAGGGCAAGGGCTTTCTTCCGGAATTGGCGTATCTGTCGGATCTGTTGCAGTCGGGGGCCGTTGTTGCCCTTGATGATCTTCAGGTCGAGCAGCTCGACCAGGTACTCACAACCCTTCCGGAAAAAGCTGGTGTCGCGGAACTGGTAGAGGCGTTGGCTGGGTATGAGCAGTTGGCCCAGCTTCGTGCAGCACTGCAGGAGACTCACGACCAGGGTCGCTATGCGACGGTTTTTGATCAGGCTGCCGCCCCCTTCGCCTAACCCAACGCATGTCGCTCCCACTTTTCTCTTCTGCCGGCAGTTGGAACCTATCCCGCTACTCCATTGGGGGATTCAAACGGGGCTGGGCCATGGACTGGCCACCCCAGGCCCTCAGTGATTCCGCACGTTTGAGGAAAGTTCGAAGCTCTCCCTTGGAAACACTGGGAGTTCCTTTGAGGATCCGATTGAGAAGCCCGAAAGCTTCGGTGTCACGCTGTTGCGCATGGTGAAGGCTGGACTCCAGCTCGATTTCCACTTTTTCGGCCGTTTCAGTGAGATCATTTATTTCTTGCCGCAGTCGCTTGACGACAACTCGTTGGTTTGCAAGTTGATTCAGCGCTGCATTCAGTTTGATCCCGCCCTTGCACCAGCTGACAAACGCCAGCTCAACCTCGGGATAGACGAATCTGGCATCAGAGCCTTCACCGACCCGATCAAGCACCAGATAGCCGTTCCACTCCGCGATGAATGCAGACAGCAGATCTTTGGTGAAGTCACGAGTACGAGTTGCCGCCTCAAGCTCCTGAATTGCTCTCGTGAGCACTTCCTTGTTGACTTGAGGTGTGTTGGTCCAGCTGCAGGCCTTTAATGCTTCAGCCGTGTTTGAAGTTAAGTGCTGGCCGGGATTGCAATGAATGCAATGCGCTGTCCACGGAGAGTGCTTGCCCCCACAGCACAGGCAGCCGTACTCCACCGGGACGTCTATGGTCTCGAGCAGAAGTTGTTGGATATCAAAAGCCAATTCCTCACAGCCTTTGGCGAGGAGTTCAGTAGCCGCGCGCTCAAGGACCTCTCTTGCTCTCGCATCATTGATGCGGTCATTGGACATTAACTCCTCCCTCACGAATCTACGCTCCTGAAGCTATGCCTACAGCCATTCGATACCTGAACCTGCTGGCCGCCCTCAATGCATATCAAACACTAAGCAGGGAGCAAGCTTCCGCGGTGCGAAAGGCCACAGTTTCAGCACATGACGTTACGGCCATCGACATGACAAGGACAGCTGCACACTCGCAGCTTTTCAATGACTGAGTCGTCCCAGTCGCCTACGGTCAAATTCTCGACAATTTTCTCGAGGCGTTCCTGATCAACCTCATCTTCGTTGGGTTTGAATTTCATGCGTTCTGCGCCGCAGCAACCAAGCATTGGTAATCGCCTCATCAAGGGTCGGGAGGTCTGGACCTCGGATTGGGATATCTACCCTACTGCGGCTCTAAACGGGGCACAACTCAAAACCTGACTGTGAAAGCCCGGGGCACCGTCGTAGCCTGAAGAGGGTTGATTTAGTATTTGGAAGGTTTAACGAGGGGGGCCTTCACAGGCGAGCGTTGCGGTATCGCAGTACGTTGCCTGGACAACTTGCACTACATTCAGGATCTCGCCTCCCCGACGTCACAGCCCGCTGCAAGGAAAGCCGCAAGATTGGCTTTACCCTTATGGTATATGCAGACGCGTGGTGGCTAATGGGCAAGCGTTACAGGACTGACGACTCCTTAGAGTTTGCACCTCGTGTCATGACCCTAGTCAAGTCTGCCGCACGGGATACCAGCGTGCTCTTGGCAAGCGAGCGTGGTAGCTGAAGTCCAGAATTGCTTCGAGCCGCTGAGCCACTGCTACGCAATGCATTGCTGATGGCCATCGCTGCAAATGGGACATTGAACCTGATGGCCAATGTCTCGGGGGCATCGAACCTGTATTCAGCTACGTGCTTGCGTGCCGCAACGAGTCTTCCCTGCAGGTAGCAGTACATAAGGTGCATAGCGCAGTCCAGCGCGCACTTGCCCCCGGGCCTGAAGCCTGGGGATTAGTAGCGCTGCGCTCACTGCCCCTTAATTGAAGCGCGCTTGGCATTCAGACCTTTACTCACCGTTAGCCAGTCGATACCTTCGCTTCGACCGTCTAAATTGGCCCTATGACGGACCATGTGCCGAACACGCTCCCAAAGTGCAGGATCGTAATTGGCAATTCCGGTTACGCCGTAGTGACCAGTCTGGTAAAGCTCAAGATCCGGCTTCGTTTCAAACGCTGGGGCGTGGCTAGCTTGATGACCACGGTCGGGCATAACGTGATTCCTCGTTTAGGCGGCTTATCCGGGGCTTCTACGGACTAACCCCACTTGTAACTGCGGGATTTGATATAGCGGGTCAGTCGAGCCGCGCCATTGCTTTAAAAATAGTTGCCCAGTCTACGCCAGAGCATACGGAGCCAACCAATCTTAAAGGTCCGCAAGGGTCGCTTTGCTCAACATACTCGGACTTATATGGGATGAGCTTAGGGCAGCCTTTTTGAACTAAAAGACCGGCAACGACGCACGCTGTGCTTCTGATCCATGCTTCCAAAGGAAATTCACCATGGCTTCAGACAAAGGCTTTTCCAAATCGAAGTCACCGTATCTTTGCTGAAAGTCAGCCCACCTGGTCTCTAAGAGGCCCATACGCCTGAACATTGGGGCAATCCAGATCCATTGGAGTGACCACTCTCCTTCAGCCTTTCTGGACGTTGTATGCATGAAAGCGCAAGCTCCGGCGATTTCGCCCCCGGGGCCAGCAAACAAATGGCCTCTCCAATCAGATGGTGCGCGTGTACTTGAGCCACCAGGCCACTGAATAAAATCGTAACCAAATTCCCTTCTGAAAGCTGCCGCCCTCTCGTACACCTCACCGTGCATCCACAGCGGGGCGTCCGGACCTACGAGTTCGCCGGTAATCCCGGTAACGACTCGCTTCTGAAGGCGCGCACTCGGCTTGGGATTTAATCGGCGAACCACTCGATCGTGTGTTGTCTTGTGCCGCCGCGCATCACCAGGATGATTTGTGACGTAGAGCATTCCGCAGAGGTCGCACGTCACCGCCTCCTGAGGTTTGGGCTCCCGGTATTTAGGCCCACTGATTTCCAGTGAATATGGCAGATCACCCCGCGAACAAACGGTGTATCGATTCCCGATCGAGTCTTTAAACGTCTTCTGGGTAACTGGCCCCTCAAGGAAGGTTCGATCAGCATTCAACTGGATCCGCCGTTTTCCCAGGGTATGCTTGTAGTGAAGGATGTCGAACTCAGTGCCTGTAAGAAGTTTACGATCCCCGATATGGGTAACGAGTGCTTCAACAAGTCTACTTGGATCAACCTGTACCCCAATCGCCTCCAGCATGATGAGAAGCCAGGTAGCATCGGCCGCATTCAACCCCTTCTCGCCCTCAACCTCATCACCAAGGCACTCAGGCCTGGGGTAGATGCCCTGGATGTACAGGTCAAACACAGTGGCCAGGTCTTCAACCAGTTCTTTAATGGCCGAAAACCCCCGTTTCTCATTGGCAACCAAGTGGGTTCCTATTGCGGTTAGCGTACAGACACCCTCCGCTAATAACGCATTCTCAAACCTCAACACCGTCGGAGAGGCAGTAAAGGCTCGCTGCGCCTCAGAAATAATTTCGCAAAGGCGAAGCAGGGTCTCGCCGGGTAACTTGAAGATCATGGTATCAGTGCTCAGTTTCAGACTCAGTATCTTGCCAACCGATAGCGGCCCGCACAACTAGGAATGCGTTACTACCGTATGTTTGGAAAGCTGAGGAATCGTGACACATGCACCCAGATACTGAGTAACCCAGCCTCCGGCCGAAAATCGGAATTCAGAACTTCATGATAGAATCGTGCCAAGTCAATTGTTTATTGATCTGTAGTCCGCCTGCAGTTGTTTGAGGGCTTGTTCAAAAGCAGCAGTATCTACCATGGGAAGCCCACCATTTCCACCAACTTGTATTTCCATTACTTGTTTTAGGCTTTCTTCATCAGGCGCACTCCAACAGAAACCTCTTTCACACCTCTCGTATTCAGTATGCTCATCACGCGTTACAATCCGCTGCGTTACTGGCGCCGACGCTTGCAAGGCAAGCTCTGCAACACTTCGCGAGTATGTTTGCCTATCTATGTAGATCCTGAGCCCATTATAGATACAGCCTCCCAATACTAACAAGATAGCCAAATACAAAACTACACGAGTGCCGACTGGAGATTTTGTACTAGTTTCCACCGAAATTTCCCTTTTTCAACTTGAAGTGAAAAGCTGAGAATTAATACCCTGGCCTGATTTTGAGGGTTTCTCGACGGTATTCACCCTTGTCCGAGCATATCCACAGCTTACCGCACCACTATGGCTGCGGGCTACCTTTTCTCGGTAGTTTCCTTGCAAGCAGTAATTAACTCCCAGCGCACTTGAAAAAAATAGTGGATTAATGCTTGGCTGGACAGTTTCAAGCCAGAGCCAACTTGACTATAAGGTACTGAACTACACAACAGAAATTTGTAAAGATTATGTAGCCACGGAATGGAGCCAGCATATACATCACGTTTTCTTCTTTTTGGGTTCATGGCACTCCAGTGCAAAGAGCGCTATAAAACACAAGGCGATCACCCACCATATACTGAAATTGGCTACAAAGTACACGGCAATAGGAATGACGATTAGGCACAACACCGTTAAAAAAAGTAACACTTCAATGAGCATCATTTATACCTATATATGAATTCAAGATTTAGATAGAGCTCACCAACCCACTCCAACCGTTAATATAACGGCGACGACCTCAGGTTTCAAGTCCAAAGCAAATTACGGATTCAATCTTGACTTCTCAAATGATGATGACAACGTTCTGCATGCAGCCCCAAATTACCAACCCATCGGATGCCTTGTCCGTGCGCTCATGAACAATCAATTTGAAGCAGCGGCGCCTAGCTGACCATCGACTTTTAACACGACGGCCAGGAGTATAGGCTTGCAATTACGTCATCATATCAATGCGCTCCATCGTGATGTGGTGCATTTTTCTAGCGCATGGAAACAAATTACATCTGGTATTACACTAAGACCTAAAGACCGCACTTCGCCT
Source organism: Pseudomonas sp. MF6394 (assembly GCF_002018845.1). Classification (NCBI taxonomy): domain Bacteria; kingdom Pseudomonadati; phylum Pseudomonadota; class Gammaproteobacteria; order Pseudomonadales; family Pseudomonadaceae; genus Pseudomonas; species Pseudomonas sp. MF6394. The sequence continues at coordinate 84,941 of NZ_MVOJ01000001.1, forward strand.
TCAATCCAACTCCCAACAGACATTTTGAAAAAATAGTCTGACCGTTACAGTCACCTTTGAAATCTCTATTTTTGCCTTCGAACCGCTCATGTTCTGTATTAACGCTTCAAAAGGAGATTTCACAGATAGCCGGAGCGCAGTTCAAGGTGGCTTTAACTGAAACCTGTTGGGAAAGAATCAACGGATTGGTAGACTTAGTATCTGAGACTGAAACCTAAATTCTGATCTCCGCCTCGCAATAGCACCTCCTTTTCTCACCAAAGGCGCTTCAGGCAGAACAGATTCAGAGAGCTCTAGGCTGGACCACTACGGCATTTGGATCTCGAGTCTTGCCAGTAACGCAATCGTAATCATATGGAGCACCAAATGAGCCTCATCAACGAATACCGTACCATTGAAGCAAATATCCTCGAATTGGAGGCCCGTCGAGAAGCACTCAAGGGTGACCCGAAGCTTCAAAAAGAGATCGAGTTTGAAGCCAAGTTGAAAGACCTACTGGCTTCCTACGCGAAAAATCTCCGCGACGTGATCAATATCCTTGATCCGCAGGCTTCCGCGAGCAAGGTTGCCAAAGCGGTGCCCGGTAAACAGGTCCAGCGAGCGCCACGCCAGATAAAAGTCTACAAGAATCCACACACCGACGAAGTTGTTGAAACAAAGGGTGGCAACCACAAAATTCTGAAAGAGTGGAAAGCTGAGTGGGGTGGTGATGTAGTCGAAGGCTGGGTATCTGTTCGTTAAAAATCTCGCGGCCACCCATACAGGCCAGGGAGATATCCCTGGTTTTTATGACAGTCAGGGCACGTAGTGATTTTCTTCGCTATTGGGCGCTCCTAACAGAGCCAAAATCAATTAGGCTGGCTCGCCACCTTCGAGATACAAGGTCTAGAGCAAACACATTTGTTAACCATGTTTTTTCCAAAAGTCACTGTTAAAAGTAAATCCCTAGGTCGATTTAGGGCAGAATTCGATCATCTATAACGGAGCACACGCATGAAGTGGATTAAAGGAGTGATTCTCGGCGCGTTTTTGCTGGTGGTCACCGGCGCTGCCCTGGGTCTGTTTTATGTTTTACCGCAATACGATGTGGTGGCCATCACCGGCGTCGAGGTAAAACGTGTGGATGATGACGGCGTCATTAATGCTGAAAACCCCGCGGACGGCCCTACCCGGGATGTGTATTTCATTAACACTGAACACCCAACATCGAAAAACGTAATGGTCTATCGCAATGAAGATACCGGGTGGAGTTTTCCGTGGTACTTCAAGTTTGACGCGGCCGATGTTCAGGCAAAGGCCCAGGGTTACTCACGAGATGCCCAGCAGCTGGCTCTCATTCGTTATTACGGCTGGCGCATTCAAATATTGTCCGTGTTCCCAAACATCACAGACATCGAAGCCACGAACAGTCGCGAAGAGCCGTTTCCTTGGTTCAACACGATTTTCCTCACCGTAGGCACGCTGCTTATTTTGTTTGTGGTGTTTTTCCTGCGCCGGCGATTCAAGCGCAAGACCAGGGGCGAAGTACTGGGTTGAGCGGTTGAACCACTCGCCTTTTCAGCTTGGAAGATCGTTAGCCGCAGAATGAAAAATGCCAGTCAGTTACCTGACTGGCATTTTTTGTAGGTGAGATTCTTTTATCCGGCCTGGCAAAAGCAAGCCAGTCAGCGCTTTACCATTTCACACTGACGTCGCAAGTCGTCGTTTTTGATGCTCCCGCAACTGCCATTGCCAGTCTTGGCGTAGCACAAGTATCGCTGATCGTCGTCACGGATACTCGCGCAACTCCCGTTGCCTGTTTCGACGTAGCAGGCGTTACGCAAGTCGTCATTGTTGATGGTTGCACAGCTTCCGTTGCCCTCTTTCACGTAGCAGTATTTGCGTTTGTCATCATCACGGATACTCGCACAACTGCCATTGCCGGCCTCCACATAGCAGGTAGCGCGCAGATCGTCGTCCTTAATGCTCGCACAGCTCCCATTCCCCTCTTTGACGTAGCAGTAGGCGCGTTGATCGTCGTTGTTGATGCTGCCGCAACCGGCGTGAGCGAAGCCGCTGAGCACCAGCAGCATTACCAAAATAAACCTCATCCCACCCTCCATGAATTGCCAAACGCTACCTCGAACTGTCCGTAGCAGCCGCGTCGATTACCGTGGTTCGGAGCAAATGAAGGTCAGCCGCGGGCATCCTTTCGGAGGTCGTCCAGTTCGTCGACAATGTCCTCATCGCGATCCTCGAACGCCTTGGCCATATCACGCTGCAGATCCACCTGGACGTCCATGGATTTTTTTGCCAACTTCATGCCGTCCTTAGAGCCCATAATAATTTTCATCGCCTGATCAGGATGCTTGTTGGCCTCGATCATCAGTTCGAGCTCGTCGGCATCAAAGTGATCTGCGTATACCTGGACCAAGGTATCTTTCAGTAGGTCCCGGGAAATGTTGTCCTCAATCACGGCCTTGATTTTTTCTGGCGCGACTTCGCGATATTTGGATGCATAACCCGACGTGGCGACTTGCACTACCATCTTGTATTGGACGTCCATGCCCATCAACTTGACCAGTTCTTCAGCTTTGTCCTGGCTTGAATCGCAAGCGGCCAGCAGCACCGAGCAGAACGCCGTGATTGCCCATTTGGAAACCTTCGTCATGAAATGCCTGCCTTTGTCTTGAAATTTTTTTGGTGACCGTGGAGTACGGCGGATCGCACTCCAGGTTCTAGGAAATGTGGTGATCAGTTCGTCTCAAGCGTGAAGCTTTTGCTCACGAACAGGCCGGAAAATAACGACTTGTCTTCCTTGAAAATGTAGGACTCTTCAAACTTGGCATCGGTGGCTAGCTTTTGAGCGATCGCGCACTCCGAATCGCTGTGATCCTTGCCCTTGACTCCAAAGTCACTCTGATAAACTGATAGGCCTGTTTCATTGCAAAAGCCGGTGAACTCCTCACGCCTGGTAGCGGCCTTGAATTCGTCGAACGACTCCTTTAACTGGTCGAAGCCCTTGTAGGTCAGCGAGTAGCTGGCCACCTTGGTCTTACGAGCAAAGTCACCTGCGGCTTCCGCAATTACGGCCTGGCCCATGGACGTACTGTAAGCCCCCATGATGAAGCCACTTAGCGCGCTCTTGAGTTGCGCCTGGACATCGTCAAGCTCTGGGATGGACGCAAATTTAGCCTCGCGCACAATCCTGCCAACTTCACTGCCGTCATTACGATGCACCACTACAAACTCGACCGAGCCTTCGCCGTCGCTAGAGCGCGTGAGCTTGAAGTCCAAGTCAACTTTGGTGCCGAACTCCCCTGTAGCGCCGGTGATAAATGCACCAGTGAACGGCAGACGTTGGACGATATTGCTACCCCACGAGTAGGGCGACTTGACCACGCCTCCGTACTGATCCATCTCCGCGCGCGGCTGGATCTCATCCGCTACTTCCGAGGGCAGGACCACATCTGTGCCTTTGTGCGACAGGTAAGGAGTACTCATGTCCATGCCCAACAATTGGACATGAATCTCGCCCTTCTTGTTATCACCTTCGCGGCTAACCTTGAGGGTGTCGGCCTTCAAGTAAACGCCACCGGCACGACCTCCACCAGTACTGGAAGAAAGCAGATACCGTGACCATTCGACCAGGGCAGACTCTTTTGCCCCGGAGTCCATTCCACCGAGCAGCCCCAGAATCCCTTTCAGGAATTTATCTGCGCCGTTGGTCTCTGCCGCAACCAGGCGGATTTCCGGTGTTTCAACGGTGACATTTCCCGACCAGAAGGAATAGGAAATATCTCCCTCGCTTAGGACGTTCTCGAGGAAGTACTGTTCCTTCATCTCATCGTACTGACGCAGCGCTTGCTTCTTGCCGGAGCTCGATAACCCCACACCGGCTGCAAGAATCGCAATACCGGCGACCGCAGCGGCGATGAGGATGTGCTTCTGGTTCATCGTTTTCATAGTCGGTTGCCTTACTGAATTTGAACAGATGCTTGCTGCCAATCAATCACGTGCTGCTGAGAGACTGCAGGCGTCCAGTTGAAGTCGATCCCGGCGCTAGGAAATTCCTTGGCCAGTACGGCACCAAATGACACTCTGTCAGCACAGTGGTCTTGCTTGCAGGCCTCAGCCGGGCCAGCGGTATACACGCGATACGTAGGAACGGCGCGACCGTCTTCGAGCGGCAGGAAGGGTGTCATGTTTGCCGCCGGCAGCACGTACCACTGGCTCTCCAGTTCAGCATCAGCCTGTACACGCCCCTTACGTGGGAAGTCGACCTCGTAGAAGTCGCCGCTCTTTCCAGTGACGTGAATCATCATCGGCACAGCGGACTTTGAAGAGCTCGGGTCCTGCATTGCGATCGGCGATGGGAAGGTGACTTTAATACCAGCCATCTGCGCCAGCGCCTCAGCCTCCCGACCTTCGAATTCCTTCATCCCGGATTTGAGTTGTTCGTAACGCGCCAAGACGCGTGTGTGCAGCTCTGCCATTTGCTGCTGCAGACGACGTACTTCTCTCAGGCGGATCTCCTCGCGACGCAGGGCGAAGTTATTCCCTTGGCGAGCATCGAAGTAAAACTCACCACGGTTCTCGCCCATACGCGTTTTGAGAATGCTGTCTTTGGTTTCCGACGCGTATCCCTCGGGGTAAAGCGCTTCGAAATTCTTGGCGAAGAAGAGGTTCGACAGGCCGACGGTCGTTGGCGACGTTGCCTTCACCAATTGGTAGACCTCAACCACAGCGCGCTTCAACTCAACCGCATCAAGAGCAAATGCCTCATCTGCAGTGATCACTACATAATACGGATCACTGGAGAACGGCGACAGGACACGGTAGTTGGGGCGCTCAAAGGCCAAATACACCTTCATGCTACGCGCATGCAGTTCACCCAACTGAAAGAGTGCTTGGTCTGCCCGGCTATTCAGGAATGAAAGCGCCTTGCCTTTCACCGCTGGGACCAGTGCCTGGTTGAACATCAGACCGCTCGGGTGCACGGTTATTTTTGACCAGGTATCACCGCGATAGGTGTTCGGTACCGCCCAACGCAATTTGTCATAGGACCCCTCGGCATAGCCCGATGCAGAGCAAGGCATGGCGGGTGTCGACGCAAAGGACAGACTTGGATCGGACTCATCAGTTACCGACTTACTGATAACCCATTTGCATCCACTTCCGTCGGTAATCCCCATCAGGTTCCGGTTGTCCAGCACCAATGAGCGGCCGAAGTCACCGGTAGGAACGGCGGCAACAGCGGCCGGCGCTTCAGCTGGAGCGGCAGGCTTAGGGGGGGCGGCTGGAGCTGACTCCACAGGTACTGTGGCCACGGCAGCTACAGGGGCAACCGTCACAGGTACTTGAGCCACCGGCACCGGTTGCACTGGCACGGGTGAAGCCTCTGGTGCTGGTTGTGGTATCACAGGTGCCGTTACAGGCGCTGGGGCCGGTGCAGCAACCACAGGCGCTGCACCGGCAGGCTCAGTAGGCGCAGCGACGGCTGGTAGTACAGATGCAGCCGCCACAGCTGCTGGTGGAGTAGGAGGAGAAGCCACGGGGGCTACCGAAACAGCGGGCGCGGCAGCGGCCGTAGCGGCAGTCGGTGAAGTCAGCGTGGCCAGGCCCAGATTACTCGCATTGCCCGCGCCGGTGGCGTAAACCGCCCCCTTTGCGTCGACTGCTTTCCAGGTGACCTGGGCCGTCGGGCATTCCTGGCCAAGAATATACGGGAGCTTCGATAGAAGCGTGTTCAGCGGCTTCTGGTCATCCCAAGTTGGGCGCTGCATGGTGATGGCCACTTCTGGTTTGCACCAGGATGTCGCCTCACCATCAACGTTCACCTGGATCTGTTCTGTCTTCGAGTAGGCGAGCTGGTGTGCCCAGGCTTGCGGCGCGATGCCGCAAGCACCCACTACAAGGAGAGCGAGTGCGCGGTTTTTCATGAAGATCCCTTAGATGAGTTCCCAGGTGCCGTTGGCTTGTTTGCAGAAGGTGTTCTTCTCCTGCACAGTGTTTCCGTCGGCCGCTTTGAGGCTCACGGTCACCGGCCGGCAAGACGTTTCAGCAGCGACCTGCTGAGTTGGCAACGTCGGGATCGAATCGAGATCGAAGGCCCTTGTTTCTTTGTCAACAGCGACGTTCATCTCGTCCAGGTTGGCCGCGGACTTCACACGCTTCGCAACGGCTACTGATTTTGGTTCAACCAAATCTTTGTGGACGTAGCCGACAGTTACACCCTTGCGGCCGACAAGAATCCAGTCGCCTGTCGAACCAACGGCAGTGAACTCGGTGCCAGGTTTCAAACCACCCACTTTGTCTGCGCCTTTTTCAGGCGCGGCGCGCACATTCGAACTACTTTTGGTGACGTACTGTTCGTTGATGAGCTTCATCGAAGGGACGGCGACGATCTTCGGAGCACGTTTCACTTCAACCGTTTTGGTTTGGGTGAACTCTTTGCCCTGAACGATCTCCGCCGACGCGCCAGAATGGGCCGATGTCCAAGACACGGGCAGACTGGACCCGCTCGGCGACGCGTTCAATGCATCTTGCGTGCGTTGTGCCAGAGCCTGCTGATCCTGCTCATCGAGTTTTGCACCGATTTTGTTACCGATGTAACCGCCCAGTGCACCGCCGACAAGGGTTGCCACGATCCGTCCGTTGCCTTTCCCGATGAACTGCCCGATGACAGCGCCAGCAACGACACCCACTGCGGTACCAGCCTGTTGCTTGTTGATACCCAACTCAGCGCAGCCAGAGGTTGATGCTGCGATGGTCAATGCCAGTACTGAAACGAGAAACTTTTTACGCACGGTGACTCTCCCTTTGTGTAGGTCACTCTGCTTTCAGCAGAGGCCTTGTAATGTTGTAAAGCATTGCTTCTGAGGACATGGCCCAATGGAAAACGGTGGCAAGCACAACTGGCTGTTTGCCCAAGCTCCTGAACGCATCTCTATAACCGGGGCTATCGACAATTGCGTTGCCAACAACGAGAGGCAGCATAACGATCGAAATCACGGCGACCGGTCGAACGAAGCGAATTCGCCCGGGGAGGCTTCGAAGCGCCTCAACACCCGAGATGATCAAGACCACTAGACTGATGCCGCCGAAGAACAACCCACTAAGAAGGGAGAAGGGGATAAACCACATATTCTTGAGGACGTTCAAACCTTCAGCCCCGTGGATGTCGGTGTGAGCGACGTCATAGGCCATGTTGTCGGCAATGCCAGGCAGATAAGCCTGGTACTGCTCTCGCGTAGCCAGAAGGTTCATGCCCTTCACATAGAGAGGACCGAGTTTGGTCTTCGCCATGTGGCGAACCTCGGTGGTGTTGGCCAGAGCATCTCGTGTCCGCACACCGGGATTGATTGACCGGGCGTACTCGTCAATGGTCGGCTGGTATCCCAGATCTTCCCCTGCATTCGGCCATTTGATCGGTCGCCACTCACTCCCCGAGATGCCTCCCGCACGAAAACCTTCAAGCTGTGCATACGCCCTGCTGATGTCACTGATTGAGGGCACGACAGTTTCTTGCAAGCGCTCGTATAACGCGTCTCCATTACGGACGGTGTAGCCACGAAAAACAGCAGCTGAAAAGCCTTGGAAGTTCCTGTCGATGCGCTCGACGTAAGAGCCTTGAACACTCATCAGAACGCCGAGGTTTGCTATAAAAGCCTTCCCCTCTCCCTGATCCTTGTAAGCCTTATAGGGGATCTGCGGAATAGTCAGGGAGTCATAGAGCAATCCCTTTTTGGTGACGTATGCGTAGAGGCTACTGACCCGTAGCGAGCCGGGGAACTGCTCTGCGATCCAATCCGGTGCCGCACCCTGAAACCACCACGTCAACGGCGTAACGACAAGTGTCGATGCTCCGAGCCAAACCCACAGCACCCTCCCCTTGCCTTGGTATCGTCGATAACAGATTCGCCATACCAGCAAGCACATACTCGTCGCCGCCAGGATCTGGCTATAGGTCTCAAGGACTTCGAGTTTTCGGAGGGGGATATCAGCGCCAGCCATGTTGAGCAGCTCGGCGTTGAACAGCAGACTGCAGATCAAATAAAGGGCGTTCAAAACCACAAGTGCGATTAGCATCCAACGGGTCCTTGTCAGAAATTAAACGCCAGACCCTGGATGATGAGGGGAGCGCAAATAGATGTAGCATATTGCCATCTAGCAGGAGACCGCACCACTCAAAATGCCGTGTCGAATTCCGGTGCAGAACGCCGGGCAGATGTTTTTGTTTCCTACGAACAGAACTTAACGGGACTGAGAGGACTTTCAATGTCGCGCACAACATTCCCTCTCGTACGTTCCAAACTTGGGTTTCAGACGGTGTGTAAATGGAGAATGGATGTCTCGGCGGTCGCCGGCGGCCAAGCCGTTAAACTGCATCAATGCAATCAGCACCAATGAGGGATGTTTCCCCATTGGCCGGCCTTCGCGCTCAAACAACAAAAGCGCAGCGCATGAACAATGCGTTACGAAAACCCATGGAATAGGCGGCATGAATTGAATCAGTCACTCAAACCCGGCGAGAACACAACGATCTTTTCCTCCCAAGGGCGGGTGGAAGTTACCCATGCGGCAGGTAACAACCTAGACGTAACCCTTACTGCGTTTTTGGTCACCGACACTGGCAAGGTAGTGGATGACAGCGGCATGGTTTTCTTCAATGCACCCGAGCACTCTTCAGGGGCGGCGACATTCGCGCCCCCGATCGCTCGTGGCGACACGGTCAGTCACAGCATCAGCTTCGACTCGTCTCGACTCCCGGCAAACATCACGAAGATCGCAATCACTTTGACGCAAGACGGCAGCGCCGGCGGCTTCGAAGCAGTCAAAGACCTTCGCGCTATCGTCATTGCCGGGGACCAAACCCTGGAACTGGCACCTGAGCCCTTCTCACAAGAGACGGGCATCATCGTGCTTGAGTTGTACGTCCGGAACGGCCAACTCAAGGCACGCTCTGTATGGCAAGGTTTCGCCTCAGGTCTTGCCGGACTCTGCGGGTTTTATGGCATCGAAGTTGAAGACAATGCATCCTCCGCGCCGGCGGCGACACCTTCACCGCCTCCAAAGCCCGTCAACATCGCCAAGACCGTGGTTAAACTGGACAAGCCTGGCAGCAGCCACAAGGTGTCCCTCGAAAAAGGGCCGTCCGCTCCAAAGGTAATTCGGGTCAGCGCAACGTGGGTTGATAACGGCGACGGATCTGACAACGACGACCTCGATCTTCGAATCGGCATCCTTCGTCCTGATGGGCGAATGTCCATCATCCAGGCACCTGACAAGCGTGGGGCCTTTGACGTCGATCCCTTCGTTTTCCATACCGGTGACGTAGTCAGCGCCAGCGCCTCCGCTCCTGGTATTGAAACCGTCGAAATTAACCCAGCAATCTCGCAGCTCATGGGCGGTAAGGTAGCGCTGGTCTGCAGCGTTTATTCAGCGGTAGATAACGGTGCGGTTTCGGTGGCATCACTGAAACCTAAGATGCGGATGGAATACGGCGACCAGGTCGTCGAGTGCGCATTCGAATTCAAGGCTGGCGGTTTCTTCAGTTCAATGATTTACACTTTTGTTATCGGCCAAATCGAAATCCATGATGACCACATCCTTTTGAGCCCATCCGGAGTTACCTCCAAAACTGGCAGTGAAGCCACCCCCTGGCTGACTCGGAAAGGTGACAAAATCGAACTGACCATGGACGGCCCACACGTATTTAAAGGGCGCCCAATCGCAAGGAGCGGCAAAAAGCAGTACGTCTAAGCTTTCGTGTTTACAGGCGCTTTGAGCAGATCCATGCTTGACCAGTACTCCCGCGACGGCACACGGCCGCCGCGGGATTTCTTTTTTGGTTGTATGCCAGCATCATCTGCCTCATCAACTCATGTTGAATCGCCCCGCGCCCACGAACAAAACAGTTCTTACCATAGGAACTTCCCGCTGCGACCTCACTGGCCTTATAAGACTTGCAGGAAGGTCGAGCGCCGTTAGGTTTAAGCCGACGGATAAACCAGCCACCCGTGCAGAACCGGCTGTTTCACCATGGCCACTTCATCATCAGGCGCTCTAATCGTCACAAGGAACCATGCATGCAGATCACCCAAGGCCAGCGCATGCCGCTGGCAAATATTGTTCCCGGTCTCTCCCTCACTCTCTCGGTCAACATCGAAAGCCCCGGCGTCATTGACTTCGTCTGTTTCGGTGTCGACGACCAAGGCAAGCTTTCTGACGATCGCTATATGGTCTTCTTCAATCAGCCTGTCACGCCTTGCAGCAGTGTGAAGCTTGCCCCGGGCGGCCAGTTTGAAATTAATCTAGCCACCCTGCCCGCCTCTATCGAACGTTTGGTCTTCACAGCCTCTATCGATGGTGCCGGGGCCATGAGTGACATCCGGAATGGCAACTTCAAAGTAATCAGCCCCACTGGTGAGACAGGAGCGACCTGCGCGTTCTCAGGGCTCACATTCACAACCGAGAAAGCGGTAATGATCGTTGAGCTTTACCGAAAGAATGGGGAGTGGCGGTTGGCCTCTAACCTTCAGGGGTTTGCCGAGGGCTTGGACGCTCTCGTGAGGCATTTTGGCGGCGAAGTTACTGAAGAGGCGGCACCGGCCCCATCTCCCTCCACAATCTCTCTGGAGAAGCGTGTAGCTGCTGTCGCGCCGGAGCTGGTCAGTCTGGCCAAGAAGGCACAGGTTAGCCTCGAGAAAGCCTGCCTGGTTGGAATGAAAGCTCGCGTTTTGCTCGTGCTCGACGTCACCGACTCGATGAGAAATCAATACAAAACCGGCCGGGTGCAGGAAGTCCTAAATCGACTTGTGCCAATCGCCGTCGCCCTAGATACAGACGCTGAACTTGAGTGCTGGACATTCGCCGAACGACCATTGCGACTCTCACCTGTGAAACTGAACAACTACCAGAACTTTGTCGAATCCGACAACAGCGGCTGGACAAAGTGGGACGTCGGTCGGCGCTACAATGATGAGCCGAAGGCGATCCAAAAAGTGATCGAGTCCTTCCAAGCTTCCAAAGACAAAACCCCTATGTTTGTGGTTTTCATCAGCGACGGTGGCGTGTCTGAAAACCGCAAGATCACGCAACTTATGGTGGATGCAGCGAAGCTGGGAATCTTCTGGCAATACGTTGGTTTAGCAGGCCGGAATTACGGCATTCTGGAAAAACTGGACACCATGCCCGGGAGAGTCGTGGACAACTGCGGATTCTTTGCCCTGGATGACCTGCACGACATGACGGAAGAGCAGTTGTACGAACGGCTGATGCAGGAATTTCCGATGTGGATCTTGGAGGCAAAGCGCGAAGGAATCATTCGCTAATCTTCTCCTGCCCTGCCCCACACCGCGGCGGCTCTAGCCGCCGCGGTTGTCTTCAGTTCAAGACCGACATATCCATCGGCGTCACCTCAACAAAACGCGCAGAGCGGTCTAGCTTTACCACTGCGCCACACGCGATCAGGGTCGCTGCAGGATCGATCGCATCCAGACGATTAAAATCAATCGCATCCCACTGATCTCGGCCTACCAAGACCGAGAGCACGTACTGATCATCCACCGCACCGGTAGCGGGGTTGTTACGCTGAATGTAGCCCGACACCAAGATCTTCTGGATCGCCGGCAGTAAAGCAAATACCTCTCCTACAACTCGAAACAGAGAGCCATAGCACAATGCGACAAAATCCCTACGCACCTGGGCATCCGAACGATTCTTAAAGGTCAGCTTGCCATTTCCTCTGGCTTCAGCGCTGCGTTGCGGGATGTCGCCCTCATCAGGTAAATCAACATCGAGCGCGACGCCGGTAACGTCTTGTGAGAACTCATAGGCCACTTGGGTTTCTTTTGGCCAGGCAATGCCGCTCAACACATAGTCCAGAGCGCGTTCCATCTGAGCACTGAAGCCCTTTGCCGCCAGCCGGAATGCTTTCTCGATTTCGGTGCGTTCAAGTTCATGGGCGTCCCGCGTGGCCTGCCAGTTCGCGAGGTCTTGTCGATACTGCTCTTCCGCTGACTCGGCCTCACGCTCAATCTTCGCGCTGCGCAGCAGCATTCGATCCATCAAGCCTGGCGTTTGCTGAGTAGGCCTCGTGGGTTCTTCAATGGCGAAAGGAGCTGGGATTACCGGCATGGCCCCCGGCCGTGGCGTCAACAGGTGCACGCCTAGGCAGGACTCAAGATCCTGGTTGACCTTATCCGCTGCTTTCGTCAGCAAGTCCTGAATGGAATCGGCCATCTCGGATTTGACGCGTTTGATGACAGCAGCCGGCAACTCGATGTCATCCATGTCCGTAATCAACAACGTGCCATCTTCGTTTACCTTGACCTTTACCTGGCCCGAGTATTCGCTTCCGGCGGGCGATGACTGAGAATTACTTGATCTACTGGGCCGGTCGATCCTTTCAGATATGAAAGCCCGGTACCGGGCAAACCCGCATTGAGATAGGTGCCATTGCGGCCCATCGTCATACTCAGACCACGGGGCCCAATAGAAGTACTCACCCCCTTCCCACTGATGTTAAGGCGTACGCCAGGCACAATCGTGATTCGCTTGCTGAAACGAAATCCCATGACTACTCCTTGATCCTTCTTCCTGGATTCTTTGTTGTTTGAAATGCCGGCTTCGGTCGGGCCCCTTAGACTGGCCCGACGTCCATTTACATCGGGGGCACGCATGTGGCAATAGCGCGACCTCCGATATGTCACTTATGCTCGTCCGGCTATGTAATCGTCGATCGAACTGAATTGCCGATTCCGGCACATCCAGCCTGAGAGGAATACGAATACGGTCGTGGCAAGAACTGCCCAGCCGCGCCGCCGCCGGGCCTCACTTTTGGTTCGCGCACCACCGCACAGCAGGAGGGCCATCATCAGAAGGTAGAAGGTCAGCAGAATGACCTTTGCGAAGAGGGATAAAAGGAAAAACCAGATGCTGTTGCTTCTGTACGTTTGGATAAGCACCTGCAATGACATAAGACCACCAAGGACACAGGCAGCAATGATGGAGTAGTTGCGTGGTACCTCGAGCCAGGCGCTCGCGACGAAATACGCACCAATCCCCAAGATCGGAGTCAAGGTTGTCCAAAGCGCGTCGGTGTAGTCCTGATAGATCGTAATGGTCCCCTGACGGTGCAGGTAAATGCAGACCAGCAGCAACATTGCCATCACGAACAGGCCAATCTTCAAGTTCAGGATCGCTTGATGATCATCCGTGGCATTTCGCGGGGCCGCCGGCTTCACCACGGCGGGGACCATTGGAGAAGTAGCGGTCTTTGAAATCACATTCGTTTCAGATTGATCAACCCGGGTAGCGGCAACGGAGGTTGGCGCTTTAGATGGCTGATCAACCCTGGTGCGTAATAGAACACTGAGCCGATCAGTCATCGAAGCGGTTAAGCAACTGGCGGTCTTGCAGTTGTCGCGCAGACGCAACCAGTCTCGTTGATCTTGACGGACCTGGGCCTTGTGCGGCGCTGCGTCTAAAGCGCGGACATATTCGGAGTTCATCTGCTCATCCAGACGACTGAGTGCAGAATCTGTGCAAATCGATTTCTCAGCAAAGCTTGCAGCTTTGGTGCAATCAAAGCTGGTGGCATTGGAGTGGGCTGATACCAGGGAGAGCAACATGACGAAAAGGCCAGAGCCGATGTTGAATCGCGACATATTCGATTTTTCCTTCATTTTGTTTGCTCCAGCGTTTCGCCAGAGCCCTGCCTAGCCGCACTCGTATGCACACGGCTAGGTGCCTGATGCCTGGCTCTTACTTACGACGTTGGGGCTTGAAGAAATGTCGTGCCGTCCCACTTGTAGTTTTCGGTGCTCTGAACACTCGGGCAGCAATCCGCATCATCCGGACCGACGGAGAGAACCGTCAGTCTGACGGTTTGGGGATCAACTACCTGAATGTCCTGGACACCATTGCCGACTACAGCTTTTCCACGGAAGTCCCATCCTGCCGAGTCGCCAATGAACGCGGCAAGGGTTTGGAAGTAGCCATTGCCGCCACCTTGACCTTCGATCGTGTAAAGCACTACGGCATCCTTGATGCCGTCGTTATTTAGGTCAGCAAACTTAACCTGACGGCCCTCTTTGTATTCATCCCCGCCATCCCGGGCGATTTCACTCGCGATCATCCGATCTGCAGATGCAGCAAGGTCGGATGGCACTAATGCCTGAACAGTCGACTCGGCGGCCTGTGCTGCTGGTTCCGCCGGCTGGGCAGTCGGGGTGACCTGAGCCTGAATCGGTGCCTGAGGTACCTTGCCTAACAAGATTGCCTCAGTCTCAGTGATTGGTTCATTAGGCTTAGCAGATGCTTTGCTCGCGTGGACACCGGAGCTGATCTTTTGAAGCACTGCAGCACTTAATTCTTGCATGTCTGCAATGTCAAAAAGTTGGTTGCGTGTGTTGCCGAACGGTTGACCTTCACCCAGGAACCATCGTGCAAAAAAACCTGGACGCTTGTTTTCCTGTTGATCGACCAAGTGGTCAATTAGCTCATTGGCAGTTTTTGAGAAACGATCAAATCCATCTTTGCCGACGACTTGCACAATCGAGTCCTTCTCCCGCTCGATGTTGCTTCGCGCGAGCTCGAGCATGACAATGTTCGTGTCGACCAGTTTGCTTTCGCACTCGTTCGTATAATTTCCAAGGCATGCCTGCCTGTATTCTTGAACTGCATTGTTTGCCTGGAAATCGTTGTAGGCTCCGCAGCCTGACATAGACACCAAAACACCTGCAGCTACAACCCCACGAAACATGCCCATCCAAATATCCTTTTAAACCCGAGAACCGGTAGACTGCCGTGGCGATCGCCAGCAGTCGCTCCTAGTGATGAAGTAGTCGAAACCGCCTACAGGACCAACTCCGTGGTCTTTCTGTAGGCAAGAAAAAGCCCCCGTTTCGCGGGGGCTTTCTCAACCCTTGCGGGTTAGCCGATGTTCACGCCCATCGATTTAGCCAGAGGCGCCAGGCCACCAGCAAACCCTTGGCCGATCGCCTTGAACTTGAATTCGTCGCCATTGCGGTACAGCTCGCCGAAGATCATGGCGGTTTCGGTCGAAGCGTCTTCACTCAGGTCGTAGCGCGCCAGTTCTTTGCCGTCAGCCTTGTTCACTACACGGATGTAAGCATTGGCAACCTGGCCGAAGCTCTGCTTGCGCGCTTCAGCGTCGTGAATGGTCACTGCGAAAACCAGCTTCTTCACGGCGGCAGCCAGACCGTTCAACTTGACGGTGGCTTGCTCGTCATCACCTTCGCCTTCGCCGGACTGGTTGTCGCCCATGTGTTCAACAGAACCATCAACCGATTTCTTGTTGTTGTAGAAAATGAAGCTGGCGTCGTCGAGGACTTGGCCGCTTTCACCCAGGATGAAGATCGACGCGTCGAGGTCGAATTTCGAACCATCGGTAACTCGTGCGTCCCAACCCAGACCTACAGTGACTTCGGTGAGGCCTGGAGCCTCTTTAGACAAACTAACGTTCCCGCCTTTCTGCAGAGATACGGCCATTTTCGATTCCTTTTAGTAAGGTAGACAAGGCCTTTAGATCAAGGCCAGGTAAAAAAAGATAATTAGATTAACGGCTTAGGCGTTAAAAATTCATGCCGTAGTTATTGGCCAGAGCTTTCAGGCCGCCGGCATAACCCTGGCCAACAGCCCGGAATTTCCACTCGCCGCCGTTGCGGTACAACTCAGCGAACACCATCGCAGTTTCAGTCGATGCGTCTTCTGCCAGGTCGTAACGAACGACTTCCGCATTGGTCGTATCGTTAACGATGCGAATGAAGGAGCCGCCGACCTGACCGAAGCTTTGCTTGCGTACTTCTGCATCGTGGATGGTAACGATGAAGACCACTTTGTCCACGTCGGCCGGGATGCGGCTCAGGTCTACCTTGATTACTTCGTCGTCGCCGTCGCCCGCACCAGTGCGGTTGTCGCCTGTGTGCTCAACCGAACCGTCAACGCTTTTCAGCTGGTTGTAGAAAATGAAGTCGGCTTCCCCGCGTACTTTGCCATTTGCGCCCAGCAGTAGCGCACTGGCGTCCAGGTCGAACTCAGCACCATCAGTAGCACGCGGGTCCCAGCCCAGGCCTACCAAAATTTTGGTCAGGCTCGGGTCGGTTTTGGTCAACGAAAGATTGCCACCTTTCTGTAGGGTCAACGCCATGGGTATTACTCCTTGTGGTATGGGCTATTACTCAGCGGTTTCAGTTTGAGCTTCTTCCTTGCCTGGAAAGACAAGGCTTGCAACTACACCAATCACCAGTACAACCATAACGATTAGCAGGCTGGTGTTTGCATCGATTGTGTAGCCATGGTGAAACATGTGGTCGGTAGCGTTCAGGCCGAGTTTAATGGCGATGAAGAACAGCAGGGCGACTACAGATTTTTCCAGGTGAACCAGGTAGCGTTTCAGCGCTTCGAGCACGAAGTACATGGTACGCAGTCCCAGGATCGCAAACAGCATGGCAGAGTAGACGATCAGGGGCTCACGGCTAACGGCGATCACCGCCGGCACAGAGTCAAACGCGAACAACACGTCAGAAACTTCGGCCACTACAAGACAGAGGAACAGCGGCGTCGCAAAAACTGTTCCTTTTGCTGCCAGGGTCATGCCTTTATTCTCAGGCTTCTGGAGTTCGACCTCTAGCTGCTTACGGCTGACGAAGAAATTATGGCCGTGGAGTTTCGGCCACACAGGGAACAACTTCTGTGCGAAGCGGTAAGCCATGTGCTTGGAGTAGTCCTCTTCCTCTTCATCATCGCCGCCGGCGCGCAGCATCATAACTGCGGTCCACGCAACGATCACGGCGAACACGATTTCGACCCATGGACCGAAAGCCAGCAGACCGGTACCAATGGCAACGAAGATGCCGCGGAACACGATCGCGCCAATGATGCCCCAGTACAGCACGCGGTGTCGCATGCCATCCGGCACTTTGAACCATGCGAAAATCGCCATGAACACAAACAGGTTGTCGACGCTGAGAACTTTTTCGAGGGCGTAGCCAGTTACAAACAGGCTGGCGACCTCCGGGCCGTGCTGTACGTATAAGAAGCCGGCGAACGCCAACGAGATAGCGATCCAGAAGATCGACCAAATCGAAGCCTTAGCCAGGGAAATTGGCTTGTCACCGCGGTGAGTGACCATGTCGAGGAGAAGCGCGCCGAGCGCGATCCCCACGAATACCGCCATGGTCAGCGGAGGGAAACCGATGTGAGTGTCCAAATTACCGCTCCTTAAAGTTCAAAATCAGCTGGGTTAAGGCCCAGCTCAAGGCAGACCAAGCGGCACGCTGCTTTTTCTTTGTCATCGAAGTCGCCGTCAGACGCACCAATGGCGCAGCCGACGCGAACCAAGAGGCGGGAAGCGCCAGCATCGTTCTTGATCTTGCCGATAACCTTCAGTGCTTCGGCCTGGCCAATCTGAAAGTCGAACTCAAACTTTTCGCAGTGTGCGTTGAACGCCTTGATTACGTCGCCCATGTCGAACACTTTCAACTCAGGCGAGTTTTGAATGAAACCGGTCATCTTCTGTTTTTCTTCAGAAGAGATACCACCTGACGCAGCCGAGATGAGCGCGCAATTCGCAGTCATCGCATCAAGAAACTTCTGGTTCTTGAACTTTGAAACTTCAGTAGTCAGTGCTTCACGCGCTGCAACAGCGTTTTGTTTAAGCCATGCAAACATGTTGTGTTCCCTCAAGGGCGGGGTCGGCAGACCCCGCCAGATTCTCTATTTGGAGCCTGCGCGCCAGTTCATGCCCCAGCCGTAAGCTTTGTCCATTACTGCGTGACCTCGATGGAAGTCCACACGCCGAGAGACCTTAACGGCGCCGTTCACATTTTCAAGCATCGCAATGGCACACATTGCGTCACGACCACCCTCTTCATTGAGACGGACCTCAATTTCGGGTTGGCCAGGGATGAAAATCGTCACAACACCATCGGTTTCTTTCCAGTTCGGAGCACCTTCATAGATGAAGGCGAATACCAAGATCCGGCGGATGTCACTCCACTTCGCCCCGTTGATGTGCAGCCACTCACCACCAGCGACAGAGCCCGTACGGTCATCACCCATCAATTGGATGAAAGGTTCCTGGGTCAGGCTGCCGAACGATCTTCCGAGGGCTTGAACAACCCCCTTCTCGCCGTCTTGCAGCTCGTACAGGCAACCAACGTCCAAGTCGACGGATTGGCTTCGCTTAAAGAAGCCGCCCGAGCTGCCTTTGTTCCAGTTCAAATTCACCTTGATTTCGCCGAAACCGGCTGCCGTCTTTTCAAGACTGATAGACGATCGTGTTTTATCGAGGGTGACCTTGTTCAGACTAATCGTAGATTTAGGGGGCGCGGCCGGAGCAGGCGGCGGCGTTTGTACCACTGGCGCTGGGGCAGGGGCCGGCGCTGGTGCGGCGACATCTACACCGAAGTGCTTGGCCAACGGCTCAAGTCCGCCATTGAATCCCTGGGCCACACAGCGGAATTTCCAGTCACCATTTCGGCGATAAAATTCGCCGAGGATGAGTGCTGTTTCCTTCATGCCGCCAGTAGGGATTTGAGCTTCGATTCCTCCTGTCACCACAACCGAAAGTTGTGACACACGCTCAAAGCTTGCCTTGTTTTCGTAGATAGTGGCAGTAAGGGCCACTTTCTCAACTGAAGACTCAAGACGACTCGTATCGAGGGAAAACACTGCGCGCCCGGCCGAGGACTCGGTCAGTTGAACGGCGCCACCCAGAATTTGAGGCTGGCCATAGAAACACATGTCGCCATCGCCTCGGACTTTGGCCGAGGCGCCCAGTGCGAAGGCCGAGACGTCAATGTCGGCCCCCGGGATTGGCGTGTAATTGATATCAACGCGAAGCTGGCCGCTGGCAACCGGCGCGTTACCACCAGGTACGAGATTCGCCATTAGCGCAGCGCCTGAACGGCCAGAGTGATTAGGTCGTCGGCAGTTCGGCCATTCGTCGTCGTACCGATTGCCTTGAATTCCCAGTCGCCATTCTCGCGGGTCAGGCTCGCCATGACGATTCCGGTGTGCCCACCTTTTTCCGATAGGTTGAAGCGAGCTAGCTCATTGTTGTTGCTGCCATTCACAATACGGCAATAGGCCTTTTCGACTTTCTCAAAAGTCTGTCCCGTAAATGAGTTTACCGTAAAAATCAGATACTTGACGGAGGCAGGCAAGCGCTGCAGGTCGACATTAATGGTCTCGTCATCACCATCGCCTTCGCCGGTACGATTGTCACCGGAATGTTTGATCGAACCGTCCTGAGACTTCAGTTGGCGAAACCATACCAGGTCGATTTTTTGGTAATCGCTGTTCAGCAAAATGCAGGAAGCGTCGAGGTCGATCTCGGCACCGCCACCAAACATCTTGCCGAGGAAACCGCCCGCCTTGACTGGGTCCCAACCCAAACCAAGGCTGATGCTGGTCAGCGAACTGCCGGCCGTTTTAGCCAGGGAGATGGATTGCTGTTTTTGCAGGGTTAGTGCCATGGTTACGCTCCTTGTTGGTCATCAGTGTTCGCGTGTCGATCAGGGTTGATCGTCACTTGCAGGTTGGCTTGCGCGACATTGCGCACACCCGAATTCCCGCTTCTATTTGCCCGCAGGCCTAGACGACGCCATGCGGGATGAAAGTGTCGCCAGTGTGCTTCTTGGGCCGCAGCCAACAATTCGAAATCGCCGCGGGTATCACCCCATGCTTTAACCCGGAACAGGTCCAGTGGCCCGTACACAGCCTCAAGCCTGAGTACTTTGTTCTCGCATCTGCAGTTGTTGCCAGTCATGCGCCCGGTCAACAGACCGTCTACTACCTCAAGCTCGGTGCCGATCAACTTGATGCCAAGTCGATCCGCAAACGGCTTGAGAACCAACGCTGGGGACGCGGAGCAGAGAGTAACTACTGCTCCCGCCTCTACTTCGGCGGCGACAGATTTTAAACCTGAAGGGCGCATGAGCTGTCCCCAAAACAACCCGCAGAATTTCACGGCCTGCTCCTGCACCCATTTCGTTTCTACGCCTGTGAGAAACGTGCTGATCAGCTGTGCTTTCAACTCATCACGATTCAAACGCCGAGCCAGGTATCGAACGCTTGGCAGGGCAAGCCGCAAAATACGTCGATTGAATTCCCGGGTTCCAAAGGCAAACTTCAGGAATGGAACAAAGCTATCGTGCCGGGTCAGCGTGCCGTCGAAGTCAAAAACCGACAGCACATGACGCCTTTGCCCGCCAGCATCGTCATATTCCATTGTCATCCCACGGCCTCGGCCAAACGGATAGGGGCCTCAATGGGTCCTACATCTGCTTGCCGAACCCCGTGCCACTTCGCTCGTTCAAGGATGTTGACCGCCCACTTGTAATGGGTCGCAGGTTCGCACATGGCATCGTTGTGCTTGAACACTGCCGGAGCAGCGTCACTGACAATCATCTTCGCGCAGTTGAGGTCTTCGAGGCTTACGCGCAACGTGTCCTGGATCGTGCTGATCTGCGATGGATGAATCGCCGTCTTCCCTACCAAGCCATGGGCGATGTCGAGTTCAAGCTCCTCCATCAGCAAATGCGGTGTCGCGAGTTGCTCGAACACTGGTGCCGTCAGTGCGAAACCTTGGGACCCCATGACGCCTGCCAACATTGGGATCACGTAGCCCATTGGGGTGCTATAGAGCGTTGTTGCAGGATTCCGACGAAGTCCAAGACTTCCCATCAGGTCGTTCCCACCGATACGTAGGGCGATAATCCGCTGATTTAGGTTCGCCTTCAGCGCCTGGCCCAACTCGACCATTGCACCAGGGTTGAACACGTCTGTGGTTTCCAGCGTCGGCATAAGGTACAGCGCCGGGTTTGTAACGGCGTGTTCCCATTCCCCGAGGTTGCGCAGGGTCAATTTCGGCACAACGAACCCATCAACGTGGGCCATCAACGACCAATCATTCAGCACAGCAGCCATCACCGAGTCTCGGGGACGAACAAACAGCAGTGGACCATCGGACGGACGCCCACCACGCTCGTTGATTGCGGTAAGCAGTCCATGCAGATTTCTCAAAGCCGTGTCGACGTCAATCTCCGCGACCGCATCCTCAAGGCACACGACCAAAGAACGCAGTTCTGGCAGTTTTGTGCGGAAAACCACATCCAGCAGATCCGGACGTGTGGCCGGCATGTAGAGCGTTGCCCCCAGGGCATAAGGAGAAAGGACTTTCATCAGCTCACACTCCGAATGATGGTTACCGCCCGGTAAGGGCCTAATGCAGCACCCACTTCTTCCACAGCGACCCCAGCGCCCTCAGTCAGGTGCATGAGCAACTGAACATCACTGTCGCTACGGCTGCGCACCAAGACGTGATCAGGTACGCGACGCAGTACCGCGCGTGTTGCTTCGGCAATACCAGGCTTTACTCGATTGAGATTGGTAATGCCGAACTGGGAGGCCAGCGACTTGACTAGGTGCGAAGCTGCACCCTGCAGTTCAAAACGCTGGGTATCGGTCCATGGAGAGGCTTGAGGAGCCGTCCCCAACGCCTTTCGCTTCTCTTCGATCTGCTCGATGAACTCGCGGGTGACATCGTGCTCACGCAGATGGTCATAAACCACACAACCATGCAGGCCTCCATCTGCGGGCCATATGGAGCGCGAAACCAGACCAGACACCGTCGCACCAAGGATGCCGGAGGGGATAACCCAGTCTTCAGCCGACGCGGACAACCACGCCCGGCCGCAGGGATCTGCCAGTACTACAAGCCGGGGTTCCTCAGGGAAGCGCGAGTCGCCATTGAGGCTGCGCTGAATCTCGCCAGAGATTGCGCCCTTCCCTGTCCAGCCATCGACGAAGACGATGTTCTCGGAACCATGTTCCTGAATGATGGCCTCGAGGGCGACTTTGTCGATCCCGCGATCTCGGACAATGCTGATTCCGTAGTGGTGCGCATCTCGACCCATGTCGAGCAGGGCCCGACGCAATAAAACGCCGAGCGGCAAGCCAGCACGAACGAACGACACAAGAACAATAGACGGGCCCGTGCATGCCTCGCTCAGCGCCAGCGCCAGGGACTGAACGTCCATGGCCATGCGGGTACCGTTTTGTTCGAGTGCGCGCTCGTAGAGGGCTTTGTGCACGTCAGTCGGCGCACTCTCAAGGCTGATCATTTCGGAGTAGTGCTTCTGCTTCGACTGAATCAGACGCTCCTTCTCCAAGACATCAGTGGTCTCCATCTGAACGGCCTGCAGCAGGAACTGAACATCATCTGCTGCATAGCTGCCGCTCCCCACGGTAACCAGACCCGCAATGGCCTTAGTCATGGACTTTCCCTCCAACGAGCTTGGCCAATTGGCTACGCGCTGGGGTCGCCCACATATGGCACTCCTGCATGAAACCGAGGTCAGTGATGCTGTCCCCAAAGCCCAACACCGGACGCTCACCATTGGCCTCACGATCACGGCGCAACAATTCTTGAACAGCCACTACCTTCGACAGGCCCAGCGGCAAGAACGCGAGGTTGTTGGAATTTCCGTGGATGTGCATGCCTTCCAATAAACCGCGGGCCTGTACTTCAGCGAGAACCGTTTGCAGGACTTCATCATTGGATTCGTTGTGCTTGGTCACTACGTAGTGGCGCAGGCCTTCTTCCTCGACAACCCATCCGCGCAAGGAAATGCCAAGCTCCTTGCCAATGGCGAGGGTTGCTTCACTGAGGCCTGGCAAGCGAGCCTGATAGTCAGCAAGAACATCGCTCATGCGTGCTTGCCATTCCTCGTCAAGCTTTCCATCAGCACCAAGGATCACGCCGCCATGGGAGCAGACGGCACCGTGCATAAAAGGCAGTTTCACACGACTGAATGCTTCAACGCTGCGCGCTGTAACTGGGACCACGTCGGTCGTGGACAGGAGCCATTGTGCGAGGGAGTGTTGGACCGTACTCATGTAGCCATTGGGCTGACCCTCGATATCGAGAGTCGCAGTAATCCGCTGAGAACCTTCTGGCATTTTGCGAGCAGTCTGGAACAGGGTGTCGTCGAGATCAACCAGGGCGAGGGGGCGCTTATTGACCATCGACAATCACCTCCGCGCTCAGGGATTCAATCAGGGCGGCGGACACAGCCTGCTCAGGTGTTTCCGAGCAAATAAGGACACGATCAAATTGCCCTGGGCTGACATTGTAGAGGAAGTTGGGGATACCGAGACCGTAGTTGTCCGCGAACGACAACGCGTGACCGATGGCATGGCCCAGTGCGATTGGTGAGCGACTGGTCGAACTGAAATGCACATCAGCACCAGCACGCTCCAAGCGCTCGGCGAGCAAAAACGGACGCCAGACGAATTCGCTGGTACCAACCACGAGTACGCGCTCGCCCGCTTTGACCTTCAGATCGAGAGCCAAAGTGTCTTCTACACAACGAATACCATGGCGCCCCCAATCGCTTTCCGCCGACAACGGCCACTCTCCGGGCTCGATGCTACCCACGGCCGGCATTTCCGGCAGCGGCGCATCAGCGTCCTCGTGGAAGGTATACGCCCCCTGCAACAGCGAAACCTGTTGAGCAGAGTCACCGATGGTTTTGCGCACCGCATCGCCGGACCAATCCGTCAGTACGCAAGTCACCACGCGCTCGACCCGAGTCAGGCCGGCATCGACCAGCGCACGGTGAAGATTGATGAAGGTTTTGCCCGTTGAGGCTTCGTCGTCGACCAGCACTAGCGAACGGGCATTCAACATCATTTCCCGAACGTCGGCATCGATCGGCAAATGAATGAGGTGCGCACTGGCGTGACTATGTTCTTCTTCAAATCGGGCGAACAGGTCATTGCCAGTAGGGTGGCGTGTGCTGACCATATAAACCGTGTCCGGGCGCGTCGCGCTGTATGAGCGATGCACACCAGCACCCAGGCCAACTGCTGTTTCAGCCATGCCGATAACGAGTACGGGCCCAGGCAGGTCGTCAGGAATTTGTGCTGCGAGGCTATTGAAGCTTGAATTCATGATCGAAGGCCGCACAGGTATGTGGCGACCAAGTACTTTGGACACGAAAAGAAACGCACGCTTTGGATTACGGCGCTCGGCAAAACCGAACAAGGAGTCCGGGTCGATATGTGTGGCATCGACAGTGACATCGAGACGCCCGCGCATCAGTTGTGCGCTTAGAGCTTGTTTATCTGCGTTGCATTCCATGAAAAAATTCCTAGGGTTGCGTGAGGTCGATAACCTAACGTCTCTTCCGCAGTTTTCAAGTCAAAATAGGGGCTAAAAATTCTTGGCTTCGACGCGCCACATAGATGCTTGGGCCGAACGTGCTAATTCAGCAGTTGTGAACGTCCTGCTGCTGGATGTTTGAACTGCATCAACGCGGCACGCATCCAGAAAGGAGAGGAGCAAAGACGCTTTAACGGCAAAGTTCATATTTTGAGCATCAGGCATTGTAGAAGTTACCAACCCGATAACAGCGCCTGTCGAATCAAATAAGGGGGATCCGCTAGAGCCCGGTTGAATAGCCGCAGTAAATTGTAGAAGGCTAGAATCGTTATGCAGGCCAAACAACGCCGACACGCCGCCCTGGGTCACGTGGACACCACCGCCGGCGAAACCCGACATAGGGAAACCCAGCGCGACTACAGATTCACCCAAGTCGCAGCCGGAGCCTTCCTTAAAAGTGACAGATCTGAGGACAGGCGACTCCATCACCCTGAGGAGAGCGATGTCATTACGCTGATCAACGACGACCGGCTCTGCACGATAACGACCTTCAAAGGAGGAAATGAATATATCACTCATGCCCTCGATTACATGAGCACAGGTGAGCACATGGTGCTGGGAAACAGCGAAACCAGTGCCGGTTGCGCCCGCTCGTGCGCGGTCAGCCTCCGCAGAGCTAGTGCGCCCTTTTGGATGAGCGTCATTAATATCGATCCCGATGCGGCGGCCTAGAGCGGCTAAACCATAAGCCGAACCCTCAGCCAGTGCACGAAACTTCCATTGCTGATTGCGGATGTAGAATTCGCCGATAATGATCGCCGCTTCACCGTTATCGCGAAGGTCCAACCTATATTCAATCTGTTCGTCAACAAGTAGGTGCAACGAACGAAGATCGCTTACCGGTCCTGCTGCAGAAAAAGTGTATGCGATGAGGAGTAGCCTATCGCTACCGGACGGGAGGGCTGACAAGTTCAACTTACAACCAACCTTTGCTTGGTCGCCGCTCCACTCCATCCAGGACTGAGACGTCTGAAATAGGGCAGCCTCACCAGTGGGTAGGCGCTTGTCATTTACCGGCAGTATGGCAATCGCAGCGTACTCTCCGAAAGCCGAGGAGTTCCCGCATTCCAGAGTCCATTCACTCCGTGCACTAGATACCGCGGTGTTTGCGCCTGGCGCTAGCACCATCATTCCTTTTTTACTCCTTGAGTGCTAAATCCACCGCGCCACCGGAAGCGCTCCAATGGTACCAAACTTCAGGGTTCTCGATGATTCAGGATGTCATTTTGGAACTACAGCTGCAACGGAGACCCCTTTCACACGTACGCCTGCCCGCCAAACGGTAGGTGGCTCAGGAAGGTTTAGGCGGCGCGTAGCAAAGATCCCTGCCAAATTGACGCCAGCCTCCCGGGTGTAACCGACTCCACCGGAGTAGCGAGGATTGATTTCCAACAAATGCGGTTTACCCTGTGCATCATCCTTTGTTTGAACGTTCACGATGCCATCACACTGGAAATGAGCAGCCGCTTTTAGTGCCAACTCGACCGCCGCACCTTCCTTTTCAAATAACTGATACGCGCCGGTCTTCCTCCGGCCTACAAACGCAACCGCTCGGCCAGTCTCACAGACCATATCCACCGAACACTCGGTTCCAGCCATGTAGGGCATTACAAGCATCGACGGAGGATTTTCCACCTCGCTGTATGCACGCATATAGGTCGCGAAATTCGCAACGCGGGCATCGGGATCAGCAAAGCTACGAAATGGGTCAGCACCCTCCTTGAAGCGCCAAAAGCCTTGACCATAAATGCCAACGGCAGGCTTTACGCAAACCTCTCCCGAAGCAGACAGAGCCCCGTACGCTGCTAACATTTCATCGGCATTAGTTGCGGTTATTGCCGGAACGCAATCCAAGCCCGCAAGCTCCGCCTCAGCGGTAAACCTGCTTTTGTCATCAACAAGATCGAATGTGCGCATCGATGAACCACCAGTTACCAGCACCAGGCCAGCTTCCTCGAATCGATCCCGGGCGCTTTCAAATACCGCCCCCAAGCGACCCGCCAGGATTACTTTGATTCCATAGGTGCGTGCAGTAGTAATCACCCACGAAACCCGCTCTTCAGCACCACGGGGCTCGCAAAAGCTAATATCTGCTCCAGCCATAATTTCGGGGCGATTGTCGCGGTGCGAGGCGAATATCTTCACCTCAGGTGGCAGCGCGTCACGCGCACCTTCAATAATGTCACGCTGGCTTGACTGCCCTTCGAGAAACCAAATCATACTTTAACCTCACTTGTAGATGTGCACTGACAGTCAAACCCGAGGAAGGGGACTGACAGCATTCGATTGTTCAACCGGAACATAACGAGTCCAGCTGTAGCTTCAAGGCAATGCGGGGGGCCGCCCAAAATAGAGACGTCATTTCGACAAAAAGCCCCCCTCTACAATTTCGTTTTGCGGGTTTCAAATTGGTCGGCCTTGCTTGCGGTAACTGCGCTAGCAAAATATTTCTCGACGGTGGGTGTGGGGCAAAACGAGGTAAGGTAGACCGGTAAAATATAAACAACATCTACATTATAAGTTTCGGCACGGCCAAGACTGATTAACAATCCCAACAATCTCCCTCTAATTATGCAGAGACTCCAAGTTAGTCGTCCACAGATAATCTATTTCAGCATATGAAGGATCACGATACCCAGCTAAAAATGATTCGGTGTAAAGTGGGCCAACGCAGAACGGAGGATCAATATCAAGTCTATCACTAGATGTCAGGATTCACCGTTTCGAATTGGTTGCCCTTTTCCGTTTGCAAGCCGCGATCGGCCCAGGTGAAGAGAGCCATTTCAACATCGGCGATGCGCCATCCCGTCGCTGACGCAGCGGAGGGTAGATTGCACTCCGGGCGGCATATGCCCTTAGACTCGAGCTCGAAAACCAAACTCTCGCAGAGTGTTTGGAATTTCACGTAGCCTTCGATCATCGAGCTTTTATAGCTATCGTGTATTTTGGGAAGTAGGTCTGCTTTCAACAGTGCAAGCCTAATCCGGCGATCCAAGCTCCCATACCGGCCAGGGTCAAAAAAACGGAGAAGCTTGGAAGCATACGTCAGACCAAATCCCGGAATTTTAAGAGCAGCGTCAATAGCAGCAAGCGGCTGTTCAAGACTGGCCACTACTTGCTGGAGGATTACAATGAGAGACACGTTACCCAGCCCGGCCTCAAATTTCATCCCGGGGTCATTCTTCCCCGCGCCCCATGCAAGGATCTCGCGAAGGTAGTCCGTCGGGCACGCAGTAATGACACCTTTCGCCACAATCCTCACACCACGTCCTTCTAGCGACTGAATCCATGGAAAATCAGGAAACGTGTCCCCTGGATATCCACGAGAAGCATGATTAACGTTAGTCCAGCGATAGGCGCGAAGAAATGCAGGAAACTCAGCAACGTTGATGGCTGGCAAAATGGATCCTTAGCGCTGGACTGAGCCGGCGAATGCTTGTTCTAGTTGAGGGTTGATACGAAAGCCTGGGCGCTCGCGGAATAGCTCTGCTGCACCACGAACGTACTGTAGAGCCCGCTCGCCAGTGATCCAAGTCCGATTAAGCATTTCGGCGGCCAAACCTGTCATCGAGCGGCCACCCCATGGATCCACCACAAGGTCACCTTCCTCAGTCAAATATTTGATAAGGAATTCAGCAACGCTAAAGGGCTGGCCCGCACCATGACTAGGCAACCCCAGCGCTTCCGCTGAAGCACGAAACTGTGAGCCATATGGGCAGCGAATGCCGCGCTCCAGTACGTTCTTAGGAATACGTCCCTCAGTTTGGTTGCTGTAACTGCCAACCCGTAGCCGATAGGCACCGTCCCCATAGTTTGTTGTTCTCTTTTCGCCACCTGAATTGATTAATGCAAGATGCCGCTCAGAGTGAGGCTCGAGAACGCGCCTATTGTCCCCTTTAAAAAGCTTTGGGTTCTTTGCAAATATTAGAATTGGTTCATAGGTTGCGTTAAGAAGTTGCCTCGTCTTAGACGCCCAATGAACTGGCCCAGGCGGCTTGTTGGACTTCCATACCAAACGATCTATAAGCCCTAGACCCATGTCTTCCAGTGTTATCGTCAATCGCTCAACGTAGGTTGAGCGCGCGGGGGAATTAGGCAGGAAAATATCATTGCTGACATTGATAGCGAGACTACCTGTGTCTGCAAGCTTTTCAATAATTGGCTCAAGAATCCCCACAATGTATTTAACGATTTCCGATTGGGTAGGATTAGAGTAAGCCCGACTTTTTGCCAAAGGATAGGGAGGACTGCAAATAATTGATACTGGCTGAACATCTAAGTTATTGAAGATATACTCGCTACCGCCGAAAATTGCGACACCTAGATCAGTTCGAAAGCCAAGTACCTTGACGCCTGGCTTCGCCATGTTTAAATCGCGCTTAGCCTCCTCCGTAAGGCGCCAAATACCACGCTCACCCGGTACTCGCTCAAGGACCCCTGCCCTGCGCAGATCTTGCTGCGTCCATCGAATCGCACGCCTCTCTAGGCTATGCCGCTGCCCTGATCGGCCTACGGGTACACGCTCGTTCAATGCGCCAGCCGACAATCCGTTTCGCATGGCAACCAATCCATACAAGGTGGCATTGTCGATGTGTGCTTCCGGTTGGGATCTATAGATGGCGGCGATCTGATCTGCCCCGAAAAGCTCACCTTGCGAAGCTGGTACTGACTTGGCCTTAAAAGACTTCATTGCTGATAACTCGTCTAAAATATCGATGCCCTACCTTCCCATCGCGAAACCTGTGGCAGAAGCCTTCAGGTGGTAGGGATGATGTAGCGCGGTTAAAGTCTTGACTCCACTATGGAGATCTACTGTGACCCGCGATGAACTGGCTGCCCTCTTCGACCCTATCCAGCACTCGAACGTCGAATGCGATGGATTTTCACGAATTGTCTTTTCCGTTTTGACGGAGAGAGGGCACAAACCAATTCTCAAAGCGGGGGCACTGTCCGCCCGCGGCGCTATCGTGCGTCCACACCTCTGGATCGAGGTATACGGCTTTATGATCGACTACCAGGCCAGGCGGTGGCTTGGACATGAGCCATGGATTCCCCATGGCGTATTCAGAGCCTCTGAAACCGAAGCTATCTACGAAGGGGTCACCATAGAGGTAAAAGTGCTCCCTGAACCGATTAGAAGGCTGATGTTGATGTCTTTTGCCGACGTCGAGTCAGAAAGCCAGAGCAGCCTGATTACGCCCGAAATAATTCGCTGAGTAGAGGGCTCGACCCACTGTTTGTGGCCGCAAAGCACTGACCAGGTAAGCCTGCACAAACGTCAGCGCTTATGGTCACTCTGCCTACAGGAACGCTGAGATGCATGTAGCGACGCTCCACTTAATGACTAAACTTCTCAGTCAGCCCATACGCCCCATCGAGATCTACACCTGACAGAACAAGCACAAACTCCTCACCACTATTTCGAGCATCACCTATCGGCTTTACCAGCCCATCTACTAAATACCTACCGCATCAAGCACGGCGCTCATCATCGAAGAGTCCCGGCATCAGCCCACCCAGCACACTCGCGGTACGGACAGTACCCACTCCGCGATTTGGAAACCAAATGCACTTATGCCTCGCCCTGGTGATTGCCACGTGGACTAGGCGCAAAGCCTCGCCGTGAGAGACCGTATCCCCCGGCGCAGAGTCACCACCCGAACTGAACCCCGCTATCTTGTAGAGCTGATTGCGGTACCAAGACGAAACACCAGTCGACGGGTCTCCGACCATCACGACGATGTCCGCTTCAAGTGACTTCGCCTTGTGGAATGAACGAACACGGATAGACCGCCCGCCTGAAGCACGATCATCTCTAATCTGGTCCCCAACAGCAGAGTCGACCCAAGCCTTGTCGACCTCGCTGTCGATGAGTATCAAAACTTTGTAGCCATCTGCCGCTGCTGACTGGCAGATGCGTTGAAGTTGATCCAGATCATCACCAACTATCCTGACAGGCTGATCCTCCCCCTTTGGAGGTCGAATAGACCTAGGGCTTCGGTTTACTCCCAAAGAAAGGTTTTGGACCAGGTTAGATCCCGCATCGATAATGGCTTGAGTAGACCGGAATGACTCGGTCAGGGTCACCTTCGTAGCCGGTACCGGACTACTAAACATATCTTCGAAGTCAAAGAACAATTTTGGAGTCGCCCCAAAACTACCGTACACCCACTGATTCGGATCTCCTGCCACTGTAATACTTGATGACAAACCCCTTGTGTATATTTGAGCTGAGTCTCTTCTACGTATCTCAATCAGTACCGACCGCACCCAAGAGGCAACCGGGAGCGTCTGATCTTCTGCACCGTCAATGAGAAGGTGGCGGCATTGCTCGAGAATACTCATAGGCACGTACCGTACGGCTGGCAGCTTACCGCCCCCAAGCGCGGCGAACAGACGACCAAACGGAATCACCGGTCCCTCTAGTTTAGAGAGGTGCCGCTCAAGGGCCTCCCAGTAAATCGCCAATGCCTCAAAGTAGAGTGCGTCAGAATCTGCAGGTAGAAAATTCATTCTGCCAGGCACAGACCCTACCTCTATGCCCAGCGAATCAAGTAAGGCTGACGTTGAATTGAACGAATCGAGAACCGGTACCGGACCTGTTTGACCTTGTAGTGCGTAAGAAAAGCTTGGAGCGGCTTGAGCGAGGTATTTCAGCCTCTCCGACAGTTCGGCAGCATCTTGATAGGAGTCCAGGTGCACCACACCCTCTGGAAAGTAGGCCTGGAACAGGGTGCGCTTGATCGCGACCTCTTTGTACAGTTCCATTGAAGCTGAAGGATCGCGGCGCAAGCTCGGCCCTTCCGACCTATCGAAGCCAAGCACCACGTGGAGTTTCAATTGTGGGATGTAGCCATGTGTTGCATAAGGTCGACCTCTGACGGTGAAGACCTTTCTAGCGGCTGTCACACCCTCAACAGGCCAGGCCTTTGCTTTGCGCCACAAAGCCTCAACAGAGTTGGTCAGGGCCTCGTCATGCTCGCTGAGCTTCCATCCCAATGAAGCGCGCCTTACGACTTCGGGTGAATCGACTTCAAGCTGAGGTAGTCTTAGCGACGAAATCCACAAAGCAATGTAAGTTTCATTGAACCGCTTATTGGATCGATAGAGAAGGTTGAGGCACTTGGTCATCTCCACCCTCTGCGTATTGTTCAATGACGCCTCGAAGGGTCGGCCGTCAGCGAGGGCAGATGTGTCAGGCGGGCTGGCTCCATAGTTCTCAAGCGGTATCACCGTGGCAAGGTCAGGAAGAGCCATCGATTGGGTTAAAAGGCATGAGCGTGGGGTCATCACTATCGCTTGACATTCGGCCGGCGAGAGCACCACACCGAACAGACCAAAGACCTCCTGTAGATCGCTGGCCATCTCTACACGAGCCTCACGGCTGAACGTGAGAATACGTATCTGAGATAGAGGGACCTGCGCATATCGATGGAAAAACAATGCCCTGAACAGCAATGTCTTGGTCTTACCAGTACCCGCACCACCTCCGAGAAGAGTCGTATTGGATGTCGAAAGGATAGCCTTCCATTGCTCCATTGTGGGCTGTGCACACTTATCTAGCCTTGCTTCACAGTCAGCGCGCATAGCTGCGCGAGCATCACTGCTGATATGAATGCGTTCGCCGCCAAACACCAAGTCATCTTTGCCTGTGACCTGATGATCGGGCTCAGTGGTTTTCAAACCGGGAATTACGACCTGATCCTGGGTAGATGACTGCTGAGCTAATGCCTTGGCCTCCATGAGACCGATACGGCGGCCAGCCTCCCAGGACTCGAGATGTCTCGCATTAAGTAGATCCAATCCAGCACCCAACACCTGGGCTGCCAAGCGATGATGAAATGGAAGCTCATCGAGTTCGTAGGGTGGCTCGATTGGTTGATTCACTGTGATCGCCTGTCGAACAAATTAATAGATCAAGTGTGTCTTCAGGATCCTCTATGTGCTACCCAAAACGAGCTCACGGAAATTACACAGCCCTCTTTTGAGTAACACCTTCCACTGAATCTGGGTATCGTCCTGCCATCTCCCAATGACCAGGTATCTCGTCATTATGGGACTTACAGATGATGGAGCGATGAATGAAACATGCCGGCAGCAGTGCGCTCCAGAAGGCAGGCGCTAATACCTTGTTTACTGCGTCGGGCAAAAGACGAAAATTTGCTCGGGGTTCGACGTTGATGAGATTCGACTCTGAGGAACCATGTGTTTTTTTGCTCACAGAAGGTACTGCGGCTATACAAGTCACTGATCATTCTCAAGTAAGCGAGCTCAACATTGCGCACCTAATTCCTGGCGACGTATTTGGAAGCATCGATCCCGGAGAAGGCAACAAGATCGAAATGTACGTGCTTGCCAAATCTGAGTGCTTTGCATACGTGCTGACTGCCAAAGAGCTGCTGCAGGCCTGTGCATCTCAGCCTCTTGCGATGTTTGGACTCTGTCGTGAGCTTTCACGCACGAGCGTTAGGTCTTTACGCAAGGTCGGCCAATTTGCCTTCTATGACGTTCGCGGCAGAGTTTCAAGCGCGCTCGTGGAACTATGCAGTCTACCCGGTGCAATCTCTCACCCAGAGGGGTACGTATTGAAGAATACACGGGTCGAGATCGCGTCCATGGTCGGGTGCACGCGAGAGATGGTTGGAAAGGTGATGAAGGAGCTTTCTCAGGAAGGTCTTATCAGCATCAGGGGAAGGCAGACCCTCGTCCATGCCAGCACCACCAGGTGAGGTGAGCTGCAGGGTGTCTTTGCGTAGTGGACTACCTTGCAGACACTTGCGCTTTAATTAGTCCAGAGCCTTCGCCGGGAGGTCGCTATCTGGTGCGACCTTACCGAGTTGGTGGACTAGTTGCCGAACTAAAGCCGCTAATTCGTCCACCACGCGGCTGAATGCTTCCTGATCGTTCACAGCTTGTTTACTCGAAAACTGTACGGTTACCTTGATGCCATCGCCGAGTTGCGAGGCAACGAGAACACGGCCGATAGCCCCCAGTATTTGATATTCACGATCGATCCTGGGAGCGAAAATCACGCCGCCCCTACGGCAACGGCCCCACGGGTTAGGCGGGGCTTGGGTGTTCCTCATGCGATTTTCTTGATGTCTACTCGGACTTGCTAGTAATAATCCCAATTGACCATCCGCTGGGGTTGCCGATGCTGTTCACAATGTATTTTTGGAAGAACTCCGCGCTAGACTCGCACTGGGTCTGCACCATAAAGAAGCGAATCATGCATTCCGAGCCGCTGTCCTGAAACTCTGGCCCTGGCTCATTAATGTCCTGTAGAGCAGTTGTTGCACGAAGCAACTTGTCGAATGAGTCCAGCGATCTGTTCAGGAGCAGATCGCGCCAAGTCCCCTCATGATGAATCTGGCCAGCGTAGGTGAACCGCTTGCCCCCAATTTCTTTTTGCTGCAAATGTCCCCAGCAGAGGAGCAGGGTATCCGCACCAGTGATCGCTTTGGCGCTCTCAAGCATCACTCGACGAACCTCATCTGCCATCTGGTCATGATGATCTAGCGGCGTGTAAGCAAGGCTGGTCAGGAAGACCGGTACCTTTTCGCTATCGGATATTTCAGGGCTACACGGCATGAAGAACGATGGTCCACCGTATTCATAATCTTCGACAAAGGTATCTTCGATCAGGTCGAAGCCCTGATCGCTGTAAAAGTCCCAGAAATCCCCCGGTTCAACCGGATGAGAAATGCGCAGGCGGTCGGTTAAGTTATCCAGATTGCAGCCTTCGAGGCCTGGCGCACCACCTAGCAAATCCTTGAGCATTGCGTTTGCTACCCGAGGATCATCAAAGCCCGGCACATAGAGGCTCAAACCTTCATCTTCAGGCGGAGAATGCAAAGTACTTCGGTTGATTGATATAGTCTTAGGCATTTTGCCGCTGGAGGGACTGAGGTTCGCGGCCAGGTGGACGGCCATCGATGGGTTTATCGCAAAGACATCAACCATCACAGCAATGTAGCTATCCCGTCGAGCCATCAACTCGGGTACTTCTAGTTGCTCGTCTGGAACACTGGGCTGCTTGTTCCCTATCGCACTGGTAACTGCATCCCAAGTTCGGAAACCGCACAGATTTGCATACATGGCTGCGGCCTCAGCACGCTCGATGCCCAAGCTCTTGCCGCAGACCTCGACCCATAGGCGAGCCAATTTGTGTTCAGTAGCTATGAATTGCGTCATGACGGTGGCCTCGTATTCAAACAACGCTGGGTATCCCGCCATCGCTGTGGCGATACATCTGCACTGCGCCACCTTAGGCTTTTCACCACACGGTGTTGTCAGTTAAACATACGATTTCACTGCTGCGCATCTTCAAACCGATTCGGGCGACGATTTCGTCCAGCACAATGCCTTCGCATGTGAAGCGGGCGTTGACCGCGCTTTGCGGGTTCACTGGGTGGCATCAACATAGATTGACACAAAGCCCCTAAATCACTGACCACTCACGTATCAACCCGGACAGCAACGACAACATAGTTTGACACAACCTACCAGTGATTCCGGGCGCTGCAGGCTGTTGCTCTGCTCCAGAGGGCGATTCATCAGCGTTTTTGTGTCAATCTATAATGCCGAGTGTCGCAATAAGTTGTCTTGTGTCGAACGATGTTGTTTGCTGCCAACAGATCGCATGGCTCGTTTTTGTTTGCAACAGTCAGGACTGTTTCCGTGGTCATTCGTGGTCAAAAATCGCCGCCTCAATCTCTCCACTGTTTTTCGAGCGAAAACTTCTCATCGCATGAGAGATTTTATCGTGAGCGATTTTGACCTTCAAAGCGTATTCGGGTGGCATACACGGCAACCCTTCGATCAGGGTGCAAACATCTGTGATCAGCGGGAAGCCGTTATTGAAGTCCGATTCACGGAGCAGGGAGCGAATATTGAGCAGAAAGAAGTCCTTATTCTGTTGGGTTTGAGAGAACACGTTCCACCCGCCAGAATATTCACCTCCCGCAATCAAACTTAGCGAGCCAAAAACAGAGTGTATGTCACCATGAATTGCCGCTAGGGTGCGGTGACTGTCGAAAGCTAAAATTTCTTCGTCACGACCGATAATGGCATCTGCATCGCGAAGTACACTAAGAAGTTCAGTTAGGACATTCAGTACGTTTTGATTGTGTTCGGTTGCCTGCTGCATTGTGGCTTTCATTGGGTCTCTCATTTTATATTTACCGTCATTCATGACAAGATGCCGTTTGCTTACCTTACTTGCAATTACCCGCCTTCCTGTAGTTGCTCGTAATCGCTTCGGCTTCACTAGCAAATACCACCAGATTCTTCTCCGAGATCATTCCGTAGGACGGGCAACCGCTGGAAAGGTGGTAGATATGGGAGCTCTTATTACCGTGCACGCTCCCGACCTGAGTATTCGAAGCGGTAGAAAGGGCACCAAGCCCGGTCGATGCGAGAGGAGTGAAGACAGAGTCATTACGAGCCGGAGCATTCACTACCTGGTGCATCAGCTGAGCGGGTCCTTGAGGATAAGCCATCTGGACAGCACTCCCCAGCCTAGCCTTCCCAAGCTGGAAGAACACTGGCGCATGATCGCTCACGGCGCGCCGCCCATCCTCATGGCTTACCTTGAGCATCGCAGGGTAATTGACGATCCCAACACCGGACATCATCGATCGCGCTGACTGGTTGGCAAACACATTGTCGTACAGATTGGCAAACCGACCGCTTGTGTTCGACAACGTGCTTGCGCCGTCTGTAACCATTGGGATAGCACGTGCTCGAAGGGACTCGAACGCAGGGTCCGAAGGGGGCATGTTGAAATCACCCATCAGCATGATGGGCTCTCCTGGGTATACCTGCTCGAGCCATTCCCAGTAATTACCGAGCTCTTTCAGCTCTGGGGTTCTGTCAGCGGCTGACTTGCCGTAAATGATATGTACGGTGGCCAAGGCGAAGGTATTGCCGTCACTGAGGGACTTAAAGCGCGCGCTATAGGGCTCTCGCATGAACACATGCTTACGATCCAAAAAGCTTACGGCGCCGTCTTCATATTGAACTGCCGAATCGCGGCTAAGAAAGCAATACTGCTCCTTATAACTGCGCGAGCCTACAGGGCTTGAGCACAGCGAGCTCCACTTTTCACGTGTCCGTTGCTCCAGTGCCAGTTTTAGGTATTGGATGCCCTCATCATTCATCACCTCCTGAACGGCCAGGACGTCAACATTGGCGGCGACTGCTGCTAAAGCTGGGTAACTTTTCTGGTCACCGTTGCCCAGACGCATTGTATTCCAGGTTCCAACACGAGCGTCTGCGGCTGCGGCAACCCCTGATATAGCAGTAGCCAACACCAACAAAGCAGACATCAATAACGTTTTCTTCAAAGGTTATGCTCCAGGCAGTTAGGCTTCATATTCTGTGGGGGGGGTCATCTGACAACGGGGTTCAAATAAGCGCCCTGCGTAGTTCCGTGACGGGTTTGAATGTCTAGATCTTTGTCGTAGGCAGAAATCCGTTCTATCAGCGCGGCCGTAGCCTTCTCAGCGATCACCTTGGCGCGAGAACAGGGCACATCAGTGCGTGTCCCGTTTATTTTTGCCAGTAGCGTGGTGGCGGCCCGGTAGGCGTTTTGCGCATGCAATGCTTCATGAGCATTGAGGGCGCTGTAAAACCGCCGCCACTCTTGCTCAACACCTGGGGATTTGGGAATCGATTCCAGAACAGGTAGGTGAATCCTGATTTTCAAGAACACCTGCCCGTTATCGAGTAGGCAGCCATGTGGGGAGGGAATCAGGTCATAGGATGCTGAGAGATTCCATATCGTGACGCCGGCGTAGTAGGAGCCCCCGTTTCGACTGGGTGTATGCTCTGCAATCGATCGTTGAATTTGATCGATGGTTTGCCCGGACACTCCGTAAGTGACCAACTTGGAATCCACAACTGGAACCGTTGATGCCACAGAATGTAAAGGCATCCAAGCGAGGATCGCTGATATAGCGATTCTTCCAGCCCAATTTGAAGCACTCAGTCGAATCCTAAGTAGCATTTGCCACCAAGCGGGTGTCGAGCTTCTTTTGAAATGCAGCGATTTCCTTCGCTTCGCGCTTGATTAACGAGCGTTTCCCAATTCCGTGCTCAAGCATGTAATCGGCTACTTGCCGCGCAAGGGCTGCTGCGTCGACATGACCATAGATCCATGCCGCGCGAAGGAATTCCAGGGCGCCTTGCAGGTCACCACCTTTGGCAGACAATTCTCCAAGCTCGTAATTGGCTTCAGGATCCTTGCGAGAGGCGGCTTCGTTCAAGAGAGCCAGACCCTCGTCTACTCGCTTACTGTCACAGAGCATCTTCCCGAGGTCTGTCATCGCAATCGGGTATCCGAACTCGACAGCGATTCGCAGATATCGCTCAACGGCGGCTAAGTCTCCAGCTCCCAAAGCCTCATAGGCCAAGCCGTAAGAGCTCAATGGGTGCAGGGCCCCAGCCTTGCTTTGCCAAAGATGTGCCGTTACATCGCTTCCATCAGCTTTTGATGACTCATAGCACCGAGCCAGCGCTACAGCAGCTTCGACAATTCCGTCATTAAAACCCTGCTCAAGGGAGGCTATTGCCTCTTTGCGCCTGGCATCTTCTTTTGGCAGCTCTGTTTGAAATG
This sequence comes from Pseudomonas sp. MF6394, assembly GCF_002018845.1. Taxonomy (NCBI): domain Bacteria; kingdom Pseudomonadati; phylum Pseudomonadota; class Gammaproteobacteria; order Pseudomonadales; family Pseudomonadaceae; genus Pseudomonas; species Pseudomonas sp. MF6394. The sequence continues at coordinate 122,797 of NZ_MVOJ01000001.1, forward strand.
CCAGCTTAATTCGACATGCCCACAGCAACAGCTCACGCTTGGAGCTCGGCATCAGCCTAAGCTCGCTGTCCCATAGATGGCCGACAACGCGGAGATCACGTGAGTCTTCATTTTTTTGGAAGACATGACCAGTTGAAGGGTCGATGGCCATGTTGCCAAGCAATCCCAACGGGATGATCCGGTTGAAGGCTACACCGTTTATGCGCTGGCCCAGGCTCCATGACGTATGGAGTGCTCCTTCAGCACATACGAGTCTCATCGCCGTGCGTACGAGAGCGGCCTCGCAGGGATCGCCGAGCTGCTGCGCCGGCTCAACTTTTGCCAATATTGCACCCCATCCACCCTCTACCCCTAAACCGAAGGTAGAAATGCCGTATCGGTTGATGGATGGGGCCCCGCGAGTAATCGGACCGCCAAGTGGCTGCAACTGCACAGAGTGATGTTGAATCAGGAAATTCTGTGTGTGGAGGTCGACCTCGTTAAATGAGGCCGAATAAACAGGAACACCTTGCTTGGTGGACAGCGACATCGCAGTGGAGGTATTCAGAGCCTCAGCCTCGTCTGCCGACTCTGCGGCAGGGTGAACCCATATTGCCAAGTCGACCTTCGAAAAGCCGCTCTCGACTGCTTCGCCGTGGGTCAATACGCTACATGCGGGAAGGTTGAGCGCTGTCGCAAGCTTTGAGAATTCGGAGTCCGCATTCTCGTCCAGGGTATAGATGATCTCCACAGCTCCTGGAGCTCCAAGAAATTCGCCAGCCAAGCTAGCCCACTTGGACTTATCGAATCTTATGAGAGGATCTGATCCCAGCAGGAGGACACGAATTGGCTTCTCGCTCCAGCTGATACCTGATTGACGAACGACATTCGCGACTAAAGCTCCCGGGGCCATTACCGAGGCAGCGTTGTTGAGCTTGGCCTTCACCCCGAGTTCGAAAAGTTGGGTCTTCAGCAGAGGCTTGATTGTGCGCAACCAGGCTTCAGTAAGAGCGCCCAGGTTCACTGCAGATTCAAAGGTTTTTGCCAGAGACAAGATTCGGATACCCCAATTTGGTTATGTGCCAGAGTGTACCCGCGCCATAATAGAATCCAATTCAAAACGCCTAGTCGAAAATCCAACGCCCGTTAAAGTGATGTGTGGGCTCACGCAGTGGACATCTCTATGGAACTCCACCTCAGCGCTATCAGTGAAGCAATCGCAGTGGTCAAACAGCTTGAGGCCGAGCTCAAGGTACTGGTCAGAATGCTCAATGACTCACGACACCGATTGAGAGTCGATGCGATTTTTGAGATGGAGTTTCGACAAGAGCCAGAAGTAGACGAAGCTGCGCCTATCCCGGTGAGGAGGCTTGAAGGTAGCGACGCGGTCGACGCAGCTATAGACGTCCTCACTTGCATCACGATGAAGGAAACTCAGAACGCGAAGGAAACCTTGAGGAGTCCAGGGGTAGTTGCGCTGCCTGGGGAAGTGATTGCCAAAATCATCGAAACGAATGATCTGCGCAGCAAGCTGGAAATGCTAATCGGCAAGATCAAGAAATCTAACGATCGCCGGAAGGTTTGGATTAAGTTTGAGGCCATATCGCCAAAGCAGGCAATGCGTTGCACCCCGGTGCTGATGAACCCTCAGACCATTAATTTCTACTGGACTGATACCGGCACATCCGGATCAAGGCATGTGGCTTCAGATTTAGTGAAAGAGTGGGAAGACCTCTTAGATGAGCTTCACGACCGACGTCCTACCATGTCCGACGCTCCTGAGGGATCAATTGAAGAGGGCTTGCTGACCGCTATTGATCTCTTACGGAAGCTAGGCAATGAACAGGTCGCTATTCGGAGACCAGTCAAACCCCACATCCGAGCACGGGTTCGTGACGGTGATACGCCGGTGCGCCAGATCATCTCTTCCGTGCCCTTCGTTTACGACATCGATGTATGCAAGTTTGCACCCACAATTAAACCGCTACTTAGCTACGACGTAGTCACGGCACGACGCAAATCTGCCGGCCGCGAACTACTCGAGAAAGAACCGTACATCAAGAAAATGAACCTCTATCAGTATCTCGAGAACTATCGCGTCTTTGGGCCTTTGGTACAGAAAGCCGAAAGCGATTCATTTCCTGCCTCAATTGATGAATAAGGCAATAATCAGAATGCAGTCCACTGACCAAACCACCAGTCTCCGCCTGGCCAGTCTCACTCGAGATCTGGTCTCCTGCGATGAGCGAAACCGAGCGAACGCATATCGAGACATGCTTGAGCTTGCTGAAAATGGAGATGGCAAAGCAATGTTCCAAGTGGCGAGGTGTCTCAATCAAGGCATCGGTGTAGACACTGACATAACCCGCGCTGACCACTGGCTCCGGCTCGCCTGCATTGCTAAACCTGCATCGACCGACGCCCTATTCACCTACGGAATGTCCCACGTCCTCAAACAACGCGCAGGGGCCGATCCAGTTAAGGGCATCCAATACATCGAGCGAGCTGCTTCTGCCGGTTACGTTAAAGCCACTATAGAGCTCGTCAAGATCGTCGAGCATGGCATGACTGACATCAAACCAGATCTTCGCCGCGCTTACCGCTTACTGGCATCCTCGCTTAGCGAGAAGTCCGACAAAGCCCTCTACGCGGCCTACGTTGGATTCGTAGAGCGCCACCAGCCCATCACCAACCTTCTGGACTCGTGAGCATGTACAAAGAGCAATCTGAACGTTTGGTCAAGAAAATGGCCTTGGGCATTAATGCTGAAGCGGCAAATGTGATCGTTGCGCGTGCCTACGGGTACAACCGTCTGAACGCTAAAACTGGTGAACTCGAAGAGCCAATCAATGGCCTGCAGATGATCAAGACCCCTGATCAGATAAGAGCCATTTCCGATCGAAGCCTCCAGATGATGGAGTTCTTGCGAATGGCCATGAACATGGATCCCCTCAAGAATACGTTACCCGACATTCGTAAAGGGCACCCTCAGGGAACGCTCATTGCAACCATGTGGGGGTTTAGCAATTTTGAAGCGCTGAAGGCATACGCAAGGCAAGATAAGATAGATCCAACCTCTCAATCAGCGGAGGAAATGGCGAGATTCAAGGCTCGCACTGGTTTCATGCCACCCTCCCAATATTTACTGGGACGTGATTATGCCGGCCATACCCTAATCATCCATACCGAGCCCCTGCACATCTCTCAATGGATCGACCAAGAGATTTGCCTGAACCGCCTTGATGACCTGTTCGTTGCCGTAGTGCGAGCCACACACGATGGCGACAACTATCTGAACCGTTACAGCCGCGGCCATGATGTCTTCAGAAAGTCGCTTTCTGAAGATCACAGTTCGTTCATCCTGGGTGAACGTCAGAAGCATCCAGACCACCACTTGGCGGTGACGATTTTACCAAGTCGTACCTACACGCTCGAGCAGCTAGTCTCCGCTCATTATTCTGCCCTTAACGAGGGAGCTGTGCGTGGACGCACCCTCATCATCGACCGGGTATCGGTCGCGAGGGATGAGGAATCGGTCACTGCCGGTTTGAAGCTTGCCAGTAGCGTAGGCATCAACGTCGTTCTAACCATCTCTCATCCAGACCCGATGCTTTGGGACAAATTTGATAGTCGTGTCATATTTGGCTTCGACCCTACAATGGTTGCTACGGGCCATGAGCAAATGGATCAATCGCTAGTTGCTTCAGCTCCATTCATTGGCCTCAAGAAGAACAACCTGCAACTCGCCTATCATTCGAACGACACAGGAGTAATCTTCAGCATCGTCCAGCTCGTGCCGGAAACCCAAGCCCAGGCACAAGGAGCTACGCTATTCAAACGGATATTCGGCAAGCCTGCCGTTGGTTGAGCTCTCTCATTCCCAGACGCGTCCTAAATTAGCGCGTCTGTTATTGCCAAGAATCACAACCAAGTTGACAGAATTGTCGTAAAAGGGAGGTGTAGAATTCCCGCAACAGGAAGCTACACGCCCTGAAATAGAGCATTACCAGTCCACTCGGGCCGGAGACAAGAAAAGAAAAATCCTGGTTTTTTTTGAACCGATGGGCGGCGAGAGGGTCGAAGACACTTGAGATAGAAAGCTTTTCCAGATTTTCGCCGCTTTGCGAGATTTCTGAGACCGCTGCATAGGTGTCAATTTATCGCAAATTCACGGCCTTCATCTTCACAAAGCCCGGTCGTTCGTACAGAATGTGCGGAATGGGGTTCACTCCCCCATGCCAGTTTTTGACACAGTTTCTTGAGGAAAGCATAGGCTTTAGACCTCCTAACTCCTAAGTCACCCCCTTCTACATCCAAATGCCTATGGGTGCCGTTGCTTCTCCTCGACTTATTCAAGGCCCGTCCATGCAAATGGGCGGGCCTTGTCGTATCACAACCAAGCAGTCACTGCTATCGGGTCAGCGCGCTTCGGGGAAGGACTCGCCCAGACTGTGAAGAAAAATATGTTCACGAGATTCCGGAGCTTGTTCGGACAGGGCAATCCCAAGCTGGAAATTTCCGCTTCGATGATCAGTACCGCAGTTCACCACCCTCCCTTCGAATTGAAGCTCGTCACCATTCCGCTGGATCAGCTTCATCGAGATAGCATCTCCGATTCCTTTCTTCTTTTCTGTCAGGATCATAGCGCCCGCGATCGATAAATCTCGCACCCGGCAATCGGCCCAACCCAGGAGCCCTGCTACCAAACCCTTTCCTTTGATTTTTTGAGAGAGCAGCGCTCCTTCAGAGATCACGTACCGCGTGTGCCGTCGGCTGGACGCATTCATCCTTTGTTTCCTATAGCTAGTTGTGCGGATCTGTTCAGAGCGCCGTTACAGAAATCCGAGACCCCTTTTTGGCTGGTCACCTTCAAGGAACTGAATAGTATCGTCACAACATATTCAACGGCTATTCAAAACCCCCTTATGAAATTCCTCCCTAGCACAGCTTCAATTTGGCCCCGAGGTGCTGGTGTGCTCGAGTCCCGAATACCCTGGCAACTTCAGATCCCGGTGTTCCTTTTTGTTTACTTGGCTGTGTGTGTGACTCTCACATTCGCCACACCTGACGGCGAACAAATCACTTTCCTGAAAGTGCTCGAGGATCTTGGCGTCTACGTTCTATTTCTGAGCTTATGGACTGGTATCTATGCTCATTTCCGCCGTGAAATGACCTTGGGGTGGCTCGCGGCAATTGCCGCAGTTTCACTATTCCAAGAAGAGGTCAATTTTCTTAACCTGGGGTACGAAGGAATTTGCTGGATGGTCGGTCACGTACCCACCGGCGAAGAGCGCCAACGCGGAGACGTCTACACACTGGCTCTCGTTTTTACGAGCTTGATTTTGCGGTTCATCGCCCAGCGTGGGTTCCGCAGTTTCATGCGAATTCACATCACATTCTTCCTTGTGGCCTACACCACCTTCTTGTGCTGCATCCACTATCTCTTCGCTTACTACATCCAGGGCGAATTGCTGACAGAAAGGATGCGTTACCAAGAGGAACTGACGGCGACCTATCCGGGTCGGTTCAAGTATGAATGTGAGCGTCTACCCATCAAATGCTTTCAATGGGTGGGAAATGAAATCCCAGCTGAGGTTTTGGCTGCACCTTCTGCTCAAGGTATCCTAGAGTCGATCGAAAGCTCAAAAATGAGTGTTACCGGATGGCTAGAGGTCTTCCCTGCTACCGATAACGAATCCGATACCGTCCTGAGGGGGGTTAGCGCAAGCCAGAAGGTGATCATCACTGCTTACAAAAACGACACCCTACATCGGGCGGTTTTCGATGAAAAATTCCCTAGTCATTCCCTCAACGTCGCCAAGGTTGGTCTACTTTCGTTCTCAACCACATTCATAGCTGTGTGGTTTTTTGGTGGGATGCATCTGGTCTTTATGCACCAGGCCCGCAGGAAGTCAAAACCCAAGGGAGCAATTAAGTGATCCTCGACTATAAGCTTTGGAAGCAACAGGTCATCAGTCAGGCCGTCTCTGCACATGAACAGTCACTCCCTATGGTGAACCAGCTCGCCAATCCCCAGATAATGGCTCTTTACGACAAGATCCTTGGGGTTCTCACTGGGCCGCACACAATCCGAGTCCGCCGAGACCCGGGGCTGTTTGATGCACTGCGCCTAAGGAAAGCGCAGCGATCCTTCGCAAGCGCCCTCTATCATCATCAGAAAATTGCAGATCTGAACAAATAATATCGGTCAAAGTCGCTGAAATGGGGCTGTCTCTTTCCACTATTAGGGCATGAGATATTTCAAGGGCCCCGTCCAATGTACAGCGAAGCGAAATCTGCCCAAGCCTGGGATCTTGCAGATCCCAGGACCATGCGCTCGAATTTTTCCTCCGCCAGCTTCTACATCGTCATCGATGGGCTGGACCACCCTATCGTCCTGCAAACTGCCAAAACGATTAAAACTGCCCTGCGCCGCACGCAAGGGGTGAAGGTGCGAGGCCCTCTCGCGCTTCCGACTGTACGCAGACGTCACATCATTCTCCGAGAAGCCCTGTCCAATGGCTCCCGCGGTCTTTACTGCGCCAAAGCCAAACGAATCAGGAATGTCCTCCTGGTTGAATCTCCAACCTCGGAATCCATCATGTCGCTCGTGGCGTTACCACTGCCGGCGACTGTCAACATCAAGATCGAGTCGTACCAGAGCCAATACGACTTGAAGGAAGCTCAATAATGGCAAACGGTTTCTCACACGCCATGAAACACCCAAACATTGCCGTCCTCGAAACGCCCGAACCTGACTGGTTCAAAACAAGCCCTCAAAAGGGAACGTGGGCCAGTTGGCTCATCCATGGCAACCATTACGGGACATTGATTGACCTCCCGCCAAAGACTCAACTGGACATCGACCGAGGGAATTTCTTCATCGTCCTTCAAGGCTGCGTGGTTGCCTATGCACTTTCGCCAGATGTCCAGGGCAAGGGGATCTTCGTAGACGCCCTTCGGAAGGGTGACATAATCTGGCCACTTCAACCTAAGCAGGTACGGTTTGGCTACGAGACTCGAAGCCATACCTTCCTACTCGCTGTCTCAAAGTCAAAATACGATGAGTTCATGAAAGCGAACAGCTACAGCGAGACTGTTCTCATGGCCGCTGAACTGAACTTGATGACCAAGCATTCCCAGGCTGCGCAGTACCTATTTGCCAAGGACCTTGATCGCATCAAGCGGGTGATTACCATGCTGGTTGAGCATCCCGACTCACGCCCCACGGCCCGCGGTATAGAGGTCCATGCCAGCAAAGATGAAATAAGAACCCTTGCGGGGGTCGAGAGGCGGTCGGGCAGTCGCGCGTTCAAAGCATTGGAAGAGGAAGGGTTGCTGAAGTTTGATGGGTACAAGACCTTTTTCTTTCAATCACAATCTGAGGTTTCGGCATGCGCCGCAGTACGAACGTAGCTGTTAGCAAGATCGCCGCTTATGCAGAGGATCCGCGCAAGTTCGTTGGGGCCGGTGGTGGGGCATACAACCAACGTTTAGCCAAAATGGGTACCGCAGCGCATGGCCGGATCGGCGCGGGGCCAAGCAAAGGCGGATTTATTGCCATTGTGTTGGTAGCCATCGCCGCCCTGCTCTACTTTAAGGTGATTACATTCTGACATGCTGATCATTCTTGGAATTATTGTAGCGGCCCTGTCGCTGTATCTGGCCCTCAAAGCCAAGGCACCACTCGATATTTACAAGCAGTTTTCGCTGCCTGCAACTCAGTGGGTAATTGTAGGGACTGACCTAGGCAAGGGGCATCCACGAAAACGGCTCAGCGCACTCGGCGTAGCAGGTGAACCGGATGCCATTTTCCGCGGAAATCGTACAGGGCAAATTGTAATCGGTGAATTCAAAAACCGAATGTACAAGGGGTTCGTACGACGCCGGGAATACTACCAGGTGATGCTGTATATCGGCCTTGCTCGGGAGGCATTCAAAGAATCGAATGTGGTTGGGCTGCTGAGCTTTAGAGATGAGTGTGTGCAGATCCCGTTCGATGAGCAGCTATTTCGAGCTTTGGTTTCCATCAGGACTGAGGTACCCATTTCACTCAAGAACAGAAAGCCGCAAGATTCAAGGCCTCTGCATAAGCGAATGGGCATCACAGTCAAGAACCCGAAAATCAGGTTCCCTCGTTAGGCTTAGGCAACCTCTGCAAGCCGGTCGAATGCTGGGAAATACAGCACCTTTTTAACAGGGATGGTGATACCGGCATCTTTCACAGCACGCTCGTACTCATCCATTTTCGGCCGGTACCGCTCAACCTCCCGCGCAACAAAAGCGTCTTCGGACATACCCTCCGGGCAGTCCGGAGTTTTGTAGTCGCTGATCCAGTAAACCCCATCATCTTCAAAAGGTCGATCCAGGAAGCGGTGAACCCAACGTCCGTTACGGTATGCACTGACCTGCACCTCATGGCCACTGCCCGGACGCTTCTTCAAGATCCATTGCCCATGAATACTGTTTACGGTATTGGACAGCAGCCGGAGGATGCGAGCAACCGCCTGAGGAACCTCAGCAGCAGGGAAGCCTTCACGACGAAGCATCGATGCGATAGCCTGAGCCTTTGTACGCACGCGAGCTTCATCCCAGAGTTCGATACCCTGCTTACCGATCTGCTCTACAAACCAGTGGTAGACGATACCGATGGTCTTGGCGCGATAGTCGCTCCCCTCCTCCTCCCGCAATTCATCGTTCAGTTCATTTTCAGTGGGTACTTGGTCATTGCTTGCAGCCGGAACAAAGACCGTTTTAGGCAATTCGACTTTGTAGCTGGGAGCCAGGCGTGCCTTAGAGGGAACCCCAGAATCCGTAACTGCAACAATAGGGAATGCCGGGGCGACCGCTTTCACTTGGGCTCCAATAGCCGACCACAAGCACTCAGCCAACGAACCTGCTGCTGGCTTGATTTCCTTCTCTTTCTGGACCTCACCCTCGGCAGCAGGGAAACGGTCGACGCATACGAAAAGGTGGCAATCTTCTTTGGCCCGAGTCGTCCCCACGTACGCCGCCCGACATACTTCATCAGAAATATCCTTGCGAACCATGCGGCCAACGAATTTGAATAGACGACTATCAGGGGTGGTAGTGTCCAAGTCTCCGAGGTTAGGAACGACGGAAAAGACACCATCCATCTGGCGGAAGTAGAACAGAGGCGCATCATCTTTAGCCCCGCCTTTGTTTAAGCCAGGAATCAACACAATGTCGTATTCCAGGCCTTTGGAGCCGTGGCAAGTCATGACTGTTACCGCGCCAGCTTTTGGGCTTGCATATGCTTTGTCAATCGCGCGGAAAAAGGCCTGAGGGTCAATAAGGTCACCTGACTCCGTGTGTGAAGTGAGTAGCTTGAAGATGGTTTCCACATCGTCCATCTCGCCAGTATTTACCGTTGCAGGTCCGCCCAAGGCGATCCAGGCTGATTTAACAGCCCAACCCAGCTCTGAACCACGACTGGAGCGCTTCACTCCGTCCAGAACCTCCAAGAGCCTCAACACTCGGGTCAGTCCTTCGGAAGACAATTGAGCCTGCACGCCTTCGTCGCGTAGAGCATTCTCAATGACGTTATGCCCCCGGGCGACAGTCAAACAGTCTGCCCAGCTAAGACCAACGAACGCTGCCCGTAACAGTGCGATCCACGAAGCTCGATCAGCGGAATGCCAGAGTGAACGAATCAGTGAAATCACTTCAGAGACAGGGGCAGCCTCTCCAATGGGATCAATATCCTTACCGCGAACCTCAATTCCAGCCTCTTTTAACATCGGCAGAATGTGTTTCAGGTGCGAGCGACCACGTACTAGGATTGCGATCGACTTTGAAGGGTCTTTTGAAAGGGCTTCCTGAACAACCTTTGTAACTTCTTCGGCTTCACCGATTTGACCTGTGGCCACGGGGTGTACGCTCACACCGCCATCGCCTTTCCGGAACGCTACCGATGGGACGAACTCATAAGCTGAGTCTTTGAAGACCTCGGCATAGGTCGCGTTATTCCACTCAACGACGCCCGGCAAGGACCGAAAGTTGACAGTCAACCGGAGAATATCCATTTGCTTGGGCCCGAAAGCTTTCGCCTCGACAACTGATGTGAACAGATTCAGGTCAGCGCCACGGAAAAGATAGATCGACTGAAAGCCATCGCCGACATAAGCGATAGAACGATTGTCGGCCGGCTCCCAGTTCTCTACCAGCAGTTTCAATAGGTCGTATTGGGCCTGGTTGGTGTCTTGGAATTCATCAACCATGATATGCAGAATACGGTCTTCTTCGAGCAAGGCGTCGCCGACAGTCTCACCAGCGCCGAGAGCTTGAATGGCGCGCTGAGCGATTTCAGGGAAGTCCAGTGAGTTTGTCCCTTCCATTGCCAGCGTCAGATTGGCCAACAGATACCGAAGAATTACCGTGAAGTGCTCGACCATTTTTGCTGAACGAGCTGGGTATTGAAGTTCTGGCAGGGTTGCAAGTGTGGCTAGGGCCTGAGCATATTCTTGAGAATGAGGGTTAACCTTGAGGTCAGCCAGAATTCCATTCATCTCAACTGTGCAGAAATGCTTAGCTGGGAATCCGTTGGCTACGGTTACTTTCGCCCGGAGCGTGCCGGTACTAGTCAGCATGTAGGAGGCAAATTGCCCGAAATATTCGAGCGTTTTCGCACTCGCAATGGCAGCGGGCATTTCCGCAGCCCACTCGAAACCATCAAGGGCACCGGAGGCAGATTTAAGGCAAGTCATTGCACGTTCGAGATCAGATCCTGGGATCAGTGAAATAGCTTGTTGGGCAGCATGCAGAACAACTGAGCTGACCGCTTCCTGCATTTCAATAGTGTCCAGTGCCATGATACGGCCGGCCCACTGATCGCGTTTCATTAGTAGGTTTTCGAACAGTGGAACCAAAGCTTCAAATCGGTTTTTAGCGAAAGACAATACCGCCTCAAGCGCGTTAGAGAGAGACTCAGGAATGTCGTTGTCGTTAACGGACTTGAGGGTTTCGAGAATCGCTTGACGATAGATGAGCGAAGCATCGTCGGTAGTTTTACCGCCACCCAGCCCGGACATGATTGGAGTTTTGCTTGCCAGTGAAGCGCAAAAGCTATCGAAGGTCATAATGCGCAGACGGCTAGGGTTCAAGAGAAGGTTCCAACCCATTTCCTTATCTCGATCTAGCACCAAACGAGCCAGACGGTATTGCGGGAGCTCATGGGCCAATTCAGGCTCAATGCCAGTCGCTGCCTGCTGCAACGCACCAATAACACGCTCTACAATTTCAGCAGCAGCCATGTTGGTGAATGTGATAGCCAGCACTTCCTCAGGGCGCTCCACGACTGTCAGGCAGGAAAGCAAGCGCATTTGCAAGGTAGACGTTTTACCTGATCCGGCCGGGGCCAGTAACAGTAGCGAGCGGCGAGGTTCGATAGCCAGGGCGCGCGCTTCGGCATCTGCAATGCTGAGACCTCGGATTCCAGCAAAAATAGGGTCCAGGTGCGGCAGAGCGGCGAAGGGTACGAATGCAGTCATGTGGTCAGCTCCAATTCAGATACACCCAGAATAACGTCGCCCCCGCGTGCCACCAGCCGCCAAAGTAATCTTTCAGGACGCAGGTCGGTAAACCCGGGATTGGACTAAAAGTTTTCGCATGCGGAATGTTTTAAGCTATGGGCTCCCCTTCGCTATGCATTGGGAGCCCGACTGACGCTTATCGTGCGATAGGCGCAATGTACTCGTAGCCGATTGGAAACCCCTTTCCACATAGGTCCAGAGTCGCTTCGCCACGGATGAAGCCAGCACTCATAGAATCCAACTGCCGGTTCCATGCATCTTTCTGAGCTTCCCATTTGTCCGAGGTATCGACGTCCTCTTGTCTGGCCTTCTTCCCTTCGACGAGATTGGCCGAAAAGTTTGAGCGAGCATGAAAACCGAGAGACTTTTGATTCACCTGAGCCAGCACAATGCCGTCGATTGGTTCTACTGAAGCGACACTGAGGTCGATCTTGGTCGCGTAGATTGGCAATTGAGGCTCTGTGAGGGTGGAAGCATTCAGACTGTTCATCCGCATCTCTTGGCCTGTCTTGTAGTCAAACACAACACTCCGAGAGACCGTTTGCTCTTCGTTCAAGAAGATGCGCTCCCGACGATCAAGGCTTACCGTCAAAGGTACCTGCCCAACAACGATGTCATGGCGTTCTTCAAAGCCGATAACCTCGAACTCGAATTCCCGCTTCTTTTCGAGCTCCAACCACTCAATGGTCAGGTCGACGATACGACGTTGCTCAAGCATGATCAGCTTCATGCCGTAGCGCCAGATCAGCTTGTATAGAAGGTCCTCGGAAGCCAGCTGAGTGTGGTGCTGGACCTTGGCTTTGAGCTCGGCAACCGAGAATGCCTTGAGTGCCTTGGAGGTCACCACCTCAGTCCAAAATTTTTCAAGCACAAGGTGGATCATTGTCCCTTGGATTCGAGGATCAAGGCCGATGATTGGTTGCGGAAACATGTTGGCTCGTAGGCGATTGCGCACGAATGAATAGAATGGGGACTCTGCATAGTCCTTGAAGATGCGAACTCCACCCTTGATATCAGTTAGTTCGATATCGCTGACAGCTGGGGCCTCCTCTTGCTCGTAATTATTCCTATCCAACTGGCCCATCAGGTCATCAAGGAAGTCACCCTTTGTTTCCAGGGTAGGTGCAGTTGCGGGCCACGTGCCAAACAACTCACTGGCCCCGATGGCCGCCCCCTTTTCGTTATGGCTGGGGCACGACACCGTGACGTCAGCGCTAGAGCTGAGGAGTGCGCCCACAACACTTTGAGCATATGCCAGCATCCCTTCGCTAGAGGCGTCAGAAATCCCCGCATCAATCTGAAGATCGGTAGGAATGAAGGGTGATGGCTCAGCGCGGCCCGGCAATACGTTGTTCGATGCGCCAACGATCCATAAGGCGTCGAAGTTGAGGCCGATAGCATCCTCATAGCCCAAGATCGAAACTGGGGCCAAATGGCTGATACGGGGCTGGAATTGTCGTGTGTCTACGACCTCCCTGAGCCACATGAATGCTCGCTCATACTGAACAGTCCCGAGTTGAGCATCCAGTGTGCGGAACATTGCAAGCGCCTCAGCCCAAGCATTAAGTGTCTGGAAATTGGCACTGTCCAGTTCGCTCTGACCGGGCCAGCCCATATCGTTCAGGGCTTCGGTAAAATGGTCGGCCCACTCAGATGGATATCGGCTTTGCTCGCCGGACACCAACTTCTCAAGAAGTCCACCAAAGCGCTTTCGGAAATCAGGAACTGCATCCCCCTTGTATGCCCCAATAGCCCGCAGAAAATCCTTGCCACCCATGTTCAGGCCTAGGTTGTCACGGAACCACAGATCCAGAAGGGCACGGGTCGCAGACTCGCCCACATGGCCAGCAATCCAGCGAGAGCGCAGCACACGGCTGAAAGTCTCGGAATCTGCCTTGTCGGGCGTGATGGACAACAGATCCATAGCCGCACGGATCATGGGGCGGCTACCCAGCGTTGCACCACTGGAAATATCCCACGGCGCCCGTGTTTCACCATCCGGACCAACAGGCATTAATGATCCTGGGCTCGTATGCAAGCTCAGCGCATCAAGCAAGGGGCCTTTGTAGGAACGGATGTCAGGTACGACGATGGCGAGTGAAGGTGCAGCATGAGGGGCGTCCACGAAGGGCAGCAGGTGATCTGACACCCATTGCGCGACCTCAAGCATTTCGCTCGCATTATTGTGGCTGCGCACAAGACGCGGGGTCGTCTTATCCCCCTCTGCTGAGACGATAATTACATCAGTACCGAGAGCCTCTAAGGCATCGAACACGGCCTTTTCTGCTGGGTTCAGGGACATCATGCCTACGATAATCACCCGCTCCGGGGGTTGAACATCGCCAGCCTTGATAGCCTTAAGCAGGAGCGTAGGGAGGTGAGCACGGAACACATACTGTTTTGCGCCGCACACGCTATCGAGTTGAGTCTTCCATTGGAGGAAAGCCTCAAACTCTTCTTTGAATCGGAAGCGATCACTATCCATCCCAATCAGGTACTTGTTTACCTGCGAGTACGCCACCCCAACTCGGCGAGCTGCGTTCGTGGAAGAGATCATGTTTGACGGCAGTAGGTCCGACTGGTCAATTACCGACTTCACAGTGGCCAACTCCTGAACAGGGTTGAGGGCTTGTTCGTCGGGCATCAGCTCCAACCAAGTGGTCTCAATCCACTTCGTGATGGTCATAATCTGCCCCTTGGTGAACCAAGCCTTCTTCCCACCTACCGCCTGGAGCAGTGCTGCTTGTAGCTTAATGTGTCGCGCGACACGCTCTGTCGAGGCCAGGACAACTGTCCCGTCTGTGATGTTTGAGAGGTGGCTGAGGAATTTCATTCGGGCAGATCTCCGTTTTCGATACACCCAGAATAACGGCGGTCTTTAGTGCCACCAGCCCAGACCAAATGAATCATTTCCAACGGAATGCGGCAAATGGGGTAGTGACATCCCACTATTAAGGTATCCGCTCAATGCTTGGTTGCGTCATATGTCGATCCAGAGGTTATCCCAGACTTCGCCTTGGGCACATGAGGGATCAGTGCCCGTAAGATTCAGCCTGGCATACCAGCCAGTCTTCAGTGTCATGGATGACCAAAGATCAGTAATAGCCTTTGAGTCCTTGCTTCGGATTTCTGACAGCACTGGGACTCAGGGGCCAGCTGCGCTTGTCGCGCGTGCAGAGTCTGATGGTTCGATTGTCGATATCGACCGCTGGGTTCTGGCCCAGGTGATCAATCAATTGAAATCCCGGCCGAGGCTTTCTGTCTGGATCAACACAAGCCAGTTGTCGATCGCGCACCCATCCTTCGTCGGAGATGCCGTGCAGGCCCTCCTTGCAGCGAATGTGATGGGCAGGGTCACGTTTGAAGTGACTGAAACTGCAGACGTTGAGGCTCACCTGCTTGCGAAGCGTCTTGAGGCTCTTCGTTTACAGGCGCTGACAGTGATGGTCGATGACGTGCGTGATGGTTACGCAAAGCGCTCGCTCTTGCTAAGCGACTCGGTTGTAGGCTGCAAACTCTCACGCGAGTCAACCATGGAGCTCATGGTGTCTGAGTCAGCGCGGGCAGAGGTGCAGCGTCTGGTAAAGCTTTGCCGTCGGCGAGGTAAGCAGGTTGTGCTTGAGGGAATTGAGACTATAGACGAGTTGTCACTGGCCAAGCATTTGAATATTGACCTGTGCCAAGGGTACCTGCTTGGTATGCCGGCAATCCCCTCAGAATTACAACACTTCGCCGAGATGCGCCCCTGACTGAGGGGCGCTAGAGCGTATCAATACATTACCGAACGTAGTCCAGTTGTGAGTCGTTGATACGACCACGTGTCTCAAGCCATTGGCGAAGTTCTTCACGTGTTGCCTGATTCTTGCTTACCCAAGCTGTCGCCGACTGGGCCATAGATACACGTTTCTGAGAAACCATTTCGTTCATCAACTGAGGCAGCTTCTCTGGGCCGTCAGCAATAATCTGACGTACAGAATTGGTTACATACAGCGATTCGTAAATGGGTAGCGGCTTGCTTTTCCCATCACCGCGTCGATAGACATGCTGCCACCAAAGTCCGCGTAGAACAGATGGCAAGATCCGAGCGAGTTTGGGATCGAGCAGCGAAGCCATGCGCGTTGGGATATCGATGGCACTGTCCGCATGGAGGGTACCCACAACACTGTGACCGAGGGATGCGGCGAGAACCGCTGCGTCGGCAGTTTCTGGGTCACGAATCTCACCAACCATAATTGTGTTGCGATACTGCCGGACGAAGTCACGGATCGCTTCTGCGAACGAATCAACGTGCGTACCTACTTCACGCTGAATCACCCCCCCGCCTTGGAACTCAACTTCAATAGGATCCTCAACCGTACCGAGGTTTCCGCGCTTGCGCCCCAACTGCTCAATAGCTGAGATCATCGTGGTCGACTTACCAGATGACATCTGGCCAGCAAAGATGGTCAAGCCCGACCCTTCAAGAAGCGGACGAATAGCGTTCCAGTCTAAGCCTAGGTCTTTATCAACCCTCGGAATGGACTTCATGAGCTTGCGCATTGTGATGACCTGGCCGCCGGATGAGTCAGCCAAGATGCAGCGGTAACGCTCGCCGTTAAAGGGGGTGGTGAAGTTGGCTGCCTTACGCTTGTTGCCTCTCCCCTTCTCGGAGAGCATCCGATCGAAGAAGTCTTTCCAAGCACCCGGGGGCTTCATGATTTCGAACCGACCGTTGTTATCTTCAGCCTCAAGGCTGTCTTTGGTCAGAGTGATGTTGGTCGCGTCCTCTGGCCTCAAGGGTTTGTCATTAAGATGACTGGATGTGAGCACAGACACCGGGTATCTCCTAGTACAGTTGAACGGGGCCACTGAGGCGTGGATTTATAGCGTTGCGATTGATGGCATGCGCCACAAAACGCTTTGCGCCAAAGCACTCATCGTCAGGCTTGTTTGGTTTGGCGAACTCGAGGAGGCATGCGTTACGAAATTCGCATGATGCGCACTCAGGATTGTTGTTCCTACGCATCTGCCGCCGGAGATAAAGAAGCCGCTCACGCGAACAGAGGATGTCTCGAAAGGTCACCCCCGGCTCAAGGATGTTCCCAAATGAGTGCAGGTACTCCTTCCAGCCATCACGGTAGTTGGGAAGAACCATGTCGCCATCGGGGAGGAGGAACAGTGTTTGACCGGCCATGTTGCTCATGGCGTTGCCTTTGATCTTTTCCACGGCAAAGTGTGCTTCGCCGATCGCAGGAGCATTGAACCCACGCTCCTGCAGCTCGTACCAGTAGTCGAGCATTTCGATCATGAAGTCATTGAAGCCTTTCATGGTTGGGGCAAGTACATCGTATTTGCCTGGCACGTCGTTCTGCTCATTGAGCATGAATGGCAGCCAGCCCGACTCCTGAATTCCCATCTCACGTAGCTTATCCAGAGTGTGCCTTGGGCCCTGGGTCAGGAGGTCCGAGTTGACCACGCTGATGGTACCGACATTCAGGCCTCGCCTGATCGCCTCCCGAACCTTGAGTTCCCACTTGCGTACATAGTTACCTGAACGCATATCGCCATCGTATGAGGTCTGTACATAGCCATTGCAGTGCTTCTTCCACAGCGGTTCCCAAACATCGAGGTCGACACCAAGCATTGAGGTCAGCATCACATGACGTACTTGGTAGCCCTCTGCTGCTGGGAATTCTTCAGCCATCACCTGAACGTACCCTTCGAAATATTCAGGCCCGGCGGCAGTCGGCTCCCCACCGTAGTTGTACGCAATGATGGTTTTCTGATCCGGCTGCTGCTCCTCGAAATAGTCGTAAATCTTGCGACAAATGACCCGCAGGTCATCGAGGGACATAACGCTCTTGTCTGCTCGCTGCTCCTTACTCAGATAGCAATGTTTGCAGTTATAGGGGCAGTGCAGCGTCGGCATTATGGTGAAAACGAAGTAACCATTTTCAATGGTATCTGGCCTAATATCTGGGCCCATGAGTGAAAAGCTATCGCTGCCGGACTGCACGCAGCACCTCCTCATTGATAACGAATCTGCCTTGGCCAAGCTTGTTGGATTCCTCAATGAGGGATTCAGCTTTTCTGAAATACGGCGAGGACGCTTCCTCCACGTACACTGGGGTCGACTCAAGGTGGGCCGCGAATTCGAGCTCTTCAGGCGTGCGCTCTCCGCTGCCCTGCCCCTGCTTTTTCTCAAGGGCCACGATGGTTTCGAAACTCAGCAATTTCTTGCCAGCCCGGAAGATGATTCGAGCCAGCAGAGGAAATATCGAGAAAAATCCAGGTGGTTTAGACTCGTCCACTTTCACCCCACCGCAATCAGGTTATTTCCCATCGCGCGCTCACGCTCGAGAACAGATTTTGGAAGTACGCCCTTCTCCTCGACGAGATGTCGCACGTACTTGATGAAGGTCTTGAAGCCCGGGCATTCGTCTTTCTGATTCCACTGCTCATGCAATACACCGCAGTTTGCCTGGCACAGCGTTCGCTCATCGCAGGTACGACATATCTCAGGCAATCGCCGTGCCTTCGCGACCTCTCGCAGATAGCTTTTTGAAGTGAGAACATCGTGGACGGATGTCGTAAACTCAACTTCAGTAACACCGCCCTCTCCAATGACCTCTCTAGTCTCAAAGACATTGCCGTGGGAAACGTAGTCGTTAGTGCCGCCCTTCTCGATACAGCTGATCGTACGGCCGTCAGAGTCGAAATCCAGAGCGCCAGCGACTATTGGACATACCACGTCGTCCGAGGGGACGTTCCGAAACACAGCTTCAAGCCATGACTCGCAAGGATTGATCCAGAGGTCATCGATGTGATCACGCTTGGCCAGGTACCAGTCCATCAGTTCCATGTAGAACTTTGAGGTTGCCGCGTGCTTGGGCTGAATGAGTTTTGCATTAAGATCCCCATCGCCCGATGGGATGAAGAACCCGAAATGGACTTTCGTGAAACCCAATTGGTACAACTCTTCCATCATCGCAACGGCGCCGGCTTCGACAACAGGCTTAACTAGCGCAGTCGTGACAGCGAAATCTTTGGGTCCGTAGATTTCTGGTTGTCGGGATTCATTCATGAGCGTGGTTACGTTGTTTCGCCAGATCTCTTCCTGCCTACGCTTCGTGAACCTGGTCGACCGCTCATAGGATGTCGAAATCTTGTCGAACAGCCGAGCGACATCGAGCGCCTCTTTTGTCACAAGGTTGGTCACAATCGAGAATGAAACCGCTTGTGGGATCAGGGCTAACAATGCCTTAGCTTTAGGCAATGCGCTTTCATAGAATGGCACTCCAAGCATCGAGGGTTCACCGCCGATGACGTGGATATCGACATGGTTGTAGCGCTGAGCGAAATTATGATCCGCCTGCATGTGCTCGACGATCCCAGCCACAATATGGAGAAACTCCGTTTCGCTCATGTCAGGGCTCTTGTCCTTTTTGTCGGACAAAATGTAGCAGTGTGAGCAACGTAACTGGCACCGGCGAGTGACGTTGATCTGAAACAGGAATGTGCTACGCCCCGTTTCGCCGATTGAGGTCAAGCCTGGCTGCATGGGGGCGTCCCTTTAAATAATACTGATCGGAGGTCGTCGATGCGGCCGTCGCTATCAACCACCTCGGGTTTGTTTAATCTTGCTTGGCCAACGCGCGTGTATGCACTCCCGCTTGAGTCAACGAACGATGACGGGTGGCTTGTCAAAACGACGGAGCGTGCGCTGATGAATTCGATCTCATCGTGGTTAATGATCGTTCGGTGTAGACGTCTTGATAGGTATTTCCAGCCAGGGTTGATTCCAGCTGCATCCCGCTCGCCCGGACGTACCGGAAACAACACTTCACGACCTGGCTCACCACGAATATGTCCGTGACTAGTCTGAAAGGTCGCACCATCAATCAAAGTGACCCGGCCAGTGGCCATGCAAGCGCTGCAGAGCAATGAAAGGCATTCGGCGATAGAGACCCCGGAGGGTAATGATGGGAAATGACTGCGAACTTCCTCGGCGATCGCTTCATCCCAAGAGTTGAAGATCGCGACCGCATTTTCGCCATAGTCAGGATTGGGCCATGATTTGGCGTCCAGTGTGTCTGGGAGCACGACAACTTGTTGGCCTTGGTCGGCCAGGGAAAGGGCTGCGCAAATCCCCACGAGGGGATCATTTCCCATCACAATTGTGTCGGGACGAAGCGACCCGTAAATCCCATCCACAAAGGCATCAAGAACACGTAATACAACCCCAGTAAGCGTTAGCGAAACCGGAGCCGTTATTAGTGCGTCCCTGAATTGAAGCCGCCTTAGCGGGAGGTGAACACTGCTCAACGCCAATCATCTCCATATCTCTTGCGCGGGTAAGCACGCATTACATTCTCTCGATAGCCGAATTGGCCAATCAGTGTGTAGCGCGCCTTGTCGCAAAGGATCTCAGACACGCTATGAACCCATCTCGGGTTCGTGTTAATCAGCCATACGGCTGTGCCATGGTTGGGCGACACAGCTTCTTTCACGACAACCTTTGATGGATCGACAAGCGCTCCCTTGTCGTCAATATCACCCTCACCCAACAACAGCTGCCCGCCGTCTTCAGGAGTCCAGATTTCATCCGATAGGTAGATGATCACCACCATCTGCATGGGGTCGTAGGAGTCGTGGTGCCATCCCATCGAGTCTCCACGCTTACCACGCTGGAGCATCACGTTAGTCCGGCTCCAGTCGCCCAAATGGGCCCGGATGTGCTCTGTCTCTTTGCCCAGACCAATCAATTCCATGGGCCCCAGGTAGTCCAGCGGTACTGACAGGCTTCGCGAGGGATCATCTTCTTCCCACGACACCACATCAGGGCTGCCAGGCTTATCGGGCTGGAAATCATCCGCCTTCGCGGCGTTCAGAAAAGCGTCAGCAATGTGCTTAGGGATAGAGCTTACAGCGAAGCCATCCCTGTAAATCGAATTCAGGTGCTTCAAAATTCAGCCTCCACCATTGCGGCCAGGTTGGCCCTATCAAGACCCGCTGATTTGGTGTTCGCGTGCCGCATGTCAATTCTATGAAGCCAATCAACAACCTCACCTAACCCATGCTCGGCGACGCCTTGATCGATCAGTGAGAACAGAGACTTCC
This sequence comes from Pseudomonas sp. MF6394, assembly GCF_002018845.1. Classification (NCBI taxonomy): domain Bacteria; kingdom Pseudomonadati; phylum Pseudomonadota; class Gammaproteobacteria; order Pseudomonadales; family Pseudomonadaceae; genus Pseudomonas; species Pseudomonas sp. MF6394. The sequence goes on from NZ_MVOJ01000001.1 coordinate 143,427, forward strand.
AACTTGTGCAGTGCTGGCTTCTGCCGTACATGCCACGCCCTTGAGCTGCTGACTCGAACATACAGCCACCCTGGCATTCAGTGAGATACGGACACGAACGACAGTTGTCGTCGAGACGGTTCGGCCGCTCACTGAGCATTGCAACCATTTCAGCGTCCCAAACGCTTGTGAGGGCATTGCCTAGCTTCCCTATTCCGCCATCGGCCATGTCTTGGCATACATAGAGATCTCCATTCGGCTCAAGGGAAAGTGACCGCTTGGTGCAGTCGGACTGAAACGCACAGGCAGCGCCTACAGCTTGCTGCTGGCCAGACAGCGTTCGAACTCGTGCCTGAGTGAGGTAGAAGTAAGGCTCTACGATGATGGGTAGTCGCATGAACCATAGGCGGAAACCTGTTACAAATGCGTCCTTTGTAGCCTCTGCCCCCTGCAAAACCTGGCCTGGAGTGCCGCCTTGGAAGAGCGGGCGGAGAGTCAGCATTCTTTGATCTCTTGCAGAGAGCATCATTTGTCGGGTTACGCCGTTTAGGCCAGATTCATCAAGGACATATACGGCCCCCGGCACACTCCGCTCACGCCGAAGAGCGGTATCAGCTTCCTTCCAAATAAGACGGTACTTTTCTGGCGAACCGCCAACGGTCCGGACATCACTCATGTCATCTACAGAAGTACCAAGCCGGCCTTCAAACAAATCGTAAAGTCGTTTTGCCCGGGCGGGAGAACCAATCAGATTACTCTGGACACCATCTACAAATTGAATCCCACGTGAGGCTGCCATCTCGCGCAAGTAGGTGACACACTCCAATAGCTCCGCGTGAGGTACCGTCAAAATCTCTCCGCCGATGTACTGGGCAGTGAGATGTGTCGGAGAAATACCGAGTTTTTGAAACCCTTCCTGGAATATGAAATCGATAGAGCGCTTGAAGTCATTTGCGGGCATTCGTGTCGACTGCGATTCCTGCCAGCTGCTGCAATACCCGCAATCGGCATTGCAGGCCTTTGTCATTCGAATATGAAGCGTGAGTGGTGAGGGAGTCATGCTGCTCGCTCCCGCATCTGAATCACCTGGCTACAAAATTGGATCATCTCCTCGTGGCTTCCACCGATCGTTTCCGCTCCAACTGGCAGACAACCCTCAAGCTCCTGAATCGTCCGCATCATCAGCTTGGACAGATACCATTCGCCGCGGTAACGAATCTCATTGAAAACGGCGACCGGGTCGAACTCGAGGAAATGAAAATTGCCATAGACAATATGCCGATAGAGCTCTTCTCCACCTTCGTCGGCGGCTTCAACGTACCAGCCCGGATAGTCATCGATTTGGGCACCAATTGCATCGTAGAAAAAGAGCCGCTCTACCCACCTTTTTTCGAAGAGCTTTCCAGGCTTCATTGCTACTAGCCTGGCCCGGTCGAACTCAGTGAAATACTTGTCGTAGTTACCAGCAACGCTGTCCTCAATGAGTGGCACATCCTTGCCCTTGGCCACAGCAGTCGTAACGAGCCTCTTTGTCATTGCCCCCTGGCGCCGGCGAGCTTCTGTTCGTCTGAGATAGCCAGCTCGGTCCAACCTACCTACCGTGGTTTCATCTGCAAAGTCCCACACGCGCTTCAAACCAGCACAATCGCCAGACGCAATGAGCGATGACATATTTGGATCGAGATCCTTATGCCACGCCCACCCTCCAGAGCAGGTGATGGCGAATTTGCACGTCCCGCATGCTTGATAAGGCATCCGATGCCGAGAGACGTACTCAGGTGTGTTATTGAAGATGGCCTTCGCTGAGAACAGTGGATCGTGCACGGATAGAGTCTGGGTCGGGAAAATTGACTCATTACCGGTGTAGCTAGAATTGAACGTGACCTGACCGTTGGGCTCGATTTCTATGTCGTATGAGTCGTTGCCCGGATAGTGATAGTGCTCGCCTGATCGGGAAGCGGTTCGCATCTCCACAAGCGGGCTGATAGTCACACCCTGTGGAACCAACGAGTTGAGTTCAAGCAGGTAGTCGGAAACATCTCCGTACGTACAGGTCTTCAAGAAATAGCTCTTACCGCTGCCGGCCGGATACAGCATGTCGCAGCTGATGTCAGTTATTCCACGGCTGACGAACTCATCGACGATGAATTGAGGGCCGCGCTCAATGACTCCTCGACTCATAGTGATACACAGTGTTTTCCGTTTGATACCGGTAATGGCTTCAAGCGTCGCGAAATACCGAGGAAGTAGTTTGTCGTTTTTTAGAAACCTGTTGGTGTCGGGCTCCCACGGGACAAAAATGTCAATCCCGTACCCAAACTCGGTTCCTACAGAGTTGAGCAGGTCAATGTATCCAGGGTCTTTGAAGATAAGATTTGTGCACCAGATCAACGCTGCCTCAGCGTCATAAAGGGTTTCCCAGGCCTTCATAGTCTTGAGGGTCCACGGCAGGTTCCGCTCCCAGAACTGGAGGGGCATCATGGTCAACTCCCCACCCAGCAGCTCCACGTTTATCTTGGTGACCTTTTTGTCGCGACAGAACAACTCCTCGATCCGCTGGAAGGACTCGCGGTAAGTACCTTCATCCATCATGCTTTTGTCCCGCAAAAGGGCGGGATCGACATAGCAATGGGTGCAACTGAGGTTGCACAATCGGGTGGGCGCTATGCACACATTCAACATGTCTAGGGCGTTATGCACAAAACACCCCACCTGTAGGTTCAATTCGAATGGTCTTACCAACTAAATCTGCACCACATTCCACGCCCACAACATGCGGAATGTTCAGCCTGCGGGCGTGCTGAAGAAGATGCGATAGCGAGGAGCCAGATCGGACAACTAGAGCACCAGCTGTCGAAATTATGGCAAGCTGGGACATGTCCGTCGTTTCCAAGTAAACCGCTGTGCCTGCAGCAAAGTTGTCAGGGGTTGTGAGTGTCAATTCGAGCCCCGGGCGAGGTACGCCCCAGGCAATAGGCTTGGTGCCCGCCTGCGGATGGTGCTGACCATACTCAAAGAATTTGCGGATTTGCTTGGGCACTTCATCAAACACCGGGCAGTTACCGGATAGATCGCCCAGGTATGACGGCAAGATGTCTAGCAGAAGGTCGGCGACCCCGCGCCGGCAAAGTTCATCAATTGCAGGACTCAGCCTTCCAAGTTCAACCATCATCATTACTGCGCATTTGTCCTTCATCCAGGCAAGAGGGGAATCCACTACCTGTATAACGCTTGATACCAGCTCAGCGTCTAAGCAAGGTTCGGCAAACGGAGCGTATGAGGTAACACCTGCATACCCTGCCACTGATGCCATTTCTACAGTCTCGTCTGGGCTGAACTTGCTGGCCTCATGCCCGATCAAAGTGGAGGTCAAGGCCCGTTCAAATCCCTGACTTGGGGATTCAATCTTCAGCTCGATCGCGGTCGTGGCTATTCGACTAAAGCGGCCGTAAAGGCGAGAGACGACAGCAAGCTCACATGCAATAGCTTCGGCCAATGCGCGATCAGGACCGCCAAGCGAGATTTGGCGGGTCCGGCGATCGCTATCACGCTTTCTGTCAGCCAATTCAAAAGCCTTCAACAGGAGAGCTCCTGGGACGCGGGAGAATGCAGATCGAGGCAGGGACCCAAGTACCGAGGTGATATCGGCCAGCTGAAGTGCCCGAGCACTTACGAAACCGCGAACCCGAGCTAGACGCACTCCCCCAACCGAGAACTGATCACCAGGTGCCGCCATAGCGGCCACCACCGCGGCACCTACGGAGCTTCCATGGTCTACTGGTAGTGCAACGAACCTAGATGATGTACGGCCATACCCGCTGGTGCCTTTCAACAGTTTTGAAAGACCGGGTCGCCCAAGGGTATCTGTACTGACCTGGAGGATCGTGAGAACTCCATTTGCCGACACCGCCCACTCAATCGAAGTTGCCCCCATATCCCGGTGCAGGTTTAGAAGTGCTGCGCGAACCTTTTTCGTGTCATTCGACAAGCCAGAAGTTTTCCAGATAGGTATCGCTACACGCTCTGTCTTCCCTGTGCCGGCAGTAGCAGCGTCGCCCACCCCCCCTTCACAGATGAACAGATGACCGTCACCAGCAGTGCCAAACATTGCTACACCGAACATTCTCGCGGTGATAAATGTCTGGATAAGTGAAAAAGGGACTTCGCCGGCGGCAGTGATCTGCGCATGAACAGTCTTCAGTGCTGCCTTTACCTCAGCCTTGCCCTGGGCAGGTATCGACTCGAACACCCCGATTGTTTGAGCAGACGAACTCTCTGAGGAAGCTGCGGATCGAACCAGTACACGCGCTGAAGTTACCCAGTGCGGAAACCTGTCGAGGTCAACGTTTGAAACCACGTACCCCTTCTGCACGTTGTAGCCAAGCTCCGCAGCCCGCTGCAGAAGACCAATTTTCGCGGGTAAAACATCAATGACAGCGTCAGTTTTGAACTGCCGGCGGGCAAGAAAGTGCTTGGCTGCAATCCAGCCTGACAAGGCACCCAATATTTGCGAGATTGAAATGAGATCATCGCTAGCCCAAACCGGCGTTGTCTCAAGATACGCGAGCCAGAGAATGTAAGTGGCCACTGTACCAACGAGAGCTACGGCGACCTTCATGGCCGGATGTCGTGGGCGGGCAGCTAAGAATGCACCAATAAAACTGATGGCCAGGTTCAAGAAAACAACCCATGCAGCTGATCCAGGAACCAAACCGAACACGCTTCCAATAGCTCGGATGCTTCTGCCCTCGATACTTGCGTACATCGCCGCTTCCGGGTCGATGAGATCGTCGTCAGTAAGCACCGCTCGATTGAAGAGGCCGGGCTCTGTGTTGATACCGAGCCATCTAACTCCGCCTGCCGACAGGATTTCGCCCGCAAGGATGGAGTGATAAAAAGTCCTTCGATCGTATGCCAGCCCAACGTAAGCTTTGCTTTGATCCAGCCCGGCAATAGCTTGAGTAAGCCCACCTTTGGCCACGATTTCCATGTCGATATGGTCAGTGTGTGGTAACTGGTTTTTTGTTCTGGCCCAATCATCAGCAGACTGGAAGTCTAGGAATCGAACGTCTTGGTAACCCAACACGTAGTCGAACGATTGGGCTGCTCCGAAGTATCGATCTGCGTTTTTGTAAGCCTTGAAGTATGCTGGCTTGATCAGCAACTCTTCTCGGGTTGGCTGCATGAAGTAGGCATCGACACCCCTAGCTCGAAGCATATCGAGCAAAATCCAGGTATCACCCGAGTAATGACTTTCAGCCGCAGTGATGAGAACGGTCTTGCCATGAAGGGCTTCGGCAATAGCATCAGCCCCTGACAAGAACACAGGAAGGGTCACCGTCAGCCCATGCAGCCAGCCATAGTTCAAAAACTCATCGGGATTGGTCGTACTGATGATGGTTGGGTTCCGCTGCTCCTTGAACGATGGAATGTCTGCTGGCAACACCGCATGATCATCACCGAGCTTAGCCAAGTGATCCCACGCATAGTCATTGAGAGCATTGGCGCCGCCCTCCAAAAATTGTATGTGAACGCCGAATCTCTCATTCAGATCCTCAGCTATCGCAGCTGCTGTAGTCCCCCTCTCATCGACCAGGACCACTTGTTGGTTTCCCTTCTTAGCTATCCCTAGCAGTGGCTCAGGATTATTGTGGATCTGCGTCGCAGTCGCTCCAAACCCGAAATCCTTGAATAGCTGAGGGCCAAGGTCGACGCGGATGACACGAATCTTGCGATTAGAGACCCCTTTGTAGAAGTCATCTGCGGTAATGCGCGACCCTGATAATGCTTGGGCAGCATCACTTACATAAGGGTATGGGATGTCAGTAGTGCGCTGTGAGGGGGCTCCAAGGCTCTGTGTGTTAGCAAGGATCGCTTCACGATTCGCGTCAGCCCACTGGATGCAGACGATCGCGCAAATGAAAAATCCAGCCAGGGAACAAATAATCAGGGCAAGTCGGGGGAGCTTCCAGAGCTTGACGCCGAAATATAAGGCAAGACCAATTCCCAGAAGTGGGAGGAATCCCGCACCCAGAGCCAGGGCACCAGCTCCACCCAAAATCACTGGGAATGCCTGTGTCTGAGCACTGACACCAATGAGCAACAACAGCCAAATTCGATTCATGCGGCACCGTCTAGCGAAGGTTCGTTGTGATCAATGCCGAGTTCACGACCGCCAATCGCTCTTGCGACTGTTGAAATTCGACGAAGGAAACTGGCTGACTCTTCAGTTATCACCGCCGGCCGCCGAGCGAAGGCCAAGGCAAGAATGTCAGGCGGTGGACGTCGGAACAGGGCCCAAATGAGCAGATCCTCGAACTTATGGGAAACCTCTAGGCCGGAGCTTTGCCGGGTGCTACCGCCCAAGACGTCAATAGGAAGTTCTGCCCACGAAGAGAGTGATAGAGCGTCGATGACATAGCGGGACAATGGCGTCGTGGGACCTGACCTGAGAGCCGCCCATACCAGCTCGTCACTGAATGCAATCGAGTGGTAATTACCTGCCAGATGGTGAGCCAGAATCGAATAGCGCTCATCGAAACCATCCAGTCTGCCGTCCGGCAGGAGGATCTGTTTCTGCAGGCGATCGTAGAACCACAAGCGCTGGCGGGGGGTGCAGCCGAACATATCAATCGGTTCCAGTAGGACTCGAGTCGCCCCCTTCACGGCCTCGAAATAACCTTCGTAATCGCACGTGTAGTCAGCCTCGCGCAGCGGAGCAGAGTTATCCGCAACAGCTTGCTTCCTGAGTTGAGCTCGCTTAATACGGCGGACGTTGGCGTACTTGCTTACACCTAACGGATCAAAATTCTCACTCGCCTGTGACTCCCAAAGCTGGAAAAAACCTGGGCAGCTGAAGCTGTCATCTGAACTCTGCATGAACGACCGAACGGTTTCAGGCGGCAAGTCCTTGTGTGGATACCACCCGGAATTACACGCCTGCAGGTATTGGCAGTCACGGCAGAAGTCGTGCTCGTAGCTGAGCTTGTTATCGAGCTCACTGTTGTTACCCCAAACAACTTTCAGTGCAGCATTCGCATCGTGCGCATTTAGATTTATGTAGGGCTTGAGCGCCTCTGTGCCGGTCTGATTGGGATTGAGCGAAAGCTCCCCTCTCTGGTCCCAGTGGAACTCGTAAGCATCGTTAAGCGTGTTCTGGGACCGTGACAGCGTACGTAACGACTTTTTCATGTCGTCCAGGTGATCGACCGTCAATCCATATTGCTTGCCCAGCCGAGCCAGTGTCGAAATGTACTCGGCAACGTCCTGGTACTGAGGTTGGGCTCGATCGAAATACGCCTTCCCTGAACCCCATGGAAAAATCATGTCGCAGGTTGCGTCGGTAACGCCCCGCTTCACGAACGTTTCGATGATGTACCCAGGCCCAAGATCAATTAGACCCTGCCCCATTACAAGCACCAGGTTGAGCATGTTGCAGTCGCCCAAGGCTTCTATACGCTTGAGGTACTTAGGCAGGATGGCCATGCCTCTTCCGAACCGCCCACTCTCAGGTCCCTCAAAGGGGATCGCAATATCCATTGCGGGGTGCCCCTTGAACTCACGAAGGAGACCTAGATACCGATCGTCCTTCCACATCAGATTTGAACAAAAGGTGAATTCTGTCTGAATACCAATCCTGTTCATCTCATCAATCTGGCCAAGCACCCAAGGGAGGTTTCGCTGCCAGAACTCAAAAGGCATGAGGGTGGCTTCCCCCCCAAGTACGTCCAGGTGTAGGTAGGTAACGGACTGATCTAGATGGAAGGCTTCAATGATGACCTCCACCGCCCGCCGAAAGGTCGCTTCGTCGATGTACTCTTTACGTCGGAGCAGCTCTGGCTGGATGTAACAGTGTTGGCACGCCAGATTGCAATTGAGGTTGGTCGAAATGGTCGTCGACATCATCTCAATAGAGCGGTTGCGCGGAAGGGCGAAGGGTTGAATATTCATACCCTAATAGTGGGAGGCGACTGCCCCATTTCGGCTGTTCTGAAGAAAAAAACCGCTTCATGAAAGCGGTTAAGGTCAGCTTAGGTTATGACGACGCTTTTCAATTCTGTCTTTGGCTCGTGCTTCAAGCTGAAGGTGCTGCGCCAACTGCTGTACGAGTGGGTGCCGCTCGTTATCCGAATCACCAGATTGCGAAAGGCGCGGGTACCTAAGCACCCAGCGGACAAGTTCGGTATTGTGCCCGGCCACCAATATGTCTGTGTGGCTCAGCCCGCTAGACTTGAGGTCAATCTCAGCTCTTGCAAGCAGGTCAGCCAATGGATCACCGGCATTGGTGTCAACCCAACTCCATAAAGCCTCTGAAGGTATCGAAACCGTGGGTAGGTCTTGATACACCACGTGCTCGAAGAGCACACGCTGCTCCGTGGCCGCGAGCATGTGTATCTCAGTGTGTTGAATCATCGTGGCCGTTCCCACACCTTGATACGCCCACAGTCGCTGGATCAACGGCTTATCGAAACTGCTCGATGCACGCACGTTTACCTTTGCTCCGCGGGTTTGCTTCAACCAATTTGAGAATGTCTCTGCAACCTCTACCGCCTCATCATGTAAAACGTCAGAAGGGAGCTGAGCCTTAGCGCTCATCATCATCGATTGCATTTCCGAGATATGCCTGGCCTGGACAGGATCAAACGTGCCGTGTCGATCCTTAACCTTCGTCCATAACTGCTTGTAGCCCGGGCAATCTCCTTCATCCCACGGCCGGACATCAGCTGGATCGGCTACTCTGTAGTGGTACCAGCCACCAGCACACGCCGAGTGGAATTCACACTGAAAACAATAGCTGTGGTACTTGGATAGCTTGTTATCTAGCTCTTGCGTGTTATCTGCAAGGACCCGGTAAGCCCAATCATCGTCACCAACGTATATCTTACGCTCGCCCAAGGCCGCTTCAGCCGTCGTCTGATTAGCGTTGAAGGTAGTCAACCCGTCAGGCTCCACAGCCAAGTCGTAACGAAAATTTCCGATGCACTGATAGCTTGTTCCGCGGAATACGGCACCTGACATTTCATCTGCTGGAGTGAAGGTAATCCCGGGTGGCGCAATTTCAAAGAGCCGGCAGAGGTAGTCACTCATCTCTTTGAAAGAGACCATATTTGGCTGCCAAAAAGCCCTCCCCGAGCCGTAAGGGCTGATCATCTTGATGCTGAAGTCGGTTATGCCGAGCGGCAGGAACGTTTCTAACAAGTAATCTGGCCCCATCGCCACGGTAGCCTTAGTCAGAATCACATCAAGAATCTTCTGCTTGGCCTTGATCGCGCGCACAGTCTCAGCCCAAGGCCCCATGAGCTTCATGTTCTTACCAAAACGATTTGTGTCGGGCTCCCAGGATGTATAAATCGCCATCTCTGGCCAGTGGCCGTAGGTGTTGAACAAGTCGACGTACTCGCTCCGATGCTTATCGTTGGCAAATATCAGATTTGTCAGGACATTGATCGAGCCTGGCGTTTTGAAGCCTGCATTGAATTCACGGCACTTATTCAGGGCATAGGGGAGGTTTCGCTCCCAGTACGCAACGGGGAGCTTTGTAATCTCGCCCCCGATCAACTCCCACTCCACTTCTTCTAGACCAGTATCCAGCGCGACAAGCTGAGCAACACTGTCGAAAACAGATCTAAAAACAGCCTCGTCCATTTGGGCTGGATTTCCCAGCTCAGCTGGGTCGATGTAACAGTGGGTGCAGCGCCGGTTACACCACCTGGTCGCGGTGATGCTGATGTTTGCTTGGTTTACGCGAGACGCCTTATGCACTTTGCATCCTCAACAAAGAATTCCAGATGCTGAGTCCACCAGCACACTCGCCCGAGCCATCAAAAACAGGTACATGCGCAGGTCCGCCACCACAATAGCTGACATGCTCACACTCGTTACACGCTCTCATTCTTCTGCGCTCATGGGAAATTCGGGCTAACCGGTTTCGTGAAATGATCATGGAGTCGAGGGAACTATGGTGCAGATCTCCGAGTATGGTGCCTTCGAGGTCAGAGTACAGGGGGTTGGTAGTTACTGTGCCGTCTGGATTGAGGGTTAGGAACCGATCCTCGGAAAGCACATTGAACTGAAGGTTTCCAGCATCAGGATTCTGCTCGAACACACCGATTGTGATGCCGGCCCGATTCAGCCGCGCATAATGCCGCTCCTTCAGATCTGCGAGGTATGACCAGGCTTTCTGGTATGGAACAGTGAGCGGTAATGCCGGCGTACTGGCGGGGTGATATACGGGCGTCCTCAAGAATGAAGCGAAATCGACAGAAATGTCGAACTCCCATATCTTGCATTCACTTTGAAGCATGACATCCACAAGGGCATCCGCTCCAGCCCGAACCGTCTCTGCATTGAGCTCTACGTTGACAACGCAAGGAACCCCTGCGGACCAGAACTTGTTGAGGCCGGAAAGGAACCGTTCCTGGTAGATGACTTCAGATCCGGCCAGGTTGAATTTGTTGCCAAGTGCATAGGTAGTTTCGACCAGTCCATCAAACTCTTCATGAACCATTGCCAATAGCCAGTCTGGCACCGAAAAGCAGTTTGTAACCATGGTCTGCTTTGCGCTTGGGAGCTGTCGACGCGCTGTATCAACAAGAAGCTGCATCGCCTGCGGCCCGATCACAGATGGCTCACCACCCTCCCAAATGAGGGTGCATTCTCTGTCTACCCAAAATGATGACCGGAGGAATTGCTGAAGTATGGCGACCGACAACCGTTCCTTTGTGGATCGGTGCTCCTCAGTCAGATAGCACCGCTTGCAGTCGACATTGCACTGTCGGGTTACGTTGATGAATCCGATAGCTTCTGAGCGCATGAATGCCTCATTGGCTGGCAGCATAGCGCTGCCAGCCGGGACTTACCCGACAGCGATTAAGCCACTGGGTGGGGTGGGCTTAGGTGGAGCAGGTGGTGGTGCCGGCTCTATAGCTCCGCCAGCTTCGAGCACCACCTGAACAAGAGTCGCAAGCTCACCTGCAGCCAAGGCTGCAACCTTTGGTGCAACACCAAGAGCATCAGCTAGGCGACCTGCAGCCAAACTTGGAAGCGTAGTTTCCCGGTCAAGGTTGATCCGCTGATCAAGCTGAGTTGCAGTCTCAATGGAAGCCCAAACAGCTTTTAGAGCCTCAGGGCCTCCAGCAACAGAGCTGGCCATCAGGCACAAAGCTTTGGCTAGGTCAGCTTGCTTGGTATTAGGCGCGCGAACACGCTTAGCTGAATCCTCTGCCGGCACTTTGGCCTCTGGGTCGACTTGCTGAACTCCATCTGTACTCGCAGTTTCAGCACTGGAGTCGCTTGTAACTACAGTTTTAGGTTCCGAATCCTCAACTGGATCTGGAGGTAGGTACTTATCGAGCACAGTGTGGATTGCATTCTTCAGTTCGAATAGCAGACCTGCGGCGTCGGCTCCGCGAAGCCCTGTAGTCTCAGCCAGGATTCGAATCATGTTTGGGAACGGTGTACGGGTATCCAGCTCTGCCTCAAGAATACTGGCTCGAGCTTCCATGAACTGAAGATCCTTCAGGTGTAGGGCTTTAACAGTATTTAAAACGAGGTCCTTCATGAAGTCCGGGCCTAGTACCTCAATCACAACCTCCTCGATGCAGGCTTTAACATGATCCATGACCACTTCGGACATGGTATCGGTGTATAGCATGTTCATCATTTCGTCTGTGGAGATGACCTTCGGTTTGTAGCCAAGCTCTGCGTACAGCAGGTACTCCATGTAGCCATCGATAGGCGACACCCGGATATTACAACTCTGGCCCTCCAAGCAGATCCGACCGTAATCACGTAAGAGGTCACAATAGGCCTCAACCTCGGCGTTGATAACCGTAGCGTTAGCCGGGGGAAGAAGGTTCACCCCGAATCCAGCAGACTCAGCTTGGTAGAGGATTTCACGTGTATCCACCGACGTGTCAAAGGGCACATCAATTGTGCCAGGCGATGACGAACCCATTGCGAGGATAAGGCTGAACTCGAAGTTTTCGCTCAACATCGAAGGGTCAAGTTCATCCCCCTGTACAAGCAAACCTAAGGATCGTGCGTCCAAGGGGATGTGATTAAGTTGCTCGTCACAAATGACAGCTTGATAAGCTACATTGCGCTTAGGTTTCTCAGCGCCTTCCTCCCGAATAAGACGGTGCTGCTCCTCAAACATGGCCCGGAGCTCAGAGACCTTCTTGTTAAACACCACGTTGTAACGGAATTCTTCCGGGATCGACTCGTCAACGGGGTCATCACTGACCAAGCTGGTTGAAGCAATATTGTCGGCAGCTTCATGAGTAGCATCAGGATCGATTTCAAGCGGCGCATTCGGCTTACTCGACTTTCGATATTTCAAATAAGCATAGGTAGCCAGGAGAAATACGAACACTACTGTTGCCAGGAACAGGCACCAGCTTGAAAAGGTTGGATCAGAAGGAGTCATGTTCATATTGCCTTAGCGCCAGCCTCGTGCACCGTGGCATGCACCGTGGCACGCGCCATGGCACGCACTATGGCAGTAGCCCCAATTGCCCACGTTCGTGGAGTCCATGTCCTTGGCGGTTGCTGTAGCGGCCAGAAGCATGTTGTTGATCCGCGGTACGGCCTCGTGCTGAACGACGCTGTTCAAAGTATCAGCGTGCCGCTCAACCATCGGCTTGATCGGGTTCATTTCGAGCAGCTTCCGCATCTGGGCGACGTTGTGGTCAGCTTCCAGTTCGGCCTGGGTCTCGTTGATTGTAAATCTGGTTTCAACGCTGTTGAACGCTGCGACCGCGATCGCGCTTACGGCCAAAGCAGCCAGCACCCTGTTGGGAGTAAATTTACTCATTTTTTGCCTTCTCTCCAGATTATCAACGCGGCCCATACGGCACCGACTACTCACCCATTGCCGACGGGATCGGGCTTGGATGTAGCAATACTTCAGAGGTCCTGACCATTTCCGACCAGAAGTCTCGCCCAGCCCACCGAAAAACTGTGGATGTGGGAGTACAGCGGGATAGTACATTTAGGTTTCGCAATCACGAAGCCAAAATGACTCCATCGAATTCTTCAGATCCAGGAGTTCTACCCTGTGACTGCAATCAGCGAAGGCTGCTCAGCCAATGCCATTTGCTCATTGATGAGCTTGAATGCGGTATAGCCGCCGGCACACTCTCCGCTCTCATCAGTTTTTGGCGTCGCCATGCATCCTGAGCTGCAAATTGGCTTGAACTGACAGCTATGACAGTCAAGCTGGCGATCCTGGCGCATCTCAACGAGGCGAGTCGGCAGGGCATCAGATACGCCCACAGCGTTGCGGTTGTTTGATTCGGATGTGAGCGCAGTACACGCTTTGTAGTAGCCGCCATCATCAAAGGTGTGAAACCGCGTATCACAAGCGCCAGACAAGCATCCATAGCCACCTCGCTGACCGCTGCGAAGCCGCCGGACGCTCTCAGTCAAGCCATCGAGAGGGGATATATGAAGATCTTGGTAGTGATCACGGGGTGTGGCGATATACCTGGAATAGGCCATTGCGAACCGAGCGATCCAAAGACTGTATTGGCGGTTGGTTACCCCAATCCGATCCCAATTTGTGATTGCATAACCTGTCCTTGTCAGCCTTTCAAAGTGAACGTGACGAACTCCTCGGGAGCGAAGGTAGTCGATCAGATCTGAGGGGTTCCGGAACTGTTGCATAAGAATTTTGGTAGTTGTAATAACCATGTATGGCTCAAGACCAGCGGCTTGCAGGGCTTCCAAATTGCGCCAGAACCGCTCCTCAAATTCGACATTGGACTCAGGCTTGCTTGCCTTGGTGCGACGAATAACCGGGTCCCAAGAAACACCTACAACACCATCAAAGAATTCCCTATAGAGCTCGGCCCACCGGAGGTCGAAGCTCATCAGGTTTGTCTGCAGTGAGAACACAACCTTGAAGCCCTCGAGATTCGAACGCAGGTATACAACGACCTTACGCATGAACTCGACACCAACGAGCGTTGGCTCCCCGCCATGCATTTGAAACAGTATGGTGCTGCCGGCCGTAGCGAAGGTTTTGACCTTATCCGGAATTGCTTCAATCTGCTCCCAACTCATCCGCTTGGGATTGTTTGGGATGAAGCAGTGCTCACAATGTAGGTTGCAGGCCTCGATTAGCCGCACGTAGACCATGTGATCGAAATCAGGGGCGCCGATACTCACTGAATACGCTCTATGCCATAGGTGTAAGGGTCATAGCCGTATATTCCAGCCGCCGCTAGATATGACGATGCCAGCCTGTCGCCATCCGGTGAGCTCAGAAACTCTTGGACATGGATTAAGTGTGATCGATATCCAGCGCACTCACCTGGTCCTGAATGCACCTGATGGGCTGTGATAGGGCAACCTGACTTGCACCAACTGCGGAACTCGCATTTACGGCAGTGATTTTCTACGTGTTCTATATGCTGGATTCTGATCCAGCCCTTTCGCGCAGGACTTGACTGAAATGCATCGATACCATCTGAGGCCTTGGGCCAGGCGTCGACTTCATATTCCATCCTGTCGGGGCACGAATTGAGAGACCCGTCTGGGTTAATTACGAGGAAGTCACGCTGGCAAGTACCGCCCCAACGCTCACCTGGCTGGCCGTTCAAAACACCGGCTATCGAGGCACCTACAGCATTGTTGGTAACACACGAGCCAGACTGGCGTATGTCAGCCATTGAAAGGTCAAATAGATCACGTAGAAATGTTGCGTGCTCCCGATTATCAGGACGATTCTCGTCACCGCCCTGGCTGTTGTAGCGCTCGATGTTGAAGTGCCGGAAGCCGTTGCTCTTGAACCACTCGTAGATCTCAGGCGCCCTGCCAAGCTCACCGCGGGTCGGTACCATGACTGGCCCCACTTCGAGGCCATTATCCCGTGCCAGCTGAACCTTATTCAGCCAGAGATCTACGTAGCGACTATTAGACCCGTCGATTGTGCGTCCCGAAAAGTCGATAGAGGATCCAACGAAGGCACCACACCGCTCGCGCAAGAAGTCCATGTGGCTAGGGCGCAATGGGATCAAAGAAGTTTGGATCGACTCTTGTATTTCGAGCCCGGCGAGACCACGGCGCACGGCATCTGAGAACTCAAACAATATTTCTGAGGCAAGGGTGAGTGGCTCACCGCCGTGGTAGAGGATAGAGACACGGTCGTGCCCTTCCCGCGCAGCAAGATCCCGGATCAGCTGGAGCGAATGCTCCAAGGTCTCCGGGGTCATTCGATTCTTATTAGACCTGATTTCCTCAGGCAGGTAACAGAAATCACATCCAACATTGCAGTAGTTTGTTGGCTTCAAGTAGACCTGGAGCATCAGGACACCTTGCTCAAGTCTGAAATGCGCGCGTGAGCATCCGCCGGGGTGATGCCAAGCTTCAAGAGCAGCTTATCAGCCTCCCCGCTGGCTACTGATTGCTTGAGCCTGGTGAAAACCATTTTCCAGCTCTCACAGTATCCAAATTTGCCACCCATGCCACGCTCAAACAAAACCGAATCCCGGGCACAACCACCTTCACACTCGATGAAATGATCACAGGACCTGCAGTCGACCGGAAACTTGATTTGACGCCGCATTATCTCTTTTGACGCTGGCGACGCAGCTAAGGCTGAAACGATCTCAGCTGGCGGGTAAAATTTCACCTCTATAGGAGTTGACCCTTGTACCTCGCCAGTCAGAATGTTGCCAAATCGGTACCGCTCATCACCAAGGTCACTGAACTCACTGCAATTGAATACCGAGCCGTCTGGATCGATGGTCAGAAACTTACCGCCGCAAGACTTCGTCCAGGGGCACAGGGTGCTCCGGTAGCCAGCAACCTTTTGGAGCATCTGATCTAGAGGGGTAATGTTGAAAATAGGTAGATCAGTGACCCAGCGATCGTAGAGATCTACCAACATCTGACCATACGTTTTGGGCTTGATTAGCATGCCCGAATCTCTAACCCGCCCGGCTGGATACGCATAGTTGAAACGAATGTCGAAGCCATATACGCCATAAGCCTTCGCCCGGTCATACATTTCCATTGCAGCTGGAGCGGCACCTTCATCGTACACACCGATGACAAGCGGTCGATAACCATCGCCAATCGCCGCATCCATCGCACGCCAGAACAATCTGTCGTAGGTGTCTGCCGATCCCTTTACCGTGCGGTAGCGCTTATAGGGGTCAAAACTGGTTGAGATACGACCTTCGAAGACGTCTTCAAAGACGTCTTTCCAGCGCGAGGACTTGTAGGCCAAAAGGTTCGTCTGAATGGCAAATTTCACTCCAGGGTGGCGCGCCCGAGCATACTCAGCACACTTAATGTAGAACTCTGGCTTCATGAGCATCGGCTCGCCGCCGTGCCAGATCCACTGCACATTAGGTGTAAAGGAATCGAGAAGCCGATCAAACATCTTCCGGAAATCGTCGAAGGTCCAACCTGCATTGCCATCAGGCGGCGCAGAGCAGTAGGTGCAATCTGCGTTGCAGTCCTTCGTGGGCTTGGCGATGATGACTGAGTACGGCACTTTTCAGATAACCTATGGTGGCGATCGCCTCAAATGAGGCGTTAGGGGTAGTAGCAGTACACGTCTACGAGCGAGTCCAGCTTGTTACGTTCTTCCGCGGTTCCCCAGATATCCGTCTGGACTAACCACATGCTTCCGCTATCGATAAGCCGATAAACGAAACCGAAAATACCGCTACCAGTGACTCCAGGGTCGTAGCCTCCGGACATCATGCCTGGCCGTAGCGAAGCTCTCGGGAGACCACCATTTGGGCATGAAGGCTTTATAACGCCCCAGCCATGCCTTACAAGGTAGGTTCCTTTCTGAACGTAGTTTGGAAGCAGGTCAGAGAGGAGAGCGTTGTTCTTCGATCTAACCCGGATATCGTCAACTGTCAGAATGTTGTTGGTCGCGATGCTTACGCTACCAGCCCCCGATCCAAGCACTAGCTCACCGTTCTGAGCGGTAATGGAGGGATTGGCCTTGGAAAGCTGAATATCACCGCCCTCAGCGATGGTTTGCTGACCCATGAGGAGCGCTGTCCTCATCCTGTTGTCCTCAGCATCACCAGTAGCGATACGGCTCAACTTCGAATCAAGGGCAGGCTCGGTACCAGGGACCCCAATTGTCGTCTTTACGGTATGGTTCGACGTATCCGTGATGGTGGTCGCAGGCAAGCCGTTGGCAACATCCCCATCCCAGTCCGAAATGATGTTTTGAGTAATGCTGAAGGTGTAATCGGTGCAAGAAGTATTGATTGCCGATTTGAATTTGTTTGTATTGGCGACTCCCGCCAACATTGGTGGAGCAGTACCTTGAAGCACGGTCCTGGCGTCTGTGCAGCTAGGACTCGCGGGCCAAGCTCCAGTCTTCATACGATATGTACGCACAGCATCCAAGAAAGTTTGCGTCTCCTGGATAGTTAGGCTGACACGCCTTTCGTTGATCGACTCCATTAGCTTAGGGACCGTAAACACAGCCATTAGCGCAAGAATTGACAAGACAACTGACAGCTCGATGAGTGTGAAGCCAGCCTGGGCTTTGCTTCTACTACGATCAGCGCGTTTCTTCATCGTGCAATATCCGTTTCTGATTAACAACCCAAGATGGGTATGCGGAATTCTTGATTCGTGCGGTAACTATCACCCGGGTCTTCCCGCCAACCGTTTCCGTTGAATAGCCACCGTAGTCGCTCTGCAGGAACGGTAGATCTACTGCCACGTAGCACCTGGAAGCGTCGAACTTCACAAGAATTTGGGTATCGAGGGCGTTCTTCGTAGGGAGGTGGTAGTTGGTGGTCAGTTTTGACTGAAGGGCCGTAGTAGAAGCCCAGTTGTCTAAAGAACCATATGTGTGCGTGTAGCGGCCCTGGGCATCGACAGATGTAGTCAGGGCTTTGGTTCTAGCGATCTCACAGATCTGCAAAATCATCTGAGCTTGCCCGATCGACCCCTCAACCTTGGCTTCAGTAATACGTTCAAGTGCTGGAGGCAAAATCGCCGCGGTAAGCACCGCGATGATAGCCAGCACGAAGATGATCTCCATGAGAGTGAAGCCCGCTTGGGCATTTCGAATTCTCACATCTGCTTCAACGCTGAGTTGAGGTTAACAATCGGCATGTAGAACCCAATTGCGAACATCATGATGGTGAGGATCATCATTCCAAAACCGAGCATCGATGCAGCCCGGCTAACACGGGAGGAGTATTCGAGGTAGTACGCCCGGAGAGCCTCGTTCAGATTCGAAAGGATCATGTCCCGACCACTAGGGCCCTGCTCTTCGAACCCCTGCAAATTCTGATGGACAATCGCGGGCCATTCCGGACTGTCAAAAACATCAGAGAGCTGTCGACCCTCTGTCAAACGATCCGCGGCTTCCAGATAAAGGCGATGACTGAGACCCTTCGATCGAACGGCAAGAAACCGGAAGCTCTGAAGGTTGTTGAAACCGCTACCGAGCAACAGTTGGTACGAGGTTACAAAATCGAGGCCCCGAGAAATCTTCATTCTGTCATTGATGAATGAAAAGACGGGCAACGTGCGGATGTTGTCCCAGATCTTCTCCCGAAAAACATAGGTCGCTGCGATTGCAGCGATCAAGAAGACGAAATACTGGGTGTATACCATGTAGAGGAACATGATCACTTTGCTCAGGGTATTAAGCTTCAGTGGAATGCGTTGAACCTCAATAAAGTCGTGCATTGTTCCGCCCGCCCATAGCGGGATTCCAATCATGAACACACAGCCCAGCACCGTGTAGAGAAGGCCTTGTTGCATGGCCTTCCCGAATTCTTTCTTGGCGTTGATCCGCTCCTGAATAGCCTTAGAAGCCCTGAAAAGGGATTCGGACAATTTGCCGGCCTTCTCGCCAGCGTCTGCAACCAGAATTGCGGTTTCATCGAACCGGAGTTTAGTGAAGTATTCCTTGGGCGTTTCGCACTGATCCAGTTCGGCATATGTAATACCTAGACGCTCGTAATCGACCGACTCTTTGATAGCCTTGCCGATCGTTTTACCACTAGCCAGCTTGGAACCAATCGCAGACAGGATGAGAACCTGCTCAACAGGTGGAAATCGCTTCTCAAACATAGACTTCACCGCACCCAAGTGATCAATCTTCACTTGCTGGATGAAGGCCGGGGGCCGACCGGAGAGAGTAATGGCTTGCTCGCGACTCTCAGCCTTGATTGACGAAGAGGTTTCGATGGAGCCGGACTCTCCGATGTAGCGAATCTGCCAGTAAGCCATTCTCTCAATTCCCGATCAGTTGCAGCGGTAGGCAACAGCGATTTGTGTGTTACCCGAGGCAGTTGCCGACTGGACGTTGTTGTTCGAGGAGAGGGCGGTTGCCATGTCGGCAGCCGTTTTGTCGTCAGTAGAGTCCAAGGTGTAGTTGATGGTGACGGTATTAGACGTCACACCAGCAACACTCCAGTCAGTGTTCCAAACGGTCTTGGCCGGCAGGCCACGCTCAAGCAGAAGCTCCTTAGTGATCGAAGTGCTGGAGCAGGTATTAGTGCGCGATACCTGACGTGTGATGGCCGACGGGAAGTCTTTCTCGAGTTGTGTCAACGCGGTGCTGTACTTGGCATCTTCCTTGTTCTGGAGCAAGCCAGGCAGAATGAATGCAGCCAGCATCGCCACGATAGCGATCGCGATTACGATTTCGAGAAGGGTGAAGCCCTTCTGCATTTTCAGTGCTTGATTCGACACTCGGTGTTGGCGTTTCATCTTGGAGTTGCCTCGGTTTCATGACTGTTTGTAAACGCAGATGCTGTGAGATAAATCTGCTACTAGGTGCTACGGGTACCGCCGAGGCGGCCATCCATGACAGAACGAGAGACCTCAGGCAGGACAGGGGGTGAAAAGAGCTCGCCCCATCCGAATGCCATCCCTATCGCCCTGTTGTTCGGGAGAGATCTGCACTGCAAGATTGTCTTGGATGTTGTGGGGACACGCTATCCAAAACACCCCTCCCAAATTCCATAGGTGTCGCCACTCAGTACAGGTCAGAGCTGTGGCTGAATTCGAAGATGCGAAGGTGTTTGTTGCCCGGCCGGATGTGACAAGCCCTTAGCCACATGCTGACTTGCCCGGCCTGCACTTAGGCGGTCAGTCAAATAAGGACGCAGATGCTTTTCGAGCTCTTCGAAGCTGGTGATGCCGGCCTTGACCAGGCGCAAACCATCGTCCCAGAGATCGAGGAAGGAGCCGTCCGCAATTGCGTTCCTGCGCATGGTGTTAGGCGGCACGCCAGCCAGGATTGCTTCCTGGATATCAGGCGTGAACTCAAGGATTTCCAAGATGCCAGCCCTGCCTTTCATGCCACCCGATTCATGCCCGCACTTCTCACAACCCTTGAGGTTGGCGCGATAGAGGCAGACATCGGTGTCCCCATTGAATATCTGGTTCAGACCATAGAGCGAAGCCTGGGCCGCAGAATCTTTTAATCTGTACTCAACCTTGCAGCCGCTGCAAAGTCGGCGTACTAGCCGTTGGGCTGCAAACGCAGAGGTGTTGGAAGCGATTATGTCCAGCGGGATGTTCATTCGCTCAAGTCGACCGATCGACTCGTGGGCGTTGTTAGTGTGCAGGGTAGTTAGCACCAAGTGACCAGTTTGAGATGCCTTGAATCCCAGATCAGCCGTCTCCTCATCACGCATCTCACCAACGTAAATAACGTCAGGGTCTTGCCGCAAAAGTGCCCGAAGCGCGTCAGCAAAAGTCAGATGTTTCCCGCACTCAGTATGCGACATCCCCTCATGCTGAATTTCAACCGGCTCTTCGATGGTGTGGTAGTTACGATCAGGGTTATTGCGATATGCATCAACGAGCACAGCGCTGAGCGTGGTTGTTTTTCCAGAACCAGTCGGCCCGGTCATAGCTATGAGACCGTTGGGCTGGTTACCTAGCCGTCGCAAGATGTCCTCGTTGCGCTTCGAAAGGCCAAGCTGCGGGAGGCTAGAAAGCTGGGTGTTGTTTCCGAGAAGACGCAACACTAGCTTCAGCGCTTTATCAGAGCCGCGCTGGACGGGCAAAGAGCTCAACCGTAGGTTGATTTTTTTATTGCCCGTCAAATCGAAGCTGAATTTGCCGTCCTGGGGAGTACCTGTTTCAAGAATCAGGTTGCTTCGAGTTTCAATCGCCACCCGGCAGATAGAGTCATGAAGGGTGTTTAAATAGGTTCTTTGGGTTCGAAGATCACCATCGATGCGATAGCGCACCTGAACCCGATCACCCTGCGTCGGCTGCAGATGGATATCGGTAGCGTCCTTCGATGCAGCTTCACGAATCATGTCGTCAATACGCTTGGCAGCAAGCTGTTTAGCTTGTTCACCATCTGCGGTGATGACTTCATCATCATCGATAACGGTGTTGCGTAACCCGTCTAGTTTGGCTGCACCAATGACGCCAACACGAAGCTCGCTATCGGTCTTCAGCTCCCCTTCGTTCTTTTTCTGACGGGCCCAAGCCAAAGCTCGTGAAATGGACCGCTGATCCAGAGGGTTGGTTAGAAACACAATGCCA
This sequence comes from Pseudomonas sp. MF6394, assembly GCF_002018845.1. NCBI lineage: Bacteria > Pseudomonadati > Pseudomonadota > Gammaproteobacteria > Pseudomonadales > Pseudomonadaceae > Pseudomonas > Pseudomonas sp. MF6394. The sequence continues at coordinate 164,916 of NZ_MVOJ01000001.1, forward strand.
TCGTAAACGCAGTAGTTTTCAGAGGGCCCCGGTAGGACAGCTTTCCGACCCTCTTCAACCTCGACAAATGCAGGACGACTCAAGGCTGTTGCTACAGCAGCAACTAATGCGTCCTCGTTATTCGTCATCCGAGCAATGTCTGGGATGATCGACTCAACGGACTCAGACGGCGGTAACGACTGAGCCTGTGAATTGGTGATCTTCCCCTCGGAAACTAGAAGATTAAGAATTTTCTTCTGTTGAAGCTCAATAGATCGTATGTTTTCAGAGCTCATAGTCAGTCGTCCGCATAGCGCTTGGAAGATGTCCAGTCAATTGAAACTACCTGGGTTCCCTTAGGCCCCTTCAAATATGCTTTATCAACTGAGAAGCGAGTCAGAGTGAGGTCATAGACCTTCTCACCAACACGGAGGATCCGGTCGCCGTCATTGGTTCTGAGAATGATTGAGTCGCCGCGAACTTCTTGGAGAGAAAGGATCTTCTTCTCGTCGTCATCAGATGCCGGCTGCTTTTGTGGCTCTGGACGCTCTTGATTCGGCAAGGGTGCCTGTTGTAGACGCTGCTGATTGCCAAATGCGGAATTCGGCGTGCTGGGTACGGCCCCGCTCATGGTCGGCTGATCGAGCATGAAGGGCATCGCATTGGGGACGATTGGTGAGCCAGAACTCTGGAACGGGTTGGCCTCGGAAACTCGGCCCTGCTTGCGCACCTCTACGCCCAGTTTCTGGATGCTTTCCACCCCAAGTGGATTACCTTCATTATCAACAATGAAACTGGCATCGGACATCTTCTTATAGGTTTCAGCCATGTCGGCTTGGATCTTCAAGAGGTCGCGCTTGTATTCCATTGCACTGAGGGTCTTCTGACGGTCAAGTACCTGGTCAGCATCATCTGCGAAGATCGGACATGCAACAACAGCAGTGACTGCGATTACCAATAAGTTAGGAAAGAATTTCATCTCAGGTCCCTACAACAGTGATGTTTAACTTCATGATTCCGCCTGAGATCGTGTAGTCATACAAGAACGTCGGAACCTCAGATTGGATTTTTTTCACCGCTCCAAGTACAGCCCGCGGCGAGCCGCTTACTTGAGCCGTCCAGTTTCGGAGAGGCCCAGAATAAGTATTGGCTTGTTCACTTTTGGCTTGATCATCCAGAGCTTTGAAAGAAACTCTGTGGATGGCAGCGGTAGCACTAGCCATTTTCCATGAGCTTTCAAGCTTCGGCAGTACCGGAAGCTTATTAATGGCATCAATTTCGTTCTGTAACCCGTTATTGACACGATCTATCTGCTTGTAGTCATTAGGTAGCTTTCGGTCTTCACTCAGCGACATCGTCACTTTGAGACTGATGAAAACTACAGAAATCATCGCCAAGTACATGGCGCCGGTGAAGAGAGGCTCACCACGGGTGTTTTTGCCCTTGGCCCCAAATCTTTTCCGGAAGGATTGAATATTAATACGCTACCTCCAGTGCATCAGGAGATACAGTCAAGAGATAGGACATTTGGGGCATCAACTTTGATGTTACACCTGGAATCTTTCCCGAAAGATCCACTGCAAAATCAGGCCGCGTCATAAAAACATGCCCAGCTGTAAAACCATTTGTGTGCCCGGCAGCAGTAGGCGTAGATATCTTGGGATCGAAGGCAAGAACCTGATCTATTCTCGAAATAACGACGCCATCATTTGGTATGGTCTGAAGCCGTTCTTTCAACAGGCCCGCGACGCGCGTATCCAAGTCGCTGCTTAACTTCTTTTTCGTTGTGTATTCGGCCATGTTCATCGTGAAAACCGCATACATTGTGTAGTTGTAGCCAACGGCGGCGACAGCAGCAACGATGCAAATCGCTAGAGCGAGATACCAACGCTTTGTACGTTCGTGTTGCTTTTTGGAGAAGAGCTCAACTCGTGTAAACGCTGGCGTCGATGGAAGGATCAGGTCGGTGATGTCAACGCGGATTCTTGGCGCTGCGAGCAGATCATAGCCATATAAGTCCGCAGAGTAGTTGTCGATATACTCAGAGGATCGCTTGATATTTGCAGGACTGTCATAGTCCGTCCCATTCTGCATCTGCAGGTATACGCCACCTGCTTCGCTGGTAGGGAATACAACAACCTCGTGCCCCAAGGGCACAAGGTTGTTTGCAAATAAGAGCTGCCAGAGGCCATACACGTTTGTGCCGGGAAAATCCTCCCTTAACGTGCCGAGCTCATTCTCATCAATATAGATTGGCGGACGACCATCCGGGCCGGCATGCTCAATGACCGTGAATACTTCAGCATCACGGCCAGTTGCCAAAGCATCGGTACCGATAGCGTCACGGAAGATGATGACTTCTTCACCACCTATCTTGATCGGTATCCCTAGCTGAAGTTCTGCCATTACAACGCCCCTTGCACCAATGTTGGGGTTACGACCAGAACCAGTTCACGGCGCTCCAGAGAGTTGTTAATGCCTTGAGTGAGCGGATTAAGAATCGCTTTGGTCACCAGGTTCTGCCATGGCAACTGGCGCATGGCTTCGTTCATACGCTTTGTGATCAAACCACCAAGGTGCACCGACTGGCCCGAGGAAGTAATCAACTGGGTGCTGAACTCTTTAAGATTCACTCTCGGAGTATTGAACGAATAATCACCGATGTTGATTGTGTCCGGGTCATTCAGGTTGGAAATCACAGGCCAGACATCAACAAGCAACTGGTCATTATCAAGAACACGGACAGTAACGCTAAGCGTTACACCAACCTTCAGTCGGCCAAGCTTAGGGGTCACTGTTACGTTTCCGCTTTCATCCTGAGACTGTTCAACATCAACGATGTAGGTCAGTTCCTCACCGGCGTAGATTTGAGCTGGGACCCCATTGCGGACAGTGATGTTGGGTTGATCTTTCAGCTCAACACGGCCGTATTGTTCGAGGAATTTAACCAGAGCCGTTGCCGTTACCTTGGAGGAGGTGTAAGTTCCTTGAACGTTCCAGAAAGGGTCGTCGCTCTTAGGAGACGTGTTAAAGAAATTCAGGCCGAGGGGGTTCCCGCTGACCGTAGAATTGACCAACAGATTCCAGTCGATCCCCTTTTGCTTGCCATCTGTCAGGAGGACGTCATAAGCCTCGACCTGAACGTTCACAACCTTCGTGGACTCTTCGATTGCACGCTTAAGATATCGATCAAGAACCTTCATTTTTGAAGGCTTGCCGCCGGCAGTAACGATGCCTACAGACCGAATACCCTCGATGTACGCTGGTGCTTCATCAGAGTCACCCAAGCCGCCAATCATAGCTGGGAGTTGTACATCGAAATTCAACCCAGAACTTTGTTGGTTCGATGGGCCAGTGGGGGAGTTGCTACCGCGGCTTCCAGATCCAACGGCCGTACTATCTGCAGTACCCATTGAGCGCGTAGAACCGCCTTTATCCGAGGCGGCACCGATGATCTTTCTGGCACCTTCCATGATTTTGGTCCATTCGTCCTCAGACAGGGTGAAACCAATGATGTTGCCAGTGGACGTGCCGGTTTCCTTTGTGTTGTCTTCACTGTCACCGGCTTTGGCACCGCGTGTTTGAGTAGACGCAATCACGTTGTTTACGTTACGGGTCGAGGCAAAAGCTGCCAAGTTCCATTCACGCGTAGAGTAATTGCTGACAAAAATTCGGTTACCTTCGATCTTGATGTCGAGATCTCGAGTTCCCTCAATGTACTCGATGAAATCCGCCATCTGCATGCCATCAGCGGATACGTCGATAGTGTCATTCAGGTTTACCTTACCGCGCGGGATAATTGAATAACCCGGAAGTGTTTGAGCCAGGACGGAGCGCAGGGGAATCCCCTTCTTGCTCAGGAAAACCGGCTTACGCCTCGCAGCATCCTCCGTGCGAATCTCACGCACATAGGTATTGCCTCGAAGAGCCTGCATTTTCTCTTTAGCATCGGGCCGCAGGGCACCGTACTGAGTTTCAGGGGAGAATTCGAATTGGCTCTGGCAACCGAGCAACCCGGAGGCCAGTGTCAGTGCAAGTACAATATGCTTGAGCTTCATTAGCTGGCCTTACGTTACGGGCGATCGGTGAGGAGGATCATTGGAGAAGGGTTGCCACTGGCATCCTTCAAATCCCAAAAATATTGGTAACGGACTTTCGCGTCGCGAACCGAGGCTGTAAGACTTCGGAGTGCGACATCCCGAGCATCCGTGGAAACGAATTCATAGGTGCGAACCTCAAGTTCAGGCTTACGGCTGAAGTCAGTCTTCACACGCCAGCCATTCGGCATGATGCCGGTTACGATTTGCTTGATTGTTGCTGCCTGGTACTCAGCGGTAACCGTTTCGTTCATCACGACTGTGGGATCGATTCGCTCCAGGATCACCCGCTTATGGGCAGAAGACTCAATCACTTCAGCATTGTTTTCGGCCAGCATTAGCAGCTGGTCGCTATGAGCCTTGATATTGGCCACTGCTGCGACTTGCTCATACTTCAGGCGTTCTGCTTGTTGCTGAGCTTGTCGGTTAAGCGCTAGCGCTTGCTGAATCTCTACCTGCTGCGCAAGCAGATCGGAACGGCGCTTAGCCGCAGTTGCTTCGGCGGTAGCTTTAGCAGCCTCCAATTGGCGCTCAGTTTCCTTACGCGCATTCATCAGAGACTGCTTATTTGTTTCTAGGTCAGCCAGGGTTTGCCGGTACTTACGCTCCGTTTCAGTTTCCTGAACGGAAATCACTGGATCATCAGCAGAGAGATCGAGTTGAAGGCCGTGTGAGGGCTTTGTCTGCTGGTAGTCGACGGGTTGGTTGATGTTTTGCGCACGACCGGCCTCATAGGACCGATCGAACGGGGACAAGGCTTCGTTGCGTGCGAGGGCGCTGTCGCTGAACGCGCTATTCGCCGCATAAGCCGCTTGGCAGCCGATCATCAGTGCCAGGATGGACAGGGCATGCTTCACAAACAAAATCCTTTGGAGGTGACTGTTACCGTAATAGTGGAAGGCCAGTGCTCCAAAAACGCGGTTTTGGTTGGAACTTTTCGAAAAAAACCGGCACCCTTTTTGAGTCCCCGCTTTTGGTATGTCAAAAATGAGCTCTTCAGCAGCATCGAGCACTAAATCCGCGATGTTCCCATTGATCGTCATGTTGGCTTTGGTGATCGGTGGATACGCGGCCTACCTCGTCGAGATCGGCGAGGAACTCAACTACCAGGCACACGCGCTTGCGCCCGTCTGGTACATGTTCAAGCCACACTTGGTTACGCAGGTGATTTCGGATGGTGGCTACTTGGGTACCCTTGCTGCTGTAGGCATGAATATTGTCCACGCCTTATTGTTCTCGGCGGTGGCTTACTCCCTCGTAACCATAGGCTTTGCGAAAATCTATGCTCCACGCAACGATCAGCCCAATGCTGAGGAAATGGAGGAACCAGATCCGGCGGTAACAGGCATTTATCCTTGTGACATTCCTGGTTGCACGATGATGGTAATGATCCCGGATAGCCGAGATGCCAGCACTGGGGCAGTCATTCCTGGTGTTAAGGATTCGGACCCCTTTGAGCAATACTATTTGCGATGCGACCGCGCACCGGTCGCCACTGCTAGGCCGCCAGAATCGCCGATTGAAAAGCTCCAAGTTGCCATTCTTGAGTTACTCAAGGCTCATCCAGAAGTTCCGGCGAGCGTAGGACATCACCATGCTGATGCATCTCTCGGGGACCACTCCATAGCAATCTCTAAATCCGTTGCTGATTACATGCGTGCCAAAGGTTGGGAGGAGCCTCTTGCTCGCGTCGCCGGCCTGGCTCACGACATCGACAAGCTCCTCGCGTATCAGCAAAAAGGCCCTGGTGAATGGGTCAAACGCAAGGACGCGACCCACCACAACACATTCAGTGCTTATCTAGTCCGGCAACAGCCCGAGTTCAACTCGCTTGCCCCTGAGGACCGCTTCACGCTCACGATGGCTCTGCGTTACTACCACCACCCGACCCATCTGCCTACTAATGCAGGGGACCGCGTAGAGCGGCTCATTAGCGCTATCCGGCATGCCGACGGAAAGATTATTCAGTCTGAGAAAGCGGCAGGTATCGCTGCTGCTCAAGCTGCCTCAAATACGGTCGATCTTGTTGCTTCGGCAGTAGAGAAGTTCTTGAACGTGGCAGATATCAATGCTTACCGTGGCGGTCAAGATGCAGGCTGGACGAAGGATGCTTTCGAGTATGTGATCATGCCCATGTCACGCTTGATTGAGTCCCTTGATGAATTTTTACCCAACGCTCTTGCTCGTCAAATGCAGTTGGGCGTGGACTCACGAAGCTTCAGCCACCCGTCGATTCCCGTAATCAAGAATGCACTCGATTCACTAGGCCTTCTGATGTGGAAGGTCAAGGACATGGAAAGCCCCACTGCGATGTTCGACGTAAGGGTTGGTGTGAAACCATGGAAGGCCTGCGTGCTTCTCAATAAGGATCGAATCTCCGAATTGCTCCCAACAACAGTGCCTAAATGGGGAACCACCAAGTACGGAAACGTCAAAGTGCTACGTCCAACACTCGACAAAAATGAAGACGACAACGAAACGCCGGATGCAGACGCAACCAGCTAAAAGATTCTGCATGCGGAAACTTTTCCCCGGGGCAATCCCGGGGAAAGTGATCTTAAGGGGTGCTCAAAATCCGAAGGGCTGCCTCAGTTCTGACAACCCTTTCAGCACGATCTATCTCACCCATTTCGTTCCAGCAGTGATAAGCCTCTTCGTACTTTGCTTTTCGCTCTGATATGCGGCACAGGGTCGTCTGATACTCTGCCCCGGATAAGTAATCTTTCGCGAACTGCTTCAACGAATCGTCGCGACCGGTCTCCCAGAGAAGAGTGGCTACGGTATCGATTGCATGCTTTCTGTTTTCGCCACTGATGCCGAAGTATTTCATTCTGAGTTGGCCAGAATTATTGCGGCTAACGTATTGGGCAAGCATCCGCTCAGCGTGCTGGTACTTACCCATTAGAACAGCCTGGTCCGCGCCCGAGAGTTGGCTCCGATCCTGCAATTCAGATTCAGAGGGTGCGAAGAAAGGCTTCTCGACGTGAGCACAACCCGACATGGCAAGGACAGCCATAGCCAAAATGGAATAGCGCTTGATCATCACAATCACCGGAAATGGTTCACGAGCGAGTATGGACCTCCGGTACCGAACAAAAGGTTCTCGCGCGGCAGGAGAGATTTCAGCAAGGTCGGACGAACACCAAACAGCTTCGTTATTTCTTGGTACGAGGCATCAGGGGTCTTGAGCAGGAAAAACGTTGCAAAGTTCTTGAGCAGATCTTTGGTGACCTGGTCGGGCTGCTGCACACCACACCAGACGCCAACACCATAGCCTCGACCTTCCGTACCGATTCGGTTAAACGGACTTATTGGAGAGACGGAGATTTCCTTGATGTGTTTACCCTCGTCCGCAATGAGGATGTGAGCTGGAAATTTAGGGTTGAAGGCGTTGTTACGCTTGGTCTCCATTACCCCCATTGCGAATACCTGGCTTGCGATAATCCGCATGATCACTTGCTGGTGAGCTGGGCTCAGAGCGGTGAGATCATAGCGGTTGATTTTTCCCTGCCTCGGCTTAGACGGATTGCCGGTGAACAGCCTGCTATCAACCATCCCTTGGATGATTGCTTTGAGACTGTATAGAGTTTCCTTTGACCAATGTTCCCAGTCGCTACGGGCGCCATTTCGATTTGTGAGGGCATCGAAGTTGATAAGCTTTGAAGCATGACCTTTTAGCGTGTCCTCAAGGGTCGCTCGAATTTCGTGAACTCGCTCCTCAATTGCTGAATTAGGCTCCTCATCGATCTTCATCTTCCGGATGTCTTTTTCAGCCTGGTTTTTGGCCTGGCCAAAGGCCTTAAAGATGTCCGCAACGGTGGTGGTGTCCATTCCCCCAGTGAGGGCATTAAAGATCAAATCGATCTCACCAAGCACGTCGATCAAGGTTGGAGATTGCCGCGCCCAAGTCTCAGGGTCATCGTGGTCGATTCCTGACTTCGTGTAGACCGTCTTTAGAATCTCGATGAGGTAGTTCAGCTGCTTCGGGCCTGCCTGCGGGTTGAAGACCTTAACAAGCTCTTTAACGTACTCAATTGTACGCACGACTCCCCCACCCTCCTCTGTCCGCGGGACCTGCAGCGGATTGAGCGAGCAGCCGTCTTGGTAGTAGTTGAACTTGATCTCATTAAAGTCTTCAGGGTGGAGCATATGCCCCAAGCCCGTAGCCTCAAAGTTCGAATGCGCGAAGTCACCCTTAATGTCGATAACGTGTAGGGTCGTACCTCGCACATACACATTTGCTGCCATGTGATGGATCGTATGTGTCTTACCGGCACCCGACCCCCCAAGGAAAATGATGTTGAAATTGGTGACCGACGGATACGACCATATTTTGGGTTCGCCAGTCTTCGCGTCCACACCGATATGGATGTCTACGAAATGGTCCAACCCACTCCCGCGAGATACGCCTTGTGCTAACGCTGAAGGTGCGTGTGCTGAAGCTTGATGCATTTGATTTTCTCTAAGAATTTTAGGTCAGCGGCGATGCGCTGCGGAATTGAATCGCCCTGAAACCGGACGTAGGGAAACTTGCAGGTGGTGCACTTCAGCTCTTCGTTACGCAATTTGGCTGAATTACCTGGGGTGTCGGCAATCACATCGATTGACTCATCATCCCCGCATTCACACTCAACCAGGATGCCGCTCTTGCTCAACCGTACTGCTCGATCATCAAACTCACCCCGAACCTTGGCCAATGGCTCAATGTCCTGATCGAAACCACCTACGAGGTCGATGAAGATGTCGCTCCAAGCCTCGTCATGTGGTTTCTGAATTTCGACGCCATCAACCTTGGACTTCACACCATGTAAGACGTGAGCTAACTCATGGGGGATAACCTCTCTGATCATCACCTCGAAGTCCTGCATCAAGAATAAGGCCTGCAGGTTTAGCTTCACGATACCGTGGGGCTGCCCCCGTATCAGCATGACGTCTAGGTTTGATGAGGAGTGGTCGCTCAATGAGTAGTCGAACCGGAGATCGATCCACACGTCCTCACCAGGAAAGCCAACCTTCTGCAAAAGCCGACTAACCTCTTTGGCCGCATGTATCTCCCGGGCGTACTCAGCGTTGTGCTGATAAATCAGTGGGAATTTCAGATTCTCGTTCATACCCCAATAGTGGGACTGGACTGCCCCATTTTGGAGAAGTCACCTGGTCGAGGGGTGAAGCAAGCCGTAAATCTTGTCCCACTCAGTGAAGTCACCAACGTTGCCGGCTTTCACAAAACGATCCATGGCATCGACTGGACCATTCTGAATGTGCTCGATCGTACCGATGTCTTTGCGTGGCCATCTATTCTTTCCAACTGCGAAAACGGCCTTCTTGGCCTTCTCAATGTCGACCTCTAGGAGACACTCACCATTGGCAGGAATAGAGCCCAAAGGAGGCTCTGCGGGGAGCTCAGTTGGTTCGGGAACCACATTGACCAGGGATGGTGTGCCAGTGGTCGCGGTGCATGAAGTTGGGGTGCTCATGCGAGGCTTCATGTGGGCTAGAAGAGCAGTATCACTCAATGATGGATAAAGCAGCTTGGCTAGCCCCAGGCAGTGCAGCTGCAGATGGAAAATGTCGGTGTCGGATAGCCCAACCAAAATAGACCTAGCACTACCATCCGAGTCATTTTCGAAGGCACGTATGCTAAGTGGGAATTCAAGGTCTGTCTCAAAGCCTGTCACCCGTTTCTTGGGAGCACCCGGCCGAATAATCTCATAGGTGAAATTGGGGGTATCGCCGGCTAACCATGCATAGAGTGATCTCACTCCACCCATGTCGAGAGTTAAGGAGATTTTTTGCATATCATCTTGCAAAAGAAACGTGCCCTTAACCTTCCGACTGAACACAAGCTTCAACCCAACGTGAACCTTAATTGCACGGCCCGCCTCGAAATCGTTCCTCAAGTAGAGGGCAACTCCAAGCCCCGCATTACTGAAAACCTGGTAGGTGCTCAGATGTCTACCTGTTCTAGGCTTTGCGGGGTTTACAGGGTTAAAACTCCAACCGGCCTCATCCATTGAACCCTTCAGGTAAGTTCGATGGACTGTCTCGAAGTCAATCAGCAAAAGACCTCCTCCTCGCGAAGCGGCGCTTGTGGAACCACAGAAGCCCAAGCGCCCCGAAAAGCCATACCGAGTGTGCTGCTGCACAAAGGATGTAGAAGGACCTCAGAATAACGGTATGGGCGCGGACACCATATCTACTGTCACCGATCACCCAGAAATGGCTGCCCTTCTTGTACACAAGCACCGCCATCGTTCCATTAGATACAAGATCATTGTCGGAGCCAAAAGTCGTACCCAGCTCTGCTATCGGTTCTGACTTAAGCATCTCAATGCGCGCCCTGACTTGATCCCGAATGTAGGGATTGAATGCTGACGGCTCAAAGGTATCGCCTTGCCAGCAAACTAGACTACTTTCGCCACAGACCCGATCCATCTCAGCGGGCACCGCTACTGCCGCAACATTGCCCCAGGCAATGCTGAAATTCCAGCCTGGCAGAATTGTCTGCACAAGCAGCATGTGGAACAAAAGCGTTGTCGCTACCACGGTGCATTGAGCACTGAAAATCATGATCCGATCAAGCGTGCGCCATTGCTTCACGACCACCGTAACGCCGACCCCGAGTAGTGAGACAGCAGCCAGGGCGAGATTTAGGAACTGTGGGTTTACTGATGGTCCGAAGATCAAATGGGCAAGCGTGTAGTTTTCACCCTGATGCCATAAAAGCAAGACGACAAAAAACGCACCGAGTCCGCTTTTGGCGTTCAGTGTCCGACGAAAAATCATGGCTATCGATAGAGCAAAGGATAGGTAAATCAAGAGGTGAGAGTAATCGACGATCCAGTCGAAAATGTTGCCGGTGAACCAGTCACGGATGTAAGTGTACGAGAGGGAGAAATGGTCGAGATCAATGCTGCGGTCAGAGGCATCCTCGGTCCACATGATCTTGAAAAACTCTCTGTTAGACATTGGCAAGCGGCTTCTCAGTATGGGCGGTCACCTATGCTGCCGGTGAGGTCCTAAGATCGCTAGTCAAAATGGGGTAGGGAAAGTACAGGAGGCGTAAGGGCCGACTGCTCGGCCCTCGGTGCGTGTCCAGGTACACGCACGCCGGATGAGGTTGCGCCAGCAGAAGCAAGCGAGGAAGTAGGCTCACTTGCTTGAATACTGGAGCATCGAACCGCCAAGTATCGGCGGTAGGGTCTCGTTCTCGACGTTGCCCATAAATGAGTTACAGAAACTGATGTCCGCAAAGAGTACCAGTACGTGGTACCCAGGGTTGGCCATCTCGTCTTCTTGACTGAAGGCATAGTACCCAGTTCCTGGATGGTACCCGTGCAGCTCATTATTCCATTTCTCCATGGTATCGCGAACGAATTCAAGCGGCAGGGAGTCTTGGAAGTAAAGCTTGGGTGCCTCAGGCCGAGCAAGAATGCACTCTGCGCCGTAGCGAAAATGGCCCTCGAACGAAAAGCCTAAGTCTGTAACAAACTGGGGGGAATTGTCGCTAACGTGATCGTACATCGTGACACCTCATCGTCTGATTTCTGGGGCGGGCGCCACCTCCAATCAACCTCCAGAGGAAGATGCTTGGAGGTGACGCCCGCCCCTTCCGTCAGTCGGAAGAAGCGGGTCACCAATCAGTTAGAACAGCGCAGCCACGGCAGCTTCAAGAAAGCTCAAGGCCATCTGAAAAATGCCGTACACAACGCCCCCGATAGCTAAGTACCAACCGAGTGCCCGAGCCGTACGGCTAGAAGCATCAACGTCTTGATACATATGATAAAACTCCTGGTCACCGAGGTTGGCGGGGCCAACAAACAGCTTGAGTTCGGTCTCCTGGTTTTTAGGAATACCCAAAGCCTTTTTCGCGTCATAGTTCAACGCAATAGAGTCTTTGGTCAGCTGCTTTTCACCAGCTATGGTCGGTACGCCCTGGGCTCGGATCATCAAGAACTTACCGTTCTCAGCGTTGTAGATCTTGATCAGACCTTTACGGCTGACCAATCCAGTACGCCCTTTCCCAGTGCTACTACCAATGTGCATGTTTGAGAGCCGAGCAATACTTAACTCAGCATCAGCACCGCGTAGTGAGAAGCAATGCGTGACCTCAATGTTTTGAACCGGCTTACGAGCAGCAAAGTGCGTCTGAAGTGGACGTGGGTCAAAGACCTTCATGACCAACCAGAGGAATTTTGCTGCCTTGAGCACAGCTACGTCGAACATTGGGACCAGCTTAGCTTTGATATTTGCTTTCATGATTTTCTCCTACTGAGGGCCGGACCTCAGCTCGCACACCGTTTGGTGGCTAATGAATTATGGAGAGGACGCCGGCAGCGCCCCTCGAACATCAGTTAGTCAAAATCGTAAGAGAAGTCGTCAGACTCGAAAGCATCCATAAGAGCTTTAGATACTGGTTTTCTTCTCCCGCCCTTACTCGCAATGACTTCATCTGCTTCGTCGTCAAACTCAGCGAGATCTGCATTGAGCTCAGGCTCAGGTACGAATTCGTCTTCGACCTGTGCAGGCTCTTGCACGTCATCCACCGCCGGCACGCAACTGACCTCAACTGTCACGGAAGCAGGAACCACAAGTGGCTCGGCAACCTTGACGGGTTTAGATACAGCTTCGATCGGAGGTAGACCCTTTGCAGCACGTTGCTTGGCACGCATTTCACGCATCTGATCCCGCTTGGTAAGAGACCGGATGGTGTCCCCCGTGCGGGTGTTGTCGATGAAGTCGTGTTGGGCAAGAACTTGAAGGAAAGCTTTGAGGCAATATTGGTGGTCCTCATCGGCGTCCATCATTCTCAACCGAACGTCTAGGACGATAATTGAGTTGATGACCAACCAGGAGCAAGGGTCATGGAACAGCGGTTCGATTGCAGACCTCGCGGAGGTCAGCACAAGCTGCTTATTCAGATCCCGGAAAAGGCTGCCCTTCTCCCCATAACATTTGGCGCCTTTGAATGGCTTACCAACGCGCCGGTATTGAAACCCGAACGTGTCGTTTAACCACTGCCCATTCTTCACGAGAGGTTCGAGCCCTAGAGCCTTTTCCAATCGCTCAATCGTTGCGTTGTCAGATCGAGTATCAGATGTGGCCATAACCTCAGCCACGTTTTCCTTATCAACCTGAACAGCACCGGGCAGATATCCAGAGGTCGACCACAGAGCCTTACGATCAAAAACCAGCCGGGTGGCGGTAGCTTTTCGGTCGGACTGTTTTCTAACGGATGGTGTGCGAATTACTTCGCCGAACAGATCAGTTTGCATAGCGCGCTCCAAATTGGGCGCACCACTCCCCTAACGGGTGTGGTGGCCCGTCAGGGGTGGGAAGTTTCGAAATTTAGAAGTAGAAAGCGAGCGAACCGGGGTTAGCGGTTTGCTGGGCAGATACGCTTGATTCAACGGCCGGGACCGCCTGCTCTAGCTTCACATCAGCAGCTTGTGCAGCTACGGCTGGAGCCGCAGCTTCTTCAACAGGAGCAGCCACAGAAGTGACTTCAGTTGTTGTCGAGGCAACCGCGGGGGCGGTCGCTACATTTTGCTGTTGAGCTACATCGCCCTGGACAGGAGCGCTTGCAGTGTTGCCCTGGGGAGCCGAGGCACCCAACAAGGTTTGCTGCGCTGTACTCACAACAGAGATCAATGGCAAGCCTTTGGTCAGGTGATCAACGACTTTCCGTTGGTCACGTAATGCAAGCAGGCACTGTTCAAAGTTGGTGAACTCAGGAGCACTCATGAACCCAGACTCAGGCAGCTTTTCCAACTCAGCCGAAAGGGCGTCGTGGAGCGGCTTGATCAGCGGATGAATGAAGGCCAGCGGAACCAGCTTTTCAGTCATCGCTTTAGCACGACGAATCGTGCGAGGGTTCAATTTGATCTCGCCAGTGCTAGTGGTCCGATCCTTACTGTCTACAAGCTTCCAAATTGCATACGCTTCAGCACAAACATGCTGAACGCAGGCACCCATCACCCCTTCACGAAGAGCCACAACGCTGTCGCGCTGGGCCTTGTAAAGCTTGGTATTAAAGTTCGCATCGTCCAGCTGGATAATGTGAACGCTGTACGCAAAGGTGAGGTTCTTAGCTACTTCCTCCCACGTTGGTTGACGCTTGACCAGTGCTGCCATCAGTTTCGAGACAGTGAGTTGATCTGCGCCACCTTTAATTGCTTTGGCACCCAATTCGAGCAAGTGCTTTCGGCACATGTCGGTGTAGCGCGCCTCATCAGTTGCCAACAGCTCATCCCATTTAACTTCCAATGCATCAAGTTCTTCTGCCTTCTCAACTGCCGAAGCGATGGTGTTAATACCGCCGAGATCAGTTTTGATGGAGCCGAGCTTGTCCAGCACCTCTTCCGCTTGTTCGCGAATGCGGTGGTATGGACGCAGAAAGTCCTTAGGGAAGATTTTCTCACAGAGCAGTTTACGTGCCTCCTTCGGCAGCTCTCCAACCACAACGTCAATGTCTTTCATGTCGATCTGACGATCTTCAGAAATGCACTTGATTTGATGATTTAGAACAGCAACCTCAGTTTCAGCAGTTTGAGCAACGATCTGAACAGAGCTGTTTACGTTTGCAATAGTCATGGTATTTCTCTCGCACCCGCCGGACCACGGGGCAAATTTAATTAACACCCGGGGCCGGAGCCGGGTGTGTATCGAGCAATAAACTCGAGCAAACACCCGGCGTAAGCCGGATGTTTGATCCAGCTCACTAGGAGGAGAAGAGGCCCGATATCGGGCCTCCCTGACTTATTGGCCGAAGCCGAATTCGTCAGGTTTAACGGTATGACTAAAGCGAGCCTGTGCGTTAAGTCCGATCGAGAACCACTCGGTGAGGAGAGGGAATCGCTCGAACTCTGGTGGGGTCAGTGCTCCCGGAGGGGCATTGAATCCAGCATTGCACGCTGCACAGATAGCGGCCTTTTCATCAGGCGCGCCACCGTTAGGAGCTATGTTCGTTAATGCGCTTACAGCGGTATCTACTAGGTCCATGATGGATCTCACTCCCGCCGTGTCGGGGTATTTGGTTTTCAAACACCTGGTCACGGGGCCAGGTGGAATCGAGATCGATGTCTCGAAAATCACCCAGCTAGGTCTGCCCGAAGGCCGTCCTGGTTGAGATAAGGCTCTAGAGAGCCTTCAGCTTCACTTCGCGGATTTCTCAGCGAGACGCTTAGCTGCTTCTTCCTTTTGATCGCGCTCACAAGCGGCTTTCCACCCAGCATTCCAGCCTTTCAGCAGAACAGGAGTGGTTTTAATCACGTCCGGTGCACCCCATGGATAACCATGGAAACCAGCTGAGTAACCGTGACCCTCTACTGTTTCCAGAGAGATTTCACCGGGCTCTAAAACGTGATCATTGAACGCCGAAATTGCTACTTCGACGTAGTCGTAGTTGATTAGACCGGACATAACTTCCTCGCACCCTAGTTGGGGCATTTATGAAAAACGCCCAGGGCTACCCGGGCGTTCTGAGGCAAGACCTCGGAATACCCAGGTGGGTACAGTGATTGTTACATCAACAGTTTTCTGGCTTCAGCCAGTAGAACAGGTGTTACCTCAACACTCGAAGCTGCTACTGCATATGGGATACGAGCCTCAGTGAGCCAGTCTGTACGGACCTTTTCTCCAATGACCAGATACACCACACGAACACCACTGCTTTCGCAGAAGCGGGTCATTTCAACAGCCTTGGCAACGTTGCCAGGGGCACCATCCGTGAGGACAAACATCACCTTACGGTTGGCTTCGTGGCACACCAGTCGACGCCCTGCATGGAATACAGCCTCTCCAATAGGGGTGTGACCGCCGCCCGCCACTTTCCTGAGTCCGCCAATGCGGTTGATTGCAGTTTTAGAGGAATCGCCGAAGCAGCGAGCCATAGAAATCAGCTCGCCGCCTTTAGGTGCGAACCCAAGAATCTCGCGAGGGCAACCGATCTGGTCGAAGACCTTCTCAAGGAGCATCACGGATTCAAGGATCGAACGAAGAGTGCTTGGAGCCTCAGCGGCCTCAAACTGGTCCTTCTCACCTTTGGCGAAATCTTTATCGGCTTTATCCTGAGTAGAGCTGGATAGGTCGACAACAATTGAGATTGCGGTAGTAGGACGTTGAGCTTCCTCACTTTGAGTGAAAACGCGAACATCGCCCAGGCCTACACGGTAGAGATGGTTTTGCCCCAGCTGACCGCGAGTAGTCGTAAACGACTCTGCTTCCTGCTGTTGCATCAGTAAGCCTTTCAGCTTACTAGCTAGCACTTGAGACCTACGCCCCAAACGCTTTTCCATATCGCGGGCCTCAGAAATGTCTTCGGGGCATACCGTCATCCCGTCGACCTTCTCCTTGTTGCCAGCGCCTCCACCGAAGCCCTTACCTGCTTTACCTGGTGCTTGATCCAGTTTGCCGTCAATGACGCAATCAGGAGCCAGCGATTGGCCTTTGTAGTCAGGGTTGGTACCGCTTTGTACAGACTTGGAGACAGACTTGACGGCGTCACCGTCGTCAAATACTTCTTTGTCGCCGAGGCCAGTGGTATTGAGAATCTCGTCAACGATTGATTTCAGGGAGCGACCATCAGCCGCCTGTGAACCGCCGGTTTGACCCGCATTACCATCAGTTGTACCAGCCTGTGTACCAGTTTGGCCATCAGGCCCAGTAGCGCCATTACCTGGGGACTGCTCATCACCATTGCCTTTCCCGCTGTCAGCACCATCACTGTCCTGAGACTGTTTTGGGTCCTGGCCGCCGTCTTTGCTCGGTTCAGATGGATCCTCAGGTTCCAAATCGCCAGTGGTACCTTCAGTGCCACCGTCCTGTTTGGGCTCCCCATTCGAACCTGAATCGTCAGCAGGTGATGATTGCTCACCTCCCTTCGACTCCTCAGGTTGACCCTCATCCTTCTTCTCTTCATCTTCACCAAGCGCTTTCAGCATCGCAATGATCCGCAGCGTCAAGCTGCCAGCATCTTGAGTTGATTGCACATTTGGGAATTCGTTGATCAGAATTTCATTGAGATTGCCACGAACGTGATCAGCATGAGCACCGAAGTGCTTATTGAAGTTAGCCTCGATTACCGCGAACGGGTCACGATACTCACTCCACCGATCGGTACGTAAGTAGCAAAGGGAATAGCAGGCAACCGCTTCAGCAACAGAATTGCTGCCGTCACGGAATCGCTTGCGTTCAAACAGGATGCTCGCCTTACGCCGGAAATAGATTTCGGCTTCTCGGGTCGCTTGTGCTTGTTTGTACTCCATGTAGACGTCGTCCAATGCATTGAGCAGGAAGCGGGCGAAATCGCCATGCTTCGCAGCAAATGCCTGGAAGAAAACCACATCAGAGAATTGGATGTGCCCAACCTCGTGGAAGCCAAAGGCTTTCGTAAGGTCAAGATCATCTTTAGTCAGGTTCATAGGCAGGCTTGGAAGGTAGACACGTCGACCGTCCGTACGGGGTTGCTCATCCTTACCAAAGACGAACTCGATCCCCGAGTTTGAAGCCAAGACCCGAAAGAACGAGATCCAGCCTTGAGTGATTGCATTTTTGCTGAAGTTCATCATTGCAGACATGGTCATTCTCCGATTCGGATTGCTTTAGCTTTCTGATCGTGCAGCACTGCGTTGCCACGCAGCTTCGCGATAGAAGCTGTGGGAACGCGGTGTTGCGTGTGAATGACAAGATCGGCGTGATGAGAAGCCAGCTTCCGGTATGCCAGAGCCATGCGGCGGTGGTAACGGATCATCACGAATTTGGAAACAGCCTGCGCTACGGTTTTGAACAGTTTCATGGTGTTGCCTCGCACCCGCCGGACCTCGGGGCATAAAAGATCTACACCCGGGGCCGGAGCCGGGTGACGTTGAGTTCGAAGAACTCGACAAACACCCAGCCAGAGCTGGATTTCAACTCTCAGAGCAAGAGGCCGCCCGTTAGGGCAGCCCGTAAAACTGTTAAACCTTACCCTGCAGCAAATCAGCTTCCAGCTTGTGACGGAGAGCCTGGTGGCTCACGTAGTCAATCCGCGGGTGCTCAACTGCTGCAAGGGCCAGACGCTCAGCCAAACGGCTAAAACGTGCGGCCTGCGCTTCGTGATAAGTACGCAGAACGATGCCAATCCAGAACAAATCCAGAGCAGCGTCAACGCGAGTGATTGCTTTCATCAATGCTTTCATATTTGGAGCCTCTTACCTGCCGTGCACAGGAACAAATTTGGTTTCAACCCGGGCACGGTGCCGGGTCGTGTGAGCTCAGTGAACTCGAACAAAAACCCGGCGTGAGCTGGGATTTTGGTCCAACTCACTAAAGAGGTGCGGTCCATTGAGGACCGCATTTTCAACAATAAAAATCTACTGCACTGAAGACTTTCGTCGCCTGTACAGGGATCGTTTGGTCTAGCTTGAGAACACTGCTGAGAACTTCAGGGTGATCCTGATACCACTGAAGATGTTTCACATCAGCGGCAATGAACGGATTCGATTCGAGAAAGCGCCAGTTCTGATCAGATGTAAGCTCGATCACCGCGCCCGCCTTGATGGCCCCTTGCAGAAATGCTCGAACGTACACATCAAGAACGGTTTCGCGAGTGCGCAGATGCAACAACCCACGCCCATCAGGGAGAAGGTAATTGTCATCCAGCATTCCGCGGTTCTCGCAAAGCTCCTTCGCCTTCGTGGTCATGATTTCCCATAACCGTTCAGGCACAAATCCAAACCTGATGATTTGAGCCCCAAGGCGCATCTCAACAAATTTGTCATCGTCATAGCTCTGTAGCTGGACATCAGCATGTGACAAGACCTCATGAACTGCCCGCAACCTGGCAAGCCCGGCTGCGAACTGATCTTTGGCCATAGTCTTCACACGTGCGTAAAAGCCTCTCAACACCAGAGGGAATTCCTCATGGTGAAGATCTGCTGGCACCTGCAATTTGCTGGCAGTGAATGCAGTGTCGAGATAACCGTCAGCTCTCGCCTCAGAAACCATCTCGCACATAAATTCCCATGCATCGTGAGAGCTGCTTGCAGCTCCCTCCAAACGCTTAGTGATCTTAGGTTCGCCTTGAACCATTTGACCCTCGAACATGATGCTTTCGCGCGTCCCAGCCGGCAGGAAGCCGGCCAGGAAACTTCCATTGGGGTTCACAACGTAAAACATGGCGAACTCCTTTGGTTAGGCGGCTGCTGCTTTTGAGGCAGCTACACTTTTGGTGATGAAATCGTCCGCGATCGACGTAACCGAATAAGCATGCTCTTCAGGCAAAATCAGGTCGCGGCTGAATGTTGACTTGAACAACTCAATAGCCAGCACTCGGTCGGTTTCTTCAAGATTGGTGTAGATAGAATCCACGAAGGACTCATCAGTATCGCCGTACATCATCCACTTGTAAGCCCAACGCTGAATCTCGCGGAACGAGATATTGTCGCAGGCTTCTTCCATGGCGAACGCTTTACGAAAACGGAAAGCGAACTCTACGAGTTGATGGATGAACATGTCATCCATTGGGGTCAGCTCACGCTTGGCAGCGTAGGCATCTGCAGCACCTTTGAGGGCTTTCATTTCCTCTTCAGGTGTCATGAAGCCCACCTTGAAGCTGGTCATGCGACTACGAACAGCAGCGTTCTGAGCGTTGACACCGGCGAACCGGGCATCGCTCTGCTGCTTACCACCAGTGTTATCGGTCGCGAACAACCGGAACATTGGGTGTTTAACGATAGTCATCCCGCCGTCCACGTTCAAAAGATCACGTGGGTTGAGCGTAGGATCAATACCGTGGTGTTTCAGGTTGATTACCCCGTCACCCTGAAGGATGTCGTTGACACCAACCATAACACCGGGACGCAGTGTGCAGATCTCGTCGATGAGGCATGTCAAGCCAGTGCGATACGCATAGCTCAAAACACCATCGAACTCTTCAACGTCACCACCCTTGATGGTTTTGCAACCAAGCAAGTGAGTGTCGTCGATGCCATTGCTGCCAGTGATAGCGATCATCGGCTTCTTCAGGCGATTGTGCATCTGTGTAACCAAGGAGGATTTACCTGTCCCTTTGTCACCTACCAGCATAAAGCTGGTATCACCACCCTTCATGCTCAACAGGATCCGGCGAACCAGGCTCTTGTTGAAGACATGATCATCGTTACCCTTCGGCACTAGAGGATGGTCCCCAACGAAGACAGGCAGTTGCCCTACTCCCTTGAGTTCCTCAGAGAAGCCAAAAAGCTCGTGAGCCATGACCATTTTAACCGGCTGCGAAGCCAGGGATTCACGGTGCATCGCTTCGATATCAGCAACAGTGCGAGCAGCTACGGTGTTGGTTACAGCGTTAGTTACGTTAGTCATTTTAAAAGCCTCTCACCCGCCGGACCACGGGGAATCTTTAAGTAACACCCGGGGCCGGAGCCGGGTGCGAATCGAGTAGTGAACTCGAGCAAACACCCAGCGTGAGCTGGAGGTTTGATCCAGATCACTAGGAGAAAGGACGCCCGGATAGGGCGTCCGAATTACAGAAGAATGAGATGTGTACCCACACCCAATTGGACCGGGCATGAGTAGTCGCCACCTTCAATCTCAGTGAGATCGAAGGAGTGCAGTTGACCCATCCATTTCAGCTTCAGCGTAAGAACGTTGCCGTTCATGCTCAGCTGCGTGCCGGTGTACATAGCAACCTCTTCAAGGTACTGCTGGAACTCAACTTTCGAGATCCTGCAGCCCGTGGAAGCGCGACGAACGTTCAGCAACGTTTCGGTAGCGATACCAGTAAAACCTGGTAGCCATTCGGCAGATATAGACATTTTGGTTCCTCGCCGGCAGTCGCCGGGATTCAAAATCCAGGCGAAATGCCAACGAGCTAACCGTCTGAGATTTACTCAGACTGGTTGAGCAGACCAGATATAACTTGGTGGTAAATGACGAAGCTGAGTGGTCACTTCATCGTAAGATCCCTTTCGGTGATACTCACAATTCGAATTCCCATCCCATACTTTAATCAGCCACATATTTATTTCCCTTACCTACTAAATGCATGCGAAAGCACACACGGTCGAATGTTTAAAACATCCGGCAAGGCCGGATGCTTTATCCAGCCCTAATGCAAGGGTTACCCCGCTTCGCGAATTCCCAAAGGAATCGCATCCTCATCCCAGAAGTGATGAAGGATCATTCCAGCGCTTAACTGATCCCGAGAAACACCCAAGCGCGCAGCAAGTGCGAACTCAGACATTCCACCGACAGATAATCGGTTAGCTTCGGCCCAGAAGGCCCTATCAGGTAGGTGCTGCACTTCCATCAGAGGTAGTGAAACTACAACTGAAGCATTGATGGATTGCGACACCGCCGGAGCGTCATGCGACACCCCATGAGCAAAACCTTTCGCCCATTCAGCATGGTTGAAAGTGTTTGTCTCAAAAGGGTTGCTGGTGAAGCCCGCTTTGAGGTTAGCAGCCTGGCGGCCAGCCTCCCAAGGAGTGACTAGATCGTTAGCGAGGGCGATAAACCATACGAGGTCACCGCGAAAATTCATGTTGTTCATTGCAAAACTCTCCTACCCGCTGCAGACGGGAGATTAAAAAAAACGCCCGTCTGCAGACCGGGCGTGGAATTGCCGACGCCCGGCAACAGCAAAGCTGTGCCGGACGTTTTCACGACCAGACAGCGTTAGCTGTTTAGATACCCGTAGTGCTTCATTTCCATCTCTGCAGCTGCGACAGCTATCGAGAGAATTTCACCGGTCATCACGCTAGCGACTGAAAGCCACCAAGGTAGATGGATACCGTTGAAAAAGAGGATATAGAGCGTAAAACCAGTCACCCCCCATTTGAAAACCTTAGCCAGCCATACCGACACGAATGTAGGTACAACTAACCAGTGCCTCATAGGTCGCTCAGAAGTGATCGTCGATGCAAGAAGCACGAAGACCAGGACCAAGCGGTACTGATGATAGATTTTAATCAGTGCTTTCATAGGAGCGAGCCCTTTCTGAAATCCTGATAAACGAGTTTGTTGATTTTTGCAGTTTTGATAAAACATATATTCACCATTATTATTAGATTTTGTTTTTATAGAGTGCTGCGCCCTCCCAAAACCTAACAACCCAAAGGGGATTGTTAGGGCCCCTGGGCGGTGAATCCTTGCAGCTCCCTCAGTTACGAGGGGTGTGTCTGAACGGAATAAAACGCTTTCCGTTTGCTTCGCAGTGATCGCAACGTAACCATACTAAAAAAGCCATGATCAATACCGCTATGATTGCTGTGGAAGACATGGTCAGTTCCTTAAGTGAGTTAATGAAAGTTTTCATCTCACCATTACACTTAAGGGCCATGACCTTTTCTTTTCTTGCCGCGTAGGGACTTACGCTTACGCGCTCTCCGCTGCTGCAATTTCATTTTTCTGCTCTTCTCCTTTGAGGAAGTTGAAGACTTGGTCAGCATTACTGCGACCATCAGTACCGAAATCAGAAAAACAATCTTCTGTTCCTTAACAGTCCACCCTTCAAACAAGGAGGCAGAGACAGTACCCATGATAGCTGACACAATTGCCAGCATCAGGTTTTTGATGTATGACATCAGTACCTCCAGTGACGCCGTCGCGCGTTAGTTGATAACACTCCCGGGGCGTCCCGCCGGAAGTATTTACTTCCGGCCCGAGGGCTGGATTTAGCCCATCGTCTGATGGAAAACTATTTAACCGACATTAGCTTCAATGAAGTCTATAGCAAGTTGATTCTTTTGATGCTGACGCACGGCAACTCGTCTCTCCAGTCTGTCACGCAATGTAGTGCGTAGCGCTTCATACTGATGAGGACCTACCTTACGAACCCAAGAACTAAGGTAATGCTGTCCTTCGAACTCCTTCCGAAGTTCGGATGATAGGAGTCTATGGGTCAAAACCTGTGAATTGGGACACCAAACCACGTTGATCCCTTCCGCACCGTCTGAACTTTCGATCAGTTCGGTGTGTTGGGATATGTACATTTGCCGCTCCATTTGGCTCATCTTTTGCAGTGCCTCACAAAGATGATCACCTTGCGCAAGATATTTGATCAAGACAAACTGACCAATCTTGCGGTTAGAGTCTTCCTCTTTACGGCGCTTATCGACGGCACGTTGAGCATACCGCTCCATACGAACTGACTCTTTCATTTGTCACTCCGAAGGGCAGCATTACCCTGGGGGCAGTTGTGCCCCACTAGGTAGGATGATTTAGACCAGATCAGCAATTGTTAGCCCACCTGGTATTCTGTAGCCACGCTTTGAACCTTCCAGACACAGCCCAGCGAAATCACAACGAGTTTGACTATCACAGGGAGAGTTGTAAGCAGCACCAGACGTTCGATGAAACTCACCACGTCTAATACGGCCAGCAACTACACGAGCGTAGTCGAATGCTTCTTCAACATCACTACGTGTACGCTTGGTCCATTGCACTGGCTGCCACATGGCTTTTACAAGAGACTCGGAATCAGGTTTTGACATACTCGGCTTTAGCCCTGAGGCAAAACCACACGCTGTCGGTTCCTTAATCCCAAGAGACTCACACGCTAAACGTACAGCTTCCCAGTAAAACGTCAGTTGCAAAGCGATGCCTGCAAATAAAGCGCCTTCCTTAGTAGCTGCCGTTTTCCAGTCAAGAATGACTGTATCCCCTTTAGATGCGATAAGAACACCATTGAAAATGATGTCCCTTTCCGCAACACCAACAAAGTCGATGACCAGGTTGATGTAGGTATTGTGTGAAATCCTTAGCCGAAAAGCTCCCTCAATGATCAAAGGTCGAAGACCCAGATTCTCGAAAAACGATGGGAACTGATCTGCTAGACGCTTGCCGATTGCTTCGTTAACCTCGCGCGTCTTTGACTTTGCCATGCTGATTAAGCCTGACATAGACAAACGGAAAAACTCATCTGAGAAGTGCTTTCCCATTTGATCGCGGTCGATATAACCTTTGATATAACCTTCTATTACCCAGTGCAAGGCAGAACCAAACACAAGATTCAAAGGTGTAGCCATTGGTTTTATACGAGCTCGGTAATAGCCAAGTGAACGTTGGCAGACCTGAGATTTCAAAATCTGCGTAGGTGACATATCAACAACAAAGTCATCAGAGACAGGGTTGAAAATATATGTCGGATTAAGATATGCAGTCATGCTCTCACCTATTTACGGCGCACACGACTAACCCAAGGGCAGTGTGAGTGCCCTTGAGGGAAATAATATTTAGTTAAAAAGGAGAATCGTCAGACTCTTCCTTTTCATCCTTCAAATCAAAATTACCTTCGTGTTCGTGCGACAAAAAGCGTGCTTTCGCTTGCTCAAATGAATCGCCTGAAGGTGTCCTCCAAATTGGAGGGACACTCACGAGTTCAACTTCGTTCGACATGAAGAACCTCCTATATCCCTGACTGCACCAGGAATAAGCTCATAGAGATTACCCGTGCAGGGGAGTTGGCATGAAGCCGGAGGAGCCATTATCAGAGCAAGAAAGCGCTGAGATGGCAGAGATACAAAATCCTGGGACAAATCTACTGAAGCGCGAACGCAGCAGGAAATGCCTAGTACCTCGAATATGGAAACGTCAAAAGACGGGTCCAAAATGGTTCCAGCAATGTCTGTGCTCAACAAGCCAAGAATTAGCATGACTTGAATCACACCCTGAAAAACCTCATAGAAATGCTACGACGTAGATCAGGTTAGCTCTCGAGGAGGGCTAGTAGGACGGGTTAATGCTGACTCACCTCTGATCGGCCGTCAAGCCAAAATGACAGCATAAAAAAACCCTCTGGCAGCAATAGCTGGCCAGAGGGTTGTTTTGTAGTCACGCCACTTTAGCCTCAGCCAAAAAGGTCTCTTTCGGGATCTTCTTAACGTGGCCTGTAGGTGTAAACACACCGCCTTCGAGAGCACGGGTACGCAGGTAGTCAAAACGCTCAGTCAGGGGCATCTCCAGCACCTTCTCATTGACCGCGATGTCCTCCCAGTCAGGACCTTTCGCTTCCTTGGTGGGGTTCGTATCGGGGATCATGAGACATACGCGAAAGCCTGCACGCATCAGCTCGATGAAGAGCTTGTACATGTAGGTCTGACCTGCACCATGCTTTTCGCTAACTTCGTTGTAAGGGTCGTGATCGGCCCAAAGCACAACGTCGTCAAACTCATCACGGTTGACGTAGAGACCAGGCAAAGACGTGCAGCTATTAGCAGCCCGTACGCTTTCACCTGTAACCAGATGAAGCGCCCATCCTTTTTCGACACCTTCACATATGTGCAAGGTTCTGCACTCTGGGACGGTGGCAATAGCAACGGGTGTCTTCGACCAGTTGTCCAAACCTGAGCAAACCTTCTTAGGCTTCGAAACCAGGGGGTGATCAAGCTTGAATCCGTCCTGAGTGAGGAAGATGCGATGAAGGTTCATCACCCTACCCTGCCCATTACGAAATGCAGACACGATCGCCGGGAACCTTCCTACCAGTTCCTTGATCCGGACTTTGTTCTCCACACGAGTGCGGTAGTACGGAAGAGCTGGATGGAATTTAACATCGCCAATGGCTTTGTTGAGTGGGATTCCGCGGCGACGGAAGTACAACCGTCCGACTGCAGCATCAGGATGACCAAGCGGAAGCAGATCCTTGACAATCTGTTTCATCGAAGCCGCCTTAATTGCATTGTCTTCAGCAGTTGAACGAGGACGCTGACGCTTAGGAGCCGGAGCTTCTTTAGCCTTATACGCCTCACTACCGCCACCAAACGCCCGCTTAATCTCTTTACAGACATCGACAAAATTACTGCCAACACCTGCTTGAATAAGCAGATCAAACTGACTCCATCCGTCCTGGTTGCAGGAGCAAATGGCCCGGCCTTCATGGTCCGCCTTTTCGGAAAACCTGAAGGAGTCACGACCGCCGCCTTCCCGATGACGCTCTGGGAAAGGACAATCTACGCCGTGACCATGATGTCGAATTGCGGGCGCGAGGATAGGGGCTACACGTTCGATGACGTTTAACCAACCACCAGCGTGCTTAACAATATCGGCAACCTCGTCCTTCAAAGGAAGACGTTTTTGACTATCTGACATGGCTGTATCTCCTTGAAAAATGAGGCAGCCATGTCCCAAGGGGCATTAGGCGTGCCCTTGAGGGTGTGTGTTACGTGAATACGGATTTTTAAAGAGCCCTAGCGCAGCAAATAGCTGTACGAGGAACCTTCGACAGAGTTCGATGCGAAATGCGCATGCGAAAAACTGACAAAAAGATCACCTATGACGCTAAAGCTGTCGGAACTCGTATTCAAGGACACGATGTACCAGAAACGCAAAAAGCCCTGACGCGAACGCCAGGGCCTGTTGGGATTGCTTTCGCCTGGGTACCGCTCCTACAGCCTTGAGAAAAGCTGTACGAGGGGTACCCAGACAGAGTCATAGATGCAAAGAAAACGCTCTAAACCTACATCACGAAGTGTGGTGCGGGCGAAATACACGACTATGAACTGCGCATCAAGAGCTGATAACCAGCAAAGAGCAGCGGCGAACACGGTGGCATAGTCCTGAGGTTTTCAGTATCGACAAACGATAAGGTAGTCGAAACACATCTCTCTGAGGAGATTTGATACTGCATCAGAGATGTCATAGTTTTTAAGATCGGGACGGCGAACTGCGACAAGATAGTGATGAATGGTGAGTGCGAAAGGACACACACACAAACGTCAAAATCCAAGCAGACCGACCACATGCAAGTGAAAGCACAGATGGGCAATGAGCGAGGTGACGGATGGATGTGTAAACACCAAACGACAAGTCGCAGGAAGCAATCCTGAGAAAAACCGAAGACAATGACTTTTTAAAGAGCAGATCAGCGAAGCCGAGAGACCTGAAGTCAAAGGCAAGCTGTGAAGCTGAAGCAAGTGCAAAAAAGCAAAAGCAAAAGTCAAAGCAAAAACGATTAGTCAGGCCGGAGGAGAAGTAGCACCTCAGACAGACCACCTAAACAAACCAACGAAATAACGTAGGTCGGAGCAGGCCGTGATCAGCGCTTGAGAAATACTCGAAGCACAGGGAGATCACTAAAAACACCTTCAGGCTACTTTTGCGCAGATTGAGAATCAAGGACGGCATGTCCCAAATCAGGCACAAAAAAAGGGCCGCAGCCCTTTAAATGTTTTCGCATGCGAAATCTTTTAGTCGCCCGACGCTAGCTGAGCAATAGTAATTATTTCGATCTGATCAAGGTCAAACAGAGCTTTTTGCTGCTTGCTTCCATCGAGATACGAAACCATGCCTTTGTTAGGGTTTCCGCAAACCACATTCAGAAGCAACTCGCCGGTGAAGTGCTTCTTGTCAGTGCATACCCGAACCTGCATAACCATCTGATCAGCTGGAATCTCACGGACTTCGCTTTTCCCGAGCTTCTTCGCCTGCTGCCTAGCCGTTGGTGGCGTAGGGTTCAGTTCAGTGTGGCCGGCTCCAGGTTCTGACGGTGTAGTTACTGGTGGCGGAGTCTTTGGGAGGCTTCCTCCGCCGTTTTGTTCTTTTGCAAGGTTATCTTCGCCGCCCTGTTGCGCTTGCGGATCGGATGTTTCGATACCACCCTGCCCTACCCCGCCGGCTTCAACTTCAGTCCCACTTTGATTTGTTGTTAGTGGGTTCACCTGAGATGTTACATGAGGGGGCTCGGATGGTTGTTTAGGCGCAGGCGACCCTTTAGCTGCCTTTAAGTGATCGCGGGCCTCAGAGCGGCTTAAGCCGCCTTCAGACCGTGCTTGATCGATCAGTTGTAAATATAAATCTGGTTTAAGTTCACAAATTTTGGCTAATGACTGAATCAATTCCGAATCAGACGTGATCTCATCATCAATGAGAGCGGCAAGCTCATCAGGTAGGTCAGCAAGTGCCAGGTGTTTAGAAACCCACGATTCGGGCTTGTTGCAATAATCTGCGAGTTCACGGCCGGTGCCTTTCTTGCCCTCTTCCTTCATCTGTTCGCGTAAATCAACCAGCGCGATTGCGACTTCGATCGGGGTAAGCGGTTCACGCTGAATATTCTCAGCCAACTGGCTAGCTGTGGATTTAGACTTTGTTCGAATCGTCGGGTCGACGATAGCTTTGATTTTAAAACCTTCTCCGATGAGCATCGCGGCACGCAGCCGCCGCTCGCCTTTCTGAAGCAGATAAGTGTTAGTGTTTTTGTCTAGAGGCGAAACGATGATCGGAGATTGCTGCTCCTCCTTCATCGATCTCGCCAACTCTTCGATGTTACGAAATTTTTTACGGACCTGTTTTTCTACGCGAATTTGACTTGGGTCCAGCTCGAGAACAGTTCCCTGCTGAGCTCCCTCTGTCAGCGCATTAACGCTGGAAAGGCCTTTAAGACGGGTAAGATCGCGGGCCATTACTTTGTAACTCCTGATTGCTTCGCTACAGCCTTAGCTTGTGGCGGTTGGATCTTAGCACCCACATAACCGCAGATTTCCTGCATGAGAGAAACCATGCTCTTGGCTGTCTCTCGTTGAGCACCTGTTCTTTTGTTCTTCCACACAGGCACTCCATCCCGTAACGCATCATCCACTGCGCCGTTTGTCCCCAAACGAGCTGTCAGGATGTTCACGCCCGCAGCATTAAGCTCGGCCAACGCTTCCGTGTGGGAGTTAACCGGACGGAGCCGGTTACAAATGACGCCGGTCACTTGTAGCCGGTCCGATACATAACGCTGAATCTCAGCCAGAGTTTCAAGAACACTTTCGACCCCTGTTACGGCGAAGGCAGCCATTTCAACAGGAACAAAGATGTAATTGCTGGTGATGCTTGCAGCAGACATCTTGTTGCCGTGGGCTGGAGGCGTATCCATGACGATGTAGTCATACGCATCCAGCATAGGGTCAAGATTTTCGTTGAAATTGATCAGGGCTTTGTCGAAATCCATACGCTCAACGTTGAAGAGCTCGACATCGCGATCAATCGAATAGATCAAATCGACGCCGTCTGGTGTGTCCAGAGGTTTGAGATCAGGCGCAGTGTCGTTGAAAAGATGAACGGAGCGGCAGCCACCTACTCGCTTGGATCGATCGAGGAACCGGCTTGAGAGGTTTCCTTGGCCGTCTAGATCGATAGCTAAGGTTTTGTACCCCTGCTCAGCCAGGTAGCAGCTGAGATGGTAAGCGATGGTGGTTTTGCCAACGCCGCCCTTCTGGTTCTCGATGACAATGACCTTCGCAGGCTTGTGGGTGCGTTTCTTCGGTGACATGACTGGCTCCTTTGCAGATGCAGATCAATGTAACCGCATCGCGGGCATTTTCAAGGATAAAAGCCCGCATGCGCAAATATTTTTTGAATTCTCACGCAATGCGGGATATAGACCAAATAAAAAGATTCTGCATGCGGAATCTTTTTCTATCGAGGAACCTGCGTTTCGCGCACCTTCACATTGGATGAGGCGGTCGTTTTGTTTAAGTACGCAACTCGAGTCGCTGCTTCATCCTTGTCGTAGTAACGACCGCAATAGATGAAAAACTCACCTGCCTTGTTATTCCTGGTAGGCTCGAAATCAGTGATCCCGTATGCCTTCAAAAACTGCTGAAATTTAGTCCAGCTCCCCTCGTCCTTGTACACATAGTAAACGTCGTAGATCGTGCGTGTTTTGGGCGAGACCATCAGAGGGGCTACAGAAGCCTGTGCGGCCGGCATAGAAACTCGTGGACCTCCTGCTAGCACAACGCCACCGATCTCATCGTTCGTGACAACTTTGGGCGTTGCATCTACTTTTGGTTCGAACCTACTAATGGTGAGAACTGGAGCTCCCTTAGCCACAGGAGTAGCAGGCTTTTGAGGCGAGGCTTGTGTTTCAGTTGGGATTTTGGGGGCTGCCTTGGTTTTCATTGTCCCGTTGTAGACGGCCCTTCCGGTTACAACCGGTGCAATCACATCCGCTTTAGCCATTTCAGTGTTTGCTGAAAGCGAAGCTAGCTCTGTCCTTGCTCTTGCTGTGATTTCGTTTTTATCCCGAGCGGATTGCGACTTCACTTCAGCAATCAACTGAGTCTTCCGGACATCCGCCTCTGCGCGAGCACGACTGAACTCGGCATTTTTCGCCTGCACATAGTCAGAGCCTGCTGGGGTAAGACCAGCTTGAGCTGATGATGCCGACGTCTTGAGTTCGCTACTGATCTTAGCGAGCCTATCGACTTCACCCTGGGCGAAGCTCAACTTCGATTCCTGAGTTCGGATTGCAAGCTGATCTTGGCCTTTGACCTTGACCAGGTTGGCTTCGATTACACCAATTTGTCGTTGAAGCTCTGCAATTTTTGCTTCTTCAGCGCTCACATGCATGGAAGCTTCGGCTCGTGCTCTATCTAACGCGGCCGACTCTTGATCACGGCGCTCCTTAGCAAGCCTTTCAGCCTCAGCGTTAGCTAATGCAAGGGTAAATCGTTGATCATCAAACCGCTTTGACTCAGCAAGGCGTTCAGCGCTATCAATACTGCGCCTTCCCTCAATGTCTTGATTGATACGATCCTCAACCTTTGAGAGATCCTTAGCAGCGTTGATCTCTATATCGGCAATCAGCTTAGCGGCTTTGCTGTCCGCTTCTAAGAGCTCCTTATCTCGCCTGTTCTCGATCAATGACTGCTCGATAGCCATGCGAGAGGTAGCTTCAGCAACACGTGACTGAGAGGCTCTTGAGGCCTCCTGGTACTCTTGTATTCGCCCCGCTTCAGTATCAGAAACGGGTGCGTCGGCTAGGCCACTTTCGTAAGCCCTGGCGTTGAGCCTTGCGTCCAAGTCACGCCGTTTCTTTTCCAGATCGTCGATCTGCGTTTGGTAATCGTTGAACCTGCGCTGATAAAGGATCTGTGCTTCTGTGTACTTTTGGGCGCCCAAAGCATCTTGAATGCGATCGTCATACTGGCTCTGCGGTTCAAGGGTCGATAACTCTGACGGCTTGGACGCGTGAGAACCGCATCCCGAAAGCGTCAGCGCCGCGGCCAACAGGGTCAGTTTGAAAAGATTTCGCATGCGGAATGGTCCTGGAGCTGTACCGCTGAGGATCTCCTGCCCAGCATCGCGCTCAGGACTAAAACAATCTATGAGTTCGAGGTGGGAAAGCATCTGCGGGGAATCCATATGTATTTATCTAATAGTGGAGGGCAGGTGTCCCAAAAACATGATGTCGCGGTTCAGTTTTCCAAATCAGAATCGAAGCGGACACCCAATCGGTCTAGAAGGCCGGTAAACGATTCACTTTCGGGTGCGAGAAACCCCAACTGCCAGCTGCCGCCAGGAGTGCGTTTAACAACGCAATCTAGCCCAGTGACCTCTGAAATGTCCCGCTCAAGACGCTTGAGATCAGGATCCGTATCAGACAGCTTAACGGGGGAGGGCTTACGCTGAGTGAGAGCGTTCACTGCCTGCTGAATCTTTTGAACGCTCCATTCAAACCGAACAGCCTTTTCCGCAATGTTTCGTTGATCAGCTTTGTTTTTCAATGAGCAAAGAGGCCGAGCATGACCGTAGGAAAGCCGGGAGCTGATTAGCGAGTCGCGTACTCGAATGTCCAAATCCAGCAAGCGAACATAGTTAGAGATGTGGCTTCGGCTCTTTCCTAGCTGAGTAGCCAGATCGCCATGTGAAAGATTCAGTTCCGTGCAAAGGTCATTGTATGAGGTAGCTTCCTCGATGGGGTTTAGGTCCGTACGCTGAAGATTCTCAACAGCCGAAATGTATGCAGCCTGCTCATAGCTATAGGCACCAACCTCGCATTTCAGGGTTCGAAACCCCAGCCGTTGGCCTGAACGCCATCTACGCTCGCCTGCAATGATGCTGAAGTCACCATCTGGCCGGAAACATACAATCATGGGGACAACGTTCGTTCCCGTTGTCTTCATCGAGTCCGCCAGGTCATCCAAGGACTCTTCACTGAATAGCTTTCGCTTCTGCCAAACCCCAGGGTGAAGCCGCTCGACCTCAATGTTCATGAGGGTTGTAGGTACATCCTGGATACCCAGACAGGACAGCTTTTTCGGATCTAATTGATACACGTGTATCCACTCTGTTCGTCGTGTAACGGATACACAGGTATACCCGACATGAGAATTAATGCAAGGTCAAGCCAAAAATACAATAAACGACAACTCAGCTAAGGCCGAGACTGTGTAGATCTCGTCCTCAAAAACCATGTCGTCGAGGATTGGGTTTCCACAGATCGTTCAGTTCCCGAGCATTGAAGTCCTAGCTCGGAGCATAGTGTCGTCATCGATCAAGCCCCACGGCTTAGGAGTAGGCTTAAACCGGATGAGGAGACCAGGATTCTGGCCCCTTTCAGTGAAGGCGAGGGGATGGGCTATAAAGTGACCGTTGTCGTCCGGCAAAAAGCCATTCACGACGAATGCATCGAGGATAGGCTTGCAAGCTGCTGCCACTGATTCGTGGTCCAAAAGCCTAACTTCTGGGGTTATATAAATCTCTTCCACAATGACTGGGTACTCAGCGCGAGCAAGCCACTCTTTGAAAACTGGCATGCCTTCAAGCTTCATCGCTTCAATTCGTTTAACCCAGGTAGCTTTGAGAGAGGTGCTCTTCGCATCATGCACTCGCAACATCACATTGAGTCCTAGAAGTAGGGCACCTGGGAAAAAGGCACACAAAGACTTAGTCAACGTGTCGAATTCAAACCGATCATTCCGTCCGTCCATATTGGCATCACGCACCTTGCGCATGCGGGTGGTTGCCTTGCTTTCACCTGTCCGGCCAGAGGGTTGGGCGTTTATCTCTGAGCGAGGGGTGGCAGCTGTTTGTGTGTTTGGGGTTAACCCCTGCTTTGCAAGACGCTCAAGAAACTTCGGGTCAGAGGCAAATGCAGATCGATGGTTTGTTTTTGACGGCACTGGGTTCTCCTAAACCCAAGCAACATAACGACTGCCAAAAAAAAACCACCTCAGATTCGCTGATACCCCAGATATGGAGCACCTGAACCTCACTATTAGGGCATAGAAGAGGATTCAATATGCCCAAAATCAGATCTGTCTGCATCGTCGATGATGCCGGCGGTATGCGGAAGCTAGGTATCACGCTGCTTGAAAAACTCGGGTACGAGGTTCACGTCGCTGAGGATGGGTATAAGGCCCTGGCCGTGATCCGAGAAACAAACCCCGACGCATGTTTCATAGACCGTGAAATGCCCCAGCTCGACGGGCTTAGGCTCATCGAGCTACTACGCGGTTGGAAGGATTGGGGTGACAAGCCAATCGCAATGCTTTCAGGTGCAAGCAGCGTTTTCGACCAGCAATCTGGTCTCATAAGCGGAGCCGATCTGTACCTGACTAAACCCTTCACACGGGCGAAGCTTGAACAAGCTCTAACTGAGATGGATGAACTCCTTGAATAGCCTCAAGCAGAAAGGGGGGATGCACTTTGCCGGTTACCGGATAGGTGAAACTTACTGCCTTAGCCCGTCTACTTCGATCATTGCTGTAGATCAGGTGCCGAAGTTGCTCAATCAAATTCCGGGCACCAAGCCGTGGTTGATGGGCGCTGGGAGATTGGGCAGACAACTCCTTCCCTTCGTAAATATTTCACGCTTTTTGAACATATATCGAGACCCCGCCCTAGTTAATGAAGCAGGAGCGGCCCTGTTTGTTAAGGGCGGTGAGGGCGTCGGTAACGTGGCACTTGTCGTAGATGAGATTTGCGAATTCTTACTTGCGAGCGAGCTTCGGGATTGCGATCAGAGTGAATTCATGATCCCCCCAGGGCTTGGTAAGAGCATGCGGAAAGCTGTAACTGCAAGGGGCCGCACCTGGGCCCTCATTGATCTCCCAGCGCTAATAGCAGACGACAAGCTGCAGAACGTTGACCTCACTTGACCCCCACCCGAGATTGGACAGCATGAGTAATAATTCTTCCATCGTTTCACTAGCAACAATTATGGTCCTCCTGTCGGGTGGCGCAGCCGGTTATACCGGGTATCAATTCCTGAAAAACAATACCCAGCAAGGCTTCTTGCTGAAGGCCAGCTACCAAGCACAAACAAGCGCTATGCAGGCCATTTACCTTGCTGAGCGAGCAGCGACAGATAGCAGCTACAACTCAGATATGGCTAATTTAGAAAATGTTGTAGAGAAAGCATTCGCTGCTCTGCGCAACGGTGATCCAGTCCGAGGTATCGAACCAGCTCCACCAGTAGTGCTGGCGAATCTGGAATCACTTCAGAAGGTCTGGGCAGAGATTTCACCATCAATCTCCCAAATTGTTAGCCAGCGTACAGTTACTGATCAATACAGCAGGACTCTGGCTGACACCCAGAGAACCGCAGCCGAGGCTTTAAAAGCTGCGAAGGAGGCTCGTGCGAGCCTTGAAGCATCATCGGCCGGGCCGCAAATCAAGGGGCAGCTTTCTAAGGCTGTGTCGTCGCTGGAAGAAGGCCAGCAAGCTTTGAGCTCGGATGGCGCTATCAACAGCGATACGTTGCGGGCGGCTGCGAGCGCATTCAGCCAGTATGTGACTACATTGGCCAGGCTCGGACAGTCGCTTCCAAAAGATCAAGACTTTATGACCCCCTTGGTCAAAAGCTATCGAGAAGCTGAATCCGTCGTTCGCCTGGTTCAAAAGACCATTGATAACGCATCAGGGGTAAGTGAAAACATTCCGCATGCGAAAACTATTTGGAATGTCCGTGACCGAGTTTCTTCGTCCGCGGCCAGCCTCATCGGTTCAGTTGAAGCACTGCCTGACAGTCGCCCAATGGGGATCACTATCGTCGCAGGCCTGGGCGGATTAACGTTGCTCCTTTCGATTATCTCAATGCTGATGATGCGATCGATCACTAGCAGTCGTACAGAGTCCATTGAGACTCAGGGCCGCCATCAAGAGGTCTCGATAAGCACACGATCTAAGCATTTGAAATTGCTGCTTGATGAGATCGAGTTGGTAGGGCAGGGCAAGCTCAATACACGGTTGACTGAAGACAACGAAGCTACGCGCGATATCGCCAAGGGCCTTAACAAAACATTTGGCAATTTCGCCACAATTCTTGACGAAGTCAAAGAAACAATCATTGGCCTTTCCGCAGCGACTGAGCAAACCCTGATAACTGAGCAGAACGTTGCACAGAATCGTGGCGAGCAGGACAAGGCAATTGAACATATCAGCCAATTGTTTGGCGATCTGTCTCAGTTCATCAACCAGATTGAGGATATGACGTTAGAGACTCAGCAGATCTCTGACGACATGGTGCAGAAGGTTGCCTCGGGTGAATCGTCGGTAACACAGGTTCATGACAACATCCTCGAGCTGCAACAGCAGACCCTGTCAATCCAACACCGCTCGAAACACATGATCGAGAGTTTCCAGGTTCTGGAAACAATTGCGCAGGTTGTTGCAGAGGTAGCCTCCAGGGCCGCGATGCTCTCTTTCAACGCAAACCTTATGGCTGATGAGCTTCAGGATAAGGGGCAGTCGATCCGCATTGCCAACGCAGCAAAGGCAATGTCCCGCCTTAGTGAAGAGACGAAAGATGCGGTCGTGCAAATTAATGTCCAGCTGAAAACAATGAACGATGCCGCACGCGAAAACCAGTCCGCGGTGGATCGTGCGCAGCGTGAAACAGACAAGCTCCGTGATAGGTCGAATGTTGCTCAAGACGCATTGAAAGACATCAAGGACCTGGCTGGTAACCTGACTCTGGGTGCACAGCGTGCAACCGAAGACACAAAACAGCTGAAGGCGAAGTCGAGCGACGTGGGAGATCTTGTAGACAGCGTAAACCAGTACAGCGCTGATAACAGCGCAGCTAGCGAGCAGACAGCCGTCGCAATCAAAAACGTTAACCGACAAGCTCAAGACCTACAGAGCACGATCGCTCAATTCTCCAAGGACTGACGATGAATAGCCTCGATGCACCGGCTGAGCTGGACATATTTGACCGATGGTTAGTGACTATCGAGGCTAGGTTCTCAATACAGATTGATGCTAACCGTCAGGGCGCGTTCAAGAGCGCTCTGACGCGTTTTGTAGAAAGTATTGGTATGGACCTGGAAAGCCTGGATGAACGGCGTAAGTCGGGCCGTGTGGACGCTGAGACATGGTCAATGCTTCTACATCTGGCTACGAACCATGAAACTCGGTTCTTTCGATCGCTGCCAGCCACTGAACGAATCGTCAAGCTATGCGAAGGCATTACCTCGCCGCGGATTCTCTCTGTCGGATGTTCGTCCGGAGAAGAGCCTTTCAGCATTGCTTCCGCGCTACTAGATGCTGGTCACCCGACTTTCAGGGTTCACGGTACCGATGTTTCATCTGTGTGCATAAACACTGCGCGTGAGGGGCTGTACCCAAGGCATGAAGGTGTTGGCTTACTGGCCGCGGCCCCTACCCGCGGTAACAAGATGCGATTTCACAGGTTCGTCCGTGAAATGGTGACGTTTGAGGAGCACAACATTCTGCAAGACAGACCCGTGCAACTGGCGAATCCGAACATCGTAATCACACAGAACATGCTCATCTACTACCGCACAGATACTAGATACGAAATCCTGGACAGACTTTCAGCAATGCTTGTCCCAGGTGGCCACCTCATCACCGGCCCCGGGGAGACCCTCAATTGGTCTCACCCATTCATGACCCGTATTCCAAACAGTAATCCCAACGTATTCCAAAGGTCTGTCGATGTCTAACAAACTGCGTATCGCCCAACTGACTTGGCTTCGGGCTCCTATACAGAAGAGCGTCGACACGACCAAGTTGCAGCTTGAAGTCTTTAATAAAAAGTCAAAAGCTTTAGCGAGTCCTCCACCCGATGCCGAGCCTGTTTGGTTTGAAAACCAAAAGAAGGATCGCGATGCTGCATTCAAAAATGTCGAGATCGAGGTCAAGCATATCCATGCCGCGCTCGATGTTGCTGAGTGCATCGGCGGCAGTGCCTTAGCACTCGAAGTGAAGATCATCGTTACAAACATTGCAGATCATCGACTAGCTCAAGAGAAGATTGAGCAGGCGCTCGTCTCAATAATGGGTAGTCTTCTGACCATACCGAAGTTTCTGGGTATGGTTGTGGACGGCGCGCCAGATAGCGCTGGCATCCTTGCTAAACAGATCAACGAATTGAGGGAGCTCCGTGGGGTTCCACTACTGGAAGAGGACAACCTTCTTCCACCCGATGTGGAGTTCGTCTACGTCGAGCCACCACATCGAAACCGCGATGTTTCTGACGATGAACGTCAGGATGTCTTTGGTCGTTCGCCCAAGCGATTTCAAACCGCATTCAGCGCGTACATGACCAACCAGAATAAAGCTGCGGTTATCGAACTGCGCGACATTCTTCGAGAACTTCAGGTCGTAACAAGCGATTTGGAAGTCGGTTGCTTTTGGTGGGTCGGGGAGTGCCTGACTGAAGCACTTGCTTGTGGTGCTATCCGAGCGGCTGGCGATACCCTTTCAAAAATTCGTATGCTATCTGTTGCCATTCAGAAAGCCGAGTCTGACGGAGAGGATGGTGCTAAAGCGACGCTAGGTGTCACAAGATTCAAATCCCTGCTTTCTGTCTTAAGCATGTCCGCGAAGCTACCCCAGTCCATCGAAGACGTGTTGGCCGTATTCAACGTCAGAAAGTCAGTGGACGCTACCTCGCTCGCGGAGCTTCAAGCCCGTATTGAAACCGCCAGTGCTGACTCGATAAAGGATGTGGTAGTCGAGCTCAAACCTCTGCTGGAAACCTCTATGGTTTCCCTTGGCCGGGCGATCATCAGCAAATCGCCGCTGACGTTTGATGCCCAGATTGCGACCTTCAGGGCCTCCATCCGGCAGGTAGCCAGCGTGTTCTACATGGTGAACGAGAGCGAGATGGCTGCTGTCGCGGCGCAATCGCTAGCGAGAGTGGAGAAGGTGTCCACCGTGGACGGTTTCACAACTGAAGTGATTGAGAAGCTGAAGTCGGATTTCATGTTCCTTGATGAACACATCCGACGCCTGGACTCAAACGAATCGATTCAATCATTGCGTATTCCAGGGGTAAAACCTGACGTCATCGCCAGCGTTGTGGAGCAATCCATCAAAGAGTTGGCACTCACCCGACGCTCGATCACCGATCACTTGGATAGCGGCGCAGGCATCGAGGATTTGAGATCAGGCCTAAACTGCTTGGTAGGCGCCAGCGCCGCACTGTCCTTCACGGGATTGACTCGTGCAGGTCTTGTTCTCAATGGGTCATGCCAGGGCTTCCTGAGTCAGATGACTGAACAGGGGATCAAAGGGTCCACTGCGGTAGATATGTCGGCACGGGCACTTGTAGCCGTCGAGAGTTACCTTGCGGCCATTCTGGCCGGCATGGCACCGTCCCCTACCCTCATGACACGGGCTGAAGAAGCACTTAGCGAGCTGAACATCCAGGTTGAGCACGTTGATGTTGTATCTCCCTCAGAATTGATGGAAAAGTTTGAGGCAGCAATCGCTACCGACGAAGTTAATGAGAGCGACGAAAATCACTTCCTCTCAGAAATCTTTGAGCTCAGAAAGATCTTCGAGCCCGTACTGCTCAAACCAGATGTTCGCGATAGAAAGACAATGGAGCAGCTGTACAAAGCCGCGGACCGTTTGGCGATGGGTGCGAAACTGTATGGGTTCGACTCATTCCACCGCCTTGCAAGAGCAATGGGCACGTTCAGTCAGACGGTTAATAACCATTCACGAGATGAGGGTTTCAATCGCACCGAAGCTGACGCTTTAGTCGTTTCGTCCCTCCAGATGATTTTCCGTTGCATGGACGAATACTCTGCTCGCGGTAAGGTCTCTATCTTCACTAGGGATATGGAGAAAGCCCTACTTGCCCAGTCCGATCCAGGCATCGTCCAAGCACTCGACGAACCCCAAATTACCAACCACGACGTGAATCAGAATCCTGACTCCTCAGATACTAGTTCGGTGCTGGTTGGTGAGTTGGTTGAACTCGATACTGTTACTGAGCTCCGCGAATATCCAGAAGGCATCGACGGCGGCCACATCGAACTCTACCGTGAGGAATTCGTCCTCTACCACGGGATTCTCCTGTCATTTAGCGAGGCCAGCC
Source organism: Pseudomonas sp. MF6394 (assembly GCF_002018845.1). NCBI lineage: Bacteria > Pseudomonadati > Pseudomonadota > Gammaproteobacteria > Pseudomonadales > Pseudomonadaceae > Pseudomonas > Pseudomonas sp. MF6394. The sequence goes on from NZ_MVOJ01000001.1 coordinate 204,030, forward strand.
AACCTCATCTGACTCGTGACATTTGCAGAGCTGCGCATTCAATTCACGGCATCTCAGGGTCTGTGAATTGTGAGGTATTGCACGAGGTATACGGCGTCCTAGAGTCTCGTTTTGAGGTTCTGTTCACGGCTGGCAAAGCGCTAACGGCCGACGACATATCGGTGCTTACCGACGTACTCGCGCAGACGCATAAGTACATGTTGGATTTCCCGTGGGTGTCTGAGACTTCGCGCTTAGGTGCATGGGTCACGATGGCTGCCTCGATTGGAGATGACATTGAGGAAGCGGAATTCACTGAAATGCCTGCCGCGATTGCTAAGCCGCCAACCGAGCAGAAGGTGGAGGTTTTCGCAAGGCACGACAAATCGGAAGGTGATTCTGAGGAGCAAAAAATTCCGCATGCAGAATCTTTTTTGACCAACGACACAGGACCGACCCATGGTGAGGAAGTTGAAGCAGTCACCATTCAAGCGTCTATGGAGATTCCTCCAGAGTACAACGAGGATTTCCAGTTCTATCTAGATGAAGCTGAGGATGTGTTCCCCGATCTCGAAAGCAACGTTGCAGCCTGGCTCGAGGATATGAACGATAAAGATTTGGTGCTGACCATCAAACGCAATATGCACACCCTGAAAGGTGCAGCGTTGATGGCGGAAGCACAATCGATTGCAGCAATTACGCATTCGATGGAAAGTCTGTTTGAAAGCCTTTCAATTAAGCTTATCAATCCAAGTCCAGCGTGCGCTCAGCTAGTTATGCTGGTGATGCAAGCTATTACGGCGATGACGGAGGATGTTAAGAAGGGCCGTGGATACTCAATACCGAGTGCCCTGATTCAATGCCTTGAACAATCCGTAAATACAAACACAATCGATCTGTCTTTACTCCATTCAGATCAAGCAATTCCCGGTGCTCAACTCGAGGCACAGATTCAGACCGTGATCCCAAGCGAGCCCGTTCTTGAGCCTGCCACCGAAGACCAAACCAGTCTCGAGCAGCCTCATGACACAGGCGAAGTACCGGAACAAATGCCGGAGGTAACGTTCCTCGATGAGGTCAGCGCTGATCAAGCTGAAACCAAACCGGCTCGGAAGAAACGAGGTGGCCGCGGAAAAGGTGGCAGGGGCCAAGCTTCAACGGCTGCTGCCGAGATGGAAACTGATGGCGAGTATGGCCCAGCTGTACGTGAGCATAGCGTTCAGGGAGGCATAAATAATGAGGAAATCACCACTGATGACGCCGAGCAGGCGACAGTCTTAAACATTCCTCAAGCACCTGAACAGCTGATTCAGTCCGACGATATCGTAGCGAAAGAATCAACTGCTGATCAAAATCCTGTGCAGGAATCCCAACCTCAGCGGGAGACTGATGACCAAAACCAAATCGCCCCTAGCAAAAAGATTTCGCATGCGAAATCTTTTGAGGACGATCCAGTACGAGCCGAATACGCCCGCCAAGCTTCCGAGGCATTCGACAGGCTCTACACCATTAAAATGGACAGCGATATTGAAGTCGAACAACCGATCGTCTCTAACGCTGTACTAGACCTGCTAGGGCGTGAGCAGGCCCAGGCCAGTAATGAGGGCAAGAAATCTAACGGGGGTACCTCCGAAAAGATCCGTGTAGAACTTCATCTGTTAGAGGCTGCTGCGGAAAGGGCTTCGGAATTGGTCGCGGTACGCTACCGTCTTAGTGCCCTGAACGAAGAGGCGCACATCCGGCTAACCGGTGCCCGGGAATTACTTGAAGCCAACAGTCTTCAACACGGTCAGCTTACGACGGCCCTCAGGAGCTTCTTCAACAATCAACCTCAGGCCCGGAAATTTGAGGATGCTGCTGAAGCAGATTTAGAGCGGTTCAATGACCTTTCTGCGATGCATGTTGCAATGGGTGCACAAGTAGATGAAGTCCGTGAACAGGTTCACGAGATCTTCTCGTACATCCGCCAAATGCGAAATGCTCTCTATGAGCTTGATCCCGCCCTAATCGGACTCCAGCGAGATCTGCTCCATTCTCGCCTGGTACCATTCCTCAACGCCAGACAGAAGCTGACAGGGGCTGCGAAGACAGCCGCGAAAGCAACTGGCAAGGAAGTTGAAGCGACGATGGCGGGTGAAGAAGTCATCATGGATAAGATGATGCTGGACGCAATATCTGACCCTTTGACTCATATTATTCGGAACGCCATAGACCACGGTATCGAACCCCCTGCCGAACGTTTGAGGCTTGGTAAGCCGGAATTAGGCTCTGTAAACATCAAAGCATCCCGCCGGGCTAAACACATCGTTCTCGAGATCAGTGACGACGGTCGAGGCATTGATGTTGAAGCCGTACACCGTAAAGCCATTGAGATGAAGATCATCTCCAATAGCGATCAACTGAGCCGTGCCGAGATCATGCGACTGATCACACATAGCGGTTTTTCGACCGCGGCTAAGCTGACGCATGTCTCGGGCAGGGGTGTTGGGATGGACATCGTTGCAACCACTGTTGAGGGGCTTGGGGGTCGCCTCTATATCGAAAGTGAGAAGGGTATCGGCACTCGGTTTCTGATTGAGTTGCCATTCACAATCGGCTCTAACAAAGCAATGATAGTGAGCTCTGGCAGCCAATGGTTTGCGATTCAGAGCTATTCAATGGTTCAAGTATTACTTGTATCTCGTAGTTCCCTGGCAGCGCAAAGAGCAGCTAATGGCTTTGCTACTGTCACGTACGACGACCGCAGCTTCGACGTCGTTCACCTAGCAGATCTGGTCGCTATGCCGGACTCACGCAGTGCCGATCAGAAAGGAGGGGATGTAACAGTCATTCTTTGCCAGCAAGGTGATGAACGGATAGCTATCGAGGTGGCTGAAGTCGACTCTATGCCAGAAATCCACATCAGAAAGCTTGAAGGTATGCTCGCGAATGTCCGTGGATTGGTGGGTGAGACAGAGATGCAAGATGGCAGTCCTGTCTTCGTGCTGGACGTAATGGAAATGGCTCGACTGAATCTCAAGCAAGGTTCGAAAGGGTATCAAGTTCGACAAAATCGCGTTCGTTCGCTGAAGCGTGAAAAAAAGCCAACTGTTTTGGTAGTAGACGACTCAAGAAGCTACCGCAGTCAACTTGAGCGAATCTTCACCGGATTCGGATACACCGTCATAACTGCAGTCGACGGTCAGAACGCGTTGCACAAGTTGGGCTTAATCGATAAGCCGGACCTGATGCTGGTTGATGTTGAGATGCCGAATATGAACGGTTTCGAGTTCACTGAGGCGATCAGGCGCAAGCCGGAATTTGACGACACTCCAATCATCATGATCACTACACGTACGGGCCTTGAAGAAAAAGCGATGCGGGCCGGCGTGACCAAGTATCTACTCAAACCTTGTGATGCACCGTCTCTTCAACAGGCTGTAGCTCAGATCAAGGCGCAGAAATCGATGGAGGAATCCGCAGCATGAGAGTTGGCGTAGTAAGTACGGATGAGGTGCAAAAGGCGTTGTTCACTGAGCTTCTTGCACCACTGGTCGGCGACCTGATCATGTATGACGTTTCGCATGCGAAAGATGGCGACCTGGAAATCAGCAATGCACATATCCTGCTGATAGACATGGCGGACTCGAACGTCGTGGAATGTGAGGAGGTGATGGAGGCACTGGGCCGCGAAGAGCCCATCTGTCTTGTGCACGATAAGAATCTGTATGCCATGGCTCAACGTGATCGTATCTCATGGCGAAACCGTACGATCGAAGAAATCAAATTGGCTCTGCCTGACCTAGCCAACGAATTGGATGAAAAAAAGGATGAGGCGGACAATAAGAACGTGCCCGACCTTTGGATCATTGGTGCGAGCTCAGGTGGACCGCAGGCGCTGCGTCAGTTCTTTGGTGATCTTCCAAGGATGCCCATTTCAATTTTCGTTGCCCAGCACATGTCAGAAGCTGGATACAGTCAGATGCTGGCACGCTTGAAGGATGTTGCTCCGGGGTGGGGAGTTCAATCAGCGGAGTCAGGCATGAAAATCAAGCCTAACTCCGTGTACCTGGTTCCGCGCGATAACACGATTGTGATCAATGCTGGTGTGATCCACCTTCAGCCATACAGCGCTCAATCTGTGTCATTCAACCCATGCATAGATGCAGTGATTCGTTCTGTCTTCGACTGTCACCCGCACCTCGGGGTGATCATTTTGTCAGGCATGGGAATGGATGGGTCTGGTGGGATCAGAACGATCAAGGGCAAAGCAAAAATGATCATGGCCCAAGATCACGAATCATCTGGGGCTAAGAGTATGCCGGACACTGCTCGCAATACCGGCGCGGTTCAGTATTCGGCGAACCCTGAGGGACTGGCCCGAAAGCTTGCCCAAATTTACGGACAAAAAACATTCTGATTCAAAGGCTACCCAAGGGTAGCCTTTTTTTTCGAGAGTTAGTTGTTGTGCCGGTTGGGAGCGGAACGAAGCAAGTCACCGATTGCCGTACGCTGATCTTCAACGCAGCGGCTTGCGACTTCATGAATTAAGTCCAGGGCGCCTGGATTCGAAGTGGCAATCAAGTCCAGGAGAAACTGCAACTGCTGATCTGAGTCGACGGGGTAGTCGGCAGGTGGGAATTCAGCCCTGAGAAGCGTCTGAGGTCCCATTTTTGTGGTCACCTGTATGCAGGTATTCGGCATCAGGGTAGCGAAATTGCGTAGGAGGGGAGAGGTATTGATTTGAACGCTTGGCATAGTGTGATCCTCATGGTCGGGACCACTCTATGCGCTAAATCACGTGCCAGAAGCCCATCAGCCACACGTTTGTGGAGTACAGAAACCCATGATCTCATCATAGGATTTGCAGCAAACAACTGGGACCCACCACACAAAGGTATAGATCTCCTCCAGCGATACTGGCCACAACCGCATCTGGGTATCCAGAAGCAAGCTACCAGCCTCAAACCCTACAGTTACCCCTGGTGACGTCTGCTGAAGCTTTCCGACCGAAAGAGAGGCATTGAAAGGGAAAGAACCAACAGAAAAGCCACTGACATGAATTGCTCGGTAGGCAGCCTTTCCTGCGGCAATTGCCGCATTGTCATCGTGATCAGCCATTTGCCGCGGATAAAGGGCTCCCCACCTGGTGCCTATGCAGATCTCCGACCCAAAAAGGGAAACGCTGGATGTCAGAGGATTTGTGCATGCCACCATACCCAAGGCGGAAGCAACACCGATATCTCTGCACCCGGTGTTCCAAGTGGGGTCAAATTCAGTGTCATAGATCATTTTTGGAAAGCAACTAGGCAAGGCTTGGTTGAACGCATTGAGCGCTTTGCTTTGGAGGACATTAGATGCCGCTCCGCATACATCAAGGATATTGGTCAACCCAACATTCGAGGTCCGAGCCATATCAGGCCCGCAAAGCTTGCAGCTTTGATAGGCCATAGCGATATCAAGGGCCCAGTCAGGGATCTCCCAAAGTCGCACATGCATTGAGGTGTAGTCGTTGTTATCAGTGCCGGCACTGAGCGGACCGCTGATGGGCTGACCCAAGGCGGTATCGCCCCCGCCTTTGATCACTTCACAGATGGCTACAGGCTGATAGTGGGACACGATGAGGTAATCCTCACACCACCAGCAACAAGGGCCATAAACCATATAGCTGAGGGTGACAGGATCAATGACAAGAAGGGTCGCTAGTGATGTTACTGCAGCTTCGGCATCTTCCGGCTTAAGCCCAAGGCCCAGACCAGACGCAGCTGCTAGAGCGGTAACCGCAGAAAGCTTGTTGAATTCGCGTCGAGTGGTCATCCCAATCTCCAAAAAGGAATCTTTACCTAATAGTGGAGTTGGAGTGCCCTAAAACGGGCTAAGGAATGTTGGTTACGGGTACGTGCGAAGGCCAATGCAACGCATCGGCCGTATCGTCAGAGTCGCACCCTTGCCCTACGCCCAAGGCAGCAGCGATCTTGACGGATAAGTGGTAGCCAGCTTCCAGGTCTGGAGATGGATCAAGAACCGATACCGTGGAGTCTGGATTGGCCGCCTGGTACAAATAGCCAAGGGGGTTTCGGACTAAGCCACAGCTAGATCGCCCATCATTGTGTTCGAGAGCGACGCAAGGTCCAGAGGTACAGTTCAAGTAGGTGCTGGCCAGCATGCAAGGTTCAACCGTGCAGCAATAGCCACATCCGTTGCAGGGCTGACCCAATCTAGGTTTTGAGAGGGTAAAGGGATTGATCATTATGGAGTCGACCTCCCACTCAATGTCGAGTCAATTTAGGGCGAATGACATGCCACGGAATGGAACACTCACCAAAGGCGCCTGACCATCGAGGCTCATATCTTCGTCAAATGAGGGGTTCATAACGTGCACAGTGGGGTCGGAAGCGTCCATCCGGACAAGCACGAGCACTCGCTCTGCGTCAGTCTGTGGACAGCGGCCTGTAACGTAGACATCGTGCTCAGATACGTAAGCGCAGATTCGACTGCGATACCGGTCCGCCCCGAACTCGCCCTTTCGCGGTTTAAGCGCAACAAGCGCACCTGATACGTTCATTGAGAGGTCGTGCTGTACCTCAAACATCAAATCGCCAACCTGGGCTTGGCCCTCAGTGCTCCAAACATCACCCTCAAACGAGAAGGAGGCTTCCCCCGTCTCACCCATGGCGGTTTCAGCTTGGAGGAGCTGCTTGAACTGAGCGAGTGCCATCGCGCAAAACTCCTCAGCATTGACATGCGCGGGGAGTGTGACGTTAAGCACACCATTGAAGTTTACTGGAAGGCTGATGCTTTGGGTCTGTTCGCTGCGTACTGTGTTCATGGTGATGCCCTTGAGAGAATGACTTGAGTATCCGCTCAGCGAGCTGTGCCACCAGCGAAAACCACATAAAATGGGGTAGTGGGTGGCCACTATTAGGGTATTAGCAACGGGAGAATTTGTCGTGATTGATGTGCCATCGAATTTGATTTGGATTGTAGGCTTAGTGTTGCTCGTAATTGCCTTGGCGTTCCTTTGGAACCTGAAGCTGAGCAACCATGCGTCCGAGGCGCAGCATTATGAGCATCCTCCTGAATTGTCGCATCCAGTGAATGAGGTACGGAGATACAAAGGCATGCCGGTTCTTGCGCCCGCGCCACCTCCTGTAGAGATCATCCTGGAAACTGAAACAGTTACTGTAGAGGAGGTCAAAACGGAAGAGTCCAAAATCGACAACCTCAATGAGGTGCCTGACTGCGAGGATGCGGAACGCATGCTTTCGCTGGCATGGAAACTTGAGGTGAACGGTGATTTTGAAGGTCGTGATGAGTTCGCAGGCATGGTCGTAGAGAAACAGGATGCGTCACCACGTCAACGAGACCGTGCCCAAGCCATGTTGCGCCGTGACAGCATGGCCTGAAAACCTTGAACATCTTCAGATGCCTGGAAGTCCTCAACAGAGTGACCGAGCATCGTTGAGAAATCCTCATCGAATCGATCCCCAGTCGGACTCTTGCGCCACTTACACGCCCCCGATGAGACCGTAACGACACAGTCACTGATTCGCTGGATACCTACCAGGCAATCAATGCACTTGATGGCCATTAAGGACACGTTCGAGGCCGATGATCGAATCGTGAAATAAACCTGCCCGTTACTCATAAGATCGGCCCCCACGAAGGTTCCCATAACGCCCTGGACTTCTACGTCGGCCCCAGGAAGAGGCAAGCGATCGTTCACATGTCACCCCACATTTCGAAGAGCGTCTCAGCGAATTCAGAGTCGCGAATTTTACTCAAAGCCTGGATCTCCAACTGACGCACTCGTTCTTTCGAGAGGTTCATTTCGACCGATAGTTCTGCCAAGGTTTTTTCACGGGCGTCGCCCATGCCGAAGCGATTGACGATTACGAAGATCTCGCGCTGAGTTAGAACGTCTCCCAGGGCGCTTTCTACAAACTGGCGCATGCTGTCTTCTTCGATCTCAGACATGAAATCGTTGTTGGTGTCAGCGAGCAGCTCATGAAGGCCATCTGCATCTGAAGAGTCAGTGCCCTGGAACGCTGTGTCGAGCGATCTCTGACCGCCGGCGAAGTGGACAAGGTCACGAACAACGTCCTGCTCCAGCTTCGTTGCCTCGGCCAGGGAATTGATAGACACGTTTGGCTGATCACGAAGCATATTAGAAATCATGCGACGGTGTTTATGCATACCTTCGGGTAGGCGGATGGACTCTTGGTCAGCCAGATCTCGACTGATGGATACATTGATCCAAGTGAGCGCGATCGTCGAGAAACGGAAACCCATCTCAGGCGCAAATCTGTAAACCGCACGAGTCAATCCCATGTTGGCTGCAGACCGAGCAATTTCCTTGTCCGCAAAACGGAAGCGGCCGATTTGCTGCTCTACCAGACGAACATTTGCATTGGTGAAGATATCAGCGCATTTCTCAATATCACGATCAACGCGGTTGAAAACGGACCACGCGGAAAGAATCTCAATGGCTGGTGCTTCGCCGGTGGACGCAGCGTCAAGGATTGCTTGCTGACGGCTGGTGATACCGAGACGGAGTTTCTTCATCGCAGCTGGGGGGAAAAGCTTAAGCTCATAGCCGCCAGAGATCAGTAATGCCGGAATCAGCTTAGGTGATGTCCAGTTGCCAGAGATGATCCCTTCAACCTTGATCTTAGAAATCCGAACCTCGTCGCAGATAAACTTGATCAGATCACGAGTGCGAGCACTCAACTCCTTGCAGTTGACGCGAAATTGATCAGCCGCACGATTCAAGATGTAGTCGTATGGAACGATCTCAGCGAGTTTCAAACGCAGCTCATCGCGAACAGCAGCGCTGAAGAGAGTGCCGTCCATGCCTTCGGCCGCATAGCCCCGCAATTCGCTAATCAGGGTTCGGATCGTGTTCAGCTTGCGTCGAACAAGTGAGGCGAATTTCTGATCAGCAATAGCCTTTGCATTCTTGTGAGCCTCTTTGGCTGAGTAGTCGCCTTCAGGCAGGGTACCAACACGTAACCAGGCACCGTCGTGGTAGATCAGCGCAACCGCTTTGTCGACCTTGTCCTTCTCGCCCATGGCATCCCAGATCTCCTTGACCATCGAAGAGACAATGCTCGTATCGACGGCCAATGCCCGTACCAGGTCCAGTTGACCCATGAGGATCCGGAAGCCCAGAGCTTGCTCATCTTGAGCGCTCAGGAGCCCCTTTGGGCCATCGAGGCTTGGAAGTGCCGGGGTCTGGGTAGGCAGATCGAAGCCCCTACCAATACGTGGCTCTGCCGGGCTTTGGTGTTGTGTTGAAAGCTGGATCGCAACATTGCTCATCATTTATCTCCAGAGCCTGGCCCTATAGGCGTACCGGCATCAATACGAAACTGTGTGATGGCAAGTCTCGAGCTCTTAGGAGCGTGCCAGAAGCAGCTCCGGAAAAAATCACATCGATCTCGGCGGCTCCAAGAGAACGTACAATTTCCCCAGCCAGCTGGCCGTTGAAACCAATCTCCAGCGGCTCCGCGTTGTAGTCGCATGCGAGAACATCGTCGGCCAGGTCTTCGGCCTTACCGCCCACTGACTGGATCGAAATGGACTCGGCGGAAACTGCGAGGCGCACCAAGGAAACTGCACCTTCGGACAAGAGCCCGACACGGGCCATAGCACCAGCAAATTCGTCGCGGACAATGCGGGCGACGTCGCCTTGCTCAGCAGCTGCTAACAGCTTGCGGTAGTCAGGGAATTTTCCTTCAACTAGCTTCGTGTGTAGTACGCCACCCTCTCGAGTGAAGCGCGCCATGCTGCCAGAGGTTGAAACCCGAACACTTCCGGTGCCAACGAATTGGCAAACATCCTCAATGCAGCTGCTCGGCAGGATGAAGTTTTGCATCGGTTCACCAGTCACAGGTACTTCAGTGACACCCAGGCGAAGTCCATCAGCGGCAGCGAGGGTCATGAGCCCCTGTTGGAAATCGAACAGAATGCCGTTGAGCATCACCCGAACGTCATTACGGGCAGCACAGAAGCCCACTTGATGAACTGCGGTACTGAGGGTACTACCAGCGATGTTCAGCTCACCCTTGCTCTGGTCGGCAGTGAACTCCATGACGGGAAAGTGATCGGCAGGAATTGTGGCGAGAGTGAAGCGCGATCGCGCAGCTGAAATCACGAGCTTAGGCTCGGCAAACTGGATGGAAACCATCGCATCTTTTGCCAGAGCTGAAACCACTTGGTCGAACTTGACTGCCGGGACGCAGACAGCAAACCCATCGCCCTGCAGGGTGAACAGATCGGCTGGGATGGTTAGGCTCATTTGCTTCTGGCCGTTATGAGCAGACAGCACCAAACCTGAGGCATCTACCTGTATCAAAAAGTGACCGTAGACGTCAGTGGCTTTGCGCTGGGGTACACGTGCAACGGTTTTGAGGTAGTGAGCTAGATCGGAACACTTGATGGAGAATTTCATGGGCTAATCCCTTTGAGGTATTGCCCATAATTACTGCCAAAAGAATGTGCCAGAATCAGTCGTGCTGATCAATTATTAACCACATCCTTTGAGGGTTGTTACCGTATGAGTTGCGGAGGGTTATGCACACATTTGTCCCTGGAAATTGTGGATAACATTACATTGCTTCGATCAGAACCTTGCTGAATGCGTTGGTAGCATCACGTCCGTCGACTCTAAATGATGACTTCTGTGCAAACCTTGCCATGTCACTGGCTACCCGGTGGGCGTACCCAGTTTGCCCTGAACGGTCAAAAAGGATCGCCAGCTGAACGTAAGCTTGAAGCCTCATGGCGTCACTAGAAAACTCGTAAAAGTCCTGTGGAGGAGGGTAGACACCTTGGGCTGCTTTGATAACCAGCCGGAACAGCACACCAATGTCTTTGCTGTTCAGTTCTTTGACTAGGCCTGCCGCCCGTTTCAGGAATACGTTTGCGTCTTCGATATGTCCGGTAGTCGCGTAGCTAATCGCTATCTGAGCGAGCTCCATCGTGCTGCCCGGTCGCTTCGCGTAAAAATCTAGCAACACGTCTCTCAGGGTATTTGCCCGCTCGATGTCGCCTGTTGCCAGAAGAGTGAGTAAGCGTTGCTGAAGCGCGTCCATATACGCTGGCTGGTCTACCGAGTTTAAGGTGTTGAGGGACCGTCCAATCGCCTTAACATCGCTTGATCGAGATGCCAGCGCAGCAATGTGGCGAAGGGCTAATACCTGCGCTTCCGGATCCTTCACACTCAGTGCCTCATCGAGTGCTGAATCAAAGCGCTTCTCTCTAGCCGCGTTGATCGCTTGCCCAGCACTAACAAAGTCGCTATCGGGCCTCAGGCACATGAAGGTTTCAGACTGCGTCTTCAGGTCTATCAAAAGCTGGGGGGTTGGAATACCAGCGCCTAGAGTTAATGCCGTAGTGCTGCGGATGGCTGAGTCCCGAACTGAACCAGGATGTTCGGTCTCAACGCTTTTAGCGATCATGTCACCGATGCACTTTTTGTCCGCGTGCTCAAAACAGATGGCTTTTGGAGGCGCTACAACCCAGGCAGGGTCTGCAGCGCAGCCACATAGCGAAAGCATTGCAATGATCAGCGCTTGGGCCTTCACGACTTAACTGACCCAAGGGAAGCGATGAAAGACCTTCCCCTGCTCCGCAGCGAGTTGTAGCAAACGGTTTGCCAGGGAAGAATCCGACTCAGCCTCTACACTGATTGTGAAGACATGGGTTCCCTTAGCGAGCATCTGATCAGCACAGTCTTGATCTGCTGAAGTGAACACTCGAAGGGGGATGTACCTGGCAAGTGCATATTTGTGCACCATTTCAGCTACCCCCGGTTCATCTGAAACGTAGATTTCATCGGGCATTCGGTTCTGAAACAGATGGTCAAAGGTTTTGAATATCTCTGCATCGATCACGCCTACGTCGCCCGCCAGTACAACCCGCCGCAACTCATTTCCTGGCTCATGAGCTTTCATCAACCGCTCGTAGATGTCCGCGGCAACCTGGTCAATCAATGGAACACCTGTTTCGCATCCTGCCTGAAGCAATGACTCACGCAGGTGGTCTTGGTGCTGAACCAACTGCATCCACATTCCTGCTCTTATCAGAGCAAACCGAACCTGAACCCAATCCTGCCGTACACCACCCTGGTCAATGGCACCTGTCTCCAGCAGGAAGTCATCACGATCATCTTGCTTCAGCAGGAACTGACGATAGGACTCATCGACACCCCGGAATTTCTCAGATTCGACGAAGTGCATCAATGAGTAGCAAAACTCTCCCTCGGGCCTATCAAGAGAGCGATAGGCAACAAAGGGTAAAAAAGCATATGGGTCGTAGCTGGGTGAGGTCGATGATTCCATGACTTATCCGATATTGCGGGTAATGCGTTTGTGCAGCTGCATAAGGCCGACTGCCGCTGATGATGCTTCATTGCCATCTTGTGCCTGTTTCAAGAGCTCTGCTACCCAAAGTGGGGGGGGCGAATTTTTGGCGAACCGCAATTGAGTGAATGCATCAACCTCGCTTCTTTGGCCGCTTGTTAATATTTCCGGGGCTATCCTGCCCAGCAGACGGACTACTAATTCATGGAACCTACCGTCGCTCGCGCCAACAGCTAGATTTAGCCATTCCCCCATAGGCGCTTGATGGAGCTCTTGCATCAGTACCTGGTCTTTAGGTGAAAAATCTCCTGCCCACATGCGGTGGTACACGTCAGAAGGTTGAGACGACAACTGGAGTACAGGTGTTTCCTTTAACCTGGACGGTAAGAGCGTCGCAGACCTGAGCTGGGCGATCCTTCGCTTCACCAGTCCGATATCGATGGAAAGCCGAGCTGCATCGGCCGGTCGTATGGCCGAAAGCGGTGCGCAGAAAGGAAAGCGGCTGAGGGAAATCCGCACAAGCGGCCCATTTGGATTTGATGAAGGGTTTCGGACAAAGCTTTGGTATGAAGTGATTGCTGGATTGCATAGTTGGCTAAGATCGGACTCAAGATCCGCCACATACAAAATATCGGGGTATGTGATATCGACACCAACTGGCAGTCCAAGGATGAAGCCTTTCGGTGCCTGCAGACTTTGGTGGACCAGGTACATGGGTGTGGCGCTTTCGAGATCGCAGACCTCACCCTGCTCTAAGCCCAAGGCAGATTTGATGCTCTGTAGAGATGAGTGCTTGAGAGCATGGCCAACAAGCTTGGGACAGCTGGCGTGCGTGTCCGCCAGTAGATCTCTCAACCTCACCGCGCGATTCTCGCCGCTTACATTCGCATCCCACATGAGGAAATGATGGAAGGATTGGGTGTTGGTTGGGTCAGGGCTGTCCGCCCAAGGGTACTCATCCGGCCTTAAGATATTAATGGCCCGGAGCATGGTTTCTAGATCCAGGTAGTAGCTGTGTCCCGGTAGCCCAATGCAGGGGAAAGGCAGAAGATTGCGGTAAAAAGTTGACCTTAGAAACGGATCAACCCGCGTAGTATTACCTAAGCCGATATGCAAACAGTTTGGTCGCGTGAAATGACGATGGACTGTTCTCGCACACTCCAATTCCGAATGGCCGCTCAGCAGATCCATTGAACCGAGTTCAGAGTTAGCAGCAGCCTCCAGATCAACATGCACATCACTGCGCAAACCGACCATCATCTCCATAACCTGAGGCATTAGAGACTCCTCGCACATGAGCGAGTCATAGCGCACGATTTGACCTTCAGCGGGTGATTTACCCGCTGTGATTGCATCGTAGAAATGGATTGCTAACGGCATTTTGTCTCCCCTATAGCCTAATAGTGGAAGGCAACTGCCCTATATTGGGATATTTAGCTAACTGAGCCAGGATTCAGAAGGTTTGCTTTCAGATGACTCATTCAGCGCCAGCGTTATACTCGTATCACACCTCCAAACGTGATCGATCCGTGGGCCCAACGACTACCTTGCAACAAGCTATTCGCCAAGGGGACACCTTGGTGATGCTGGTGATGCACAAGCACGTTCACCTTGCTATGGCCCGACCTGAACCAGCTTTGATTGCAAGGCTAACTCTTTGTGATCTGTCTGTAGCTGGGAGTGAGGTCATCTACACTGTGGAAGTTGATGATCTGCCCGTGCTTCAGGATTTCACGATTTGTACATCGTGTGCCGCAGCATTCGCAGCAAATCTCAGGGAAGGAATGATTGCCCGGGCTAAGGCGTCAGGGCATTCCGGTCTGCCGCCCCAGTGTATGGAGCGGATTTATTTCGAGGCGAATCAGCTATCGCTGTTCTGAGGCGGGAAAGGGTAGGTTTGCTGCTCGCCCGTTTCCAAACTGACGGTGATCCAATTTCGATTTGTAGAGCCAGTACGTATCAACTCCCACACGACGTTCATCGCCGCCGTGGCAACCGTTCGATTAACTAGACAGTCTTGGGCTGCAATCGATTCAGCAGCAGAGCACGACTTCGTATGGTTGTCAGCCATGTCAGCAATTTCGGGGTAGTGATCCAGTACACATGGAAACTTCTTACGGTCTTTGGCCCGCAGCCCACCAAAAACAACCTGACCGTGACGATGTCCGTTGCCCATGTCGAGCCACATTGCGTTGTGCTTGAAGTCACCCTCACTATTCCCGATTGCTAACCGGGCCGAGTTCACATCAACACATGAAATCAGCAGGTCGGCCTTGGCGATCGCAAATCGAGTTTCCTCACAAGGAAACCGGTACGGTAGGCCCACCCAATCAAGTCCAAGGTTCAGGTTGTAACGGTTGGCTAGGGCCACACTCTTGTATGCGCCCAAATCACAAGGCCAAAACCGCTGCCGGACTAGGTTGGATTCGCGCACGATTGCATCATCGATGACGGTGACATGCAGCCCATGTGAATGACCAAGGCTGCGCAGGGCGCAGTGCAACGACGACAGGCAGTCTACGACCTCGCTTCCGTTGCCCCCAGCTCCAAGTACGACGATACGAATTGCTCTAGAAGTCCATTCGTTGGGGGTCTTGTAACGTGTCGCCACTGGCAAGGCCTGAACGGTAGCAGTCATTCTTCACCCCCTGTAACCACTGCATCCTTCAGAGTGAGTTGAACCCCCTTGGCAAGCATCGGAAGCAGTTGAGCTGCCGGAAAGTTTTTGGCGCTGGTGTCGCTCAGCATTTTATAGAAGGCAATAACCTCCTCGTAATTCGTCGGAGTCTTGAGCACCTTGATACCCATGTGCGTATTCACGCATTGCAGCACGAATCGCTCCCAGCCGGGGATGCTCGCGATGGTGTTGTCCTTTGGAACATCGCAGTTGCCCGAGCAGAAGGACCCCGAGCTATACATATTGCCCATTGGGGCCAAGAACAGTTTAGTGTCAGGGGTAGGTCGCCCTTTACCCTTGAAGGCGAAGCAGCGGAGCTTTCCTTGGGAAGCGATAAATATCAGGCCCGGGATCGGAGCTTTGTGAACAGAGTCCCTGAACAGAACGTCAATGACCTGAGGCGGGTTGTACCAAGCCAGCAAGCTACGCGACTTGATCAGAATCCGGGTGTCGATAAATTCGATGCCAGCGTCAATATTCAAAAGAAGATCAACCAGCGTTTCCTTGTCTTCTTCTGAGAACGCCCGACCAGCTCCGAGAGTGAACCCACCTTCTACTGGTGAGTTAATGACCTCATGGGAAGTGAAATCGAGACGATTGGTCTTGGTGTGGTGAAACGCAATGAGGGCGCGGGCCGTGACATCATTGTTGAGCATTTGCAGGAACCTCAAGAGAGAGCTGGATGCGCCTTAGCAGTTCAAGGCATTGGCTAGTTCTCTCCATTATCGGGACTGTGACCTGTGCCACCAGCACCCCGGTGTTTAGCGGGAGCTTCACCGTCACATCGGCGCACTCCTCTAGATCGGCGTTGAAGCCCTCAACAGCTTCAACGTGAAGCGCCTTATGGCGTTCATCTGCGAGCACCCAAATGCAATCGAAGAATCGGTTTGGGCTGTTCTCGTATCCCCCAAGCTCCTCGCTGTCGCCGTAAGCCTGAGCAATTAGGGCGTCAACGGGTTGGTGTCCGTCAACCCGGCTAATGCAAGAGCTGAGCGCGTCAGACAGAACTTGCGCAAGACCAGATTCCCTTGAGTTCCGGCGGCTAATTTCCCGAGCCTGGGAAAGCAATTCACCCAATTCGGCTTTACGGTTTTCGTTGGTAACATCTTGGCCATAGGTAAGCTGATATTTGAAATTGCGCTCGACGTCATCCATCTGCCACAGCAGTGAAGCGGCGCGCTCAACAGATGCATCATCCATTTCGTCGGCATCCATCTCCATCCCCAGCCAGCCAAGCTCGTCGAGGTCATCGTGCGCCTTCAAAACCTCTACAATTTCAGCATGGCTCTTGCCCGTAACGTCATCCTTGATTGCTTCGTAGCTCTCAGAAACCCCGCCCGTGTACTGGCCCCAGCAACTGAAAGCTGTGAATGGCGTGTGAAACGGGATCAAGTAGGTATTCATCGCGTCGAGCGTCTTGGTCAGCAGGATATGCATCTCAAGATTCTCTTGGGTCAACTCTGGCCAATCGAGGTAGAAGCAGTTGCGCTCGCAGGCTTCTAGATAGAAGTCGTTACCGTGGATGTGGCTGTAAAAAGGCTGATCGGTGTAGACCGTGCCGCCTTCGACATTTCGGCATTCGCGCTGAGCTTGAGGCCACAAGGCGTCAAGGGCTGTCTTAGTTGCGTTGACAAGGTCATAGCCGCAATCGGCCCCCTGAGTGAGGATGGGGGCGAGAACAGAATCGTGCAGCAATCCTGCCTCAGCTACCGACAGCGCAATCCCGGAAGCGTATGTGATGTCGATGTCCTTACGGGCCAGACCGTAAGCAATTCGCTCGGCATCAGGAACCGCAGCCTCGCGTGTGAACTCGACCCGCGACTCAATGCTACGCACAACCTTGCCAGTCACCAGATGCAGGCCGTACCCATTCGGGTAGCAGTTGAGAGGGCTTAGGTCAGATTCGTGAAGCAATCCTCCCTGAAGGGCCTCCAAGCAGAAAGCGCTGTGACCTTTATGATCTACCAAATAGCCGTGCTCGCGCATGAACAAGGCAGCAACACTGTGTTGCACTGCTGCACTAACATGCGGGATGGTCAGCGCGGTTAGCGGGGCGCTAGGGAACTGGAGAGGACTCCAGGTTTGCTTGGTTTGTGCATGAGATTCCACAGTCTGACCTGCTGGCTGCGCTCAAGGCAGCAATCGTTGATGGTGGGTTCGGGAGTGGGGGCGGCTGCACCGCCCGCCCATGCCCTGAGTTGTTCTATCGGGCTAGCCGCGGTCGCCGAAGTTGCCTTGACGGAACTCATAAACTTGAGAATCTCCTTCGTTGATAGGGTCGATCAACTTGCCGCCATTCAGGCGAGGAAATTGACGGGCATAGTGCTTGAGCACATCCATCGGCTCCATGCTCGGATCAGGATCAGGAAGATCGCGACCGGCAAAGCGAAACAAACGGCTCAGAGTGAGAATTGAAACGGCCATAAATCCCCCTTAAAAGTTCGTTGCACTGTTGCCAGTAACTTCAGTTGCCACGGGGGCGCGATGGCCTGAGGCTTCGCTGTCTGCATCGCTGTCGGCTTCATCGTCACGGTCTTCGCTTTCGCCCACAGCAGGTGCAGTGGAGGCAGCTTTTGCCGCAGGCTTCGACTTGGCTTCATCAACCGCCTTAGTGGCAAGGCGCTCGATTTCATCCAGAGCGCTCAAACCACGACGCACTACAGCCGCCTTGGATGCGATCAACTCTGCGAACGCTTCCTCGATTTCCTCTGGCGTGCCACTCACTACCATTGGCTTTGCAATTGCGGAACGAAGCTGAACGACTGCCTCGGAGGATTTTTCAGGGGTTGGGCCAATGTCCGGGGTGTACAACAGCTTTATCTTTCCATCACCTAAGCCATGCAGCTCGACGGTTGATTTCAGGCCGGTGGTGAGTACCGCACCTACTGACTGGAGAAAAGTGTTCATCGTTTGTGTTCCTCGTTAAGTTGGAGCCAGTGTGGGGGTGGTTAGACTGTGCCAGAACCATCGTAAGCAGAGATTTTCATCGTCTCTGGCAGATAGCCTTTCCAGCTGAATTCCTCAAATGCTAGGACGGCCTTGATAATTTCATCGCTCTTGCCCATCACAAGTTTTGCGAACTCTTTCGCCCCTTTGACTTCGTCATACTTCGCTTCAAAACCGCTGGCTTTACAGTCAGCGACCACACCGGCTTTAGTCAGGGACTTGAGGTAGCTTTCGGTCATCTGAAAATGATCGACCGGATCCATACCCGCTGCCTTGATGAATGCAATGGATTGAGCACCAGGAATCGATTTCTGGAATTGGTCGCTGCCGTCGCGGCGGAAAACAGTACAAGCGGCCAGTTGGCTCAGATATCCCTGAAGCTCCTCTGCGGGTTTCTGTGCCAGTGCAGCCTCGGTAGATGCCCGGTCATGCCCGAACAGACCATTCGGTAAGCCAAGGGCCTTCTGCAAGCGGGTAAGCAGTTCGCTTGGCAGATCGGAACGCATGTCGAGGTACATCGAAACGATGGCAATCGCCAACGAGTAGGATGGATTCGCTTGAATAGCCTGACTGCCCATTTGCGAAAACAGAGTGAATGCCTCGCGCTTGATCGCCTTTTTGACCTCCTGCGGCTTGGCAGGGGAGTTAGCACCGGGCTTAGTTGCCGACTTTGGGCCGGTAGCAGCCGGAGCTTTTCCAGTCGGGCTAAGCGATTGTGCGTTGTCGCTTTGATTCGCTGCGGGTTCAGCAGTGGCGCTAGCGATCAAGGCTTTATAGGCAGTTTTATGCTCGTTATGGCAAGACGTATTGAAACAGTGACCACCGATGATGTGCCCTTCGTTCCCCGGCTTGGTGCTCACCACAGCGCCGTAGCTCTTGCAGGCTGTGCAAGCAGTGAATTGATTGATGCCGACGCCATTCGGGCCTTTGTCTTCCAAAAGCACATAGCCATTGTCAGGAAGGGTCAGGTCGGTATGGACGATTCCGTACTCTTGCTCGGCCTCAATGAGCTTGACCTTAATGAGCGAGGACGTTTTCTCCTCCCAGCAGGTGCGATTCTGGCACTTAGCTTCACCAAGCGAGGTGCCGAACAGATCACCGAATTGCGAGCTGTTATGTTCGCAGCCTTGGCAGGCAGTTGTATCGAAGGGGGCATTAGCGATAACCCCGGAAAGTTGGATCAGTCGCTCGCGGGTCGCGGCAACTGTCATCTTGCGCTCAACAATACGGGCACAGATTAGTCGCTGGTCATCGTGAATCATTGGTGCAAGCAGTTCGGCATGGCCGAGCTTGATATCCCCTTGCACAAGGGCTTCAGCAACATCGTCGCAGCATTTGGACAGAAGGATGCGAGCGTCGAGCTTGGAGCGCGACCAACCGAGTGTTCGGCATGCCTCTTCGTGATCGTTGTTCTGATCAGCAAGCTCAGTAACGGCTGCATACGACTCCTCAATGGGAGTCAGATCGGCGCGCTGGATGTTCTCGATGGTGGCTGCGCGGCGCGCCTCAACATCGGTCATTTCACGAATAATCGCGGGGATATCCGATATGTCCAGATCGACGCTGATATCGAAACGGGTGTTCCCATAGACGACTTCGTATGGATAGTCAGCATTGAGGACAGGGCGCAACAAGATGGGTTGAATGACACCTTCAGCCCGGATGCTTTCTTTCATCTGTGCATAGCGGGCCTTATTGCGACCCTTACGGGGGTCATTCTTTGGATTGCGTCGGATTAGATTACAGGCCACTCGCTGACCAGAGAGCGCTGGATCAATTTGGGTGTGGGGGACATTGGTGGTCGCAAGAGAAAGGTTCGTCACGGGAGGATCTCGTTATGTTGGGATGGGCAAATTGTTGACCCCATAACTGCGTGCCAGAACCCTCAGCGTCCGTATTTATCTTTAAATCCAGTTCAAAGTTTAAGTACGGAGCCGGGTTAGGGTTTTATTTTCCTTTGCCCTTTTGATTTCATAAATTCGGGTACCACAACACCATTGAATACCTGGGTGTCGAGATGGGGGAATGAATGGACCTTCTTACGTAGCCACTCACCCCAGCGGTTAACCGCTGAGAGTTGAGCTTCAGTGAGATGCCACTGACTATGGAGTTTATTGAGCATCGCAGTCAGAAATTCGCGTCGATCGGCGTGCGTGTTCTCCAGAGCCTCACGAAGCCAGTGATTGACTCCAATGCAACGCATCACATTAGCCTCACTGAAAACCGTATTCTGCTCACCCGCATTCCGAATCGTCCCTGCAACTCTCTTGCGGTCAGCTTCATCAAGTTGCCCCGTTCGGGTATAGGCATCAAAAGCCTGAGTCAATATTTGAGAGCGATGGTGCGCAAATTCGGACATGAATTCGCACCTCAGCCTGAGGTACTGAACGATCTTGTCGAGAGGTGGAAGTGGAGAGCGGACCTGAACCTGAGTCTTGGGTACAGACCCAAGCTGCGGAACTGATTTCAAGCTTGGAAGAGTCGAGGGGGCGGGAGGCAAAGTTGGGTCATCGTCGGAGACTACGAGCAGCGCAAGGCGAGTAACGTCCAGAAGGCGTTCTTCTGGAGGGCCTAGCATTGTTTTCGCGCAATTAGGGCCGGCAAAGGCCTCTTCAGACCCGTTGGAAATAACGATTCCTTTGCGGCTCCGCAGAAGCCGGTTGCAGAAAATGCAAATGGCATGAGGGCCCAGATAGTCAACACGCGAGTAGTGCCACATTCTGAAACCCTCTAAAAAGCCGAAAAGGTCTACATCACTTTCCGGGGGGCGGTGAGTAGGATCCTGTTGTACGAATGAGCCATAAATATCAAACGAACCAACCTTTGCCTCCCCATAATCCGGACGTAAGGGCTACAGCAATAGCAGCGCACACACATACGAGTATCAAAAGTCTTAACAAGGGGACCTCCAAGGACACACCGATCTAAAAACGTTAACCCTCGTAATACATGCCGAAGCACATTCAAAAGTGCTAAAGCACCTTCAACATCACCACGTATTTACCATCGATCACAACGACCTTTGTACGGTTGGGCTCAACCTGGACGGTATCGGAGAACGCTTTATTACTCATGTTCACCTCTTGATTTTGACCGCAGGAAAAACGCTTGCCGTCGACCAGACTATCAAGGGTTGAGACCTGACCGATGACCTCGACAGGCTGCGAGCCATCAGCTGCTTTGGGCAAGGAGCGCAAAGAGAGCAGCAGACCAGTTTTGTACTGGGCTTCCCGGCAAACGTCCCGCTTGGTTGCACCATCCTTGAATGCTGCCTGGTAACGATGGCTCTCACGAATGTCGAGCTCGTATTTGTTGCCATCCAGAGCGTAGTGGTAAGCCTGTGGCTCTTCAGCACCTGCAACCACAGAGACCTGCAGTTCCGCGGTTGCTGCGTGGGTTACCAAAGGGACCAGGCACAACATGAAACCAATCCAACGCATTGGTAAGTCCTCACAGGATATTGGCAAACTTGCTCATGATGAGTTTGAGAGCTGGTACGTCACCAAAGGTGGCGTGATCAAGCTTCGCTTTTGGGGTTGCAGGGTATTTGTCGAAATCGAACTCAATGACCTCAGGAACACCCGCCCAAGCTGTAACCTGATGGCATTCGGTGTAACCGTTGCAAAGAACGTCGATCAGGAAAGCATCCTTCCCATCCGGGTACGAGACACGGCATGTCTCGAACATACTTTCGTAGTACCCCATGGCGTATTGCGCCAGCTCGATCGAAGTCAGTCCGTCAATCGAACAGGCCACACCGACATTAGGGGCAAAAACCAGAACCGTTTTCGTAGTCACAGTGGTGCGGCCCGGACATTAACGCTGATCGGTTGAACCGAACCGAAGTTGAAGGTCTTCTCTTCACCAGGTTTGCCGTTGAATCGGACGTTCAAACGGTCCATGTGGATCAGCGGGTTAGGTGTATTCAACTCTGCAGATGGGACGTAAGTCCGATCGACACCTAGGCAGAAACTCAAGTTTTCGTCTTTGAACTGAGGCTGTGCAGCACGGACAAAGTAACCTTCAGGGAAGTAGAACAAATCGCCCTGTTTGACCATGCCATTTTTGTCGACGCCGACCATGAGAGTCTTGTCTTTCTGAAAGTCGCGCACCAGGACATCACGGCCGTGGTTTGATGGGAGTTCAACCTTGATCAGGTTTCCGTAGGTGTCAGGGCTGTGGTCAAGGATTTGAATTTCAATCCGAAAACCGGTGATCTGTTGAACACCATTGGGTTGGTAAGTCCGCTCATCCCGCCAGCGCTCTGTGCACTGTTCATCAGGAACATTGGTGGTTTCGGTAACAGCTACGGTCCCAGAGTGCTCTTTGGAGTCGTACTGGTACGTTTTCTGCTGGAACTCGGGCTTGCTAGCACAGCCCGCGATGGCGAGGCAAAGAGCTGTGAGGCTGAACAAAGACTTGAGCATGGTCATCCCTAATTGGCCGGGAGGCAATATTTGTTGAGTGAGGATTGGTTCACGATGCCGGCCAGGCCGAGTTCGTGTATTGCTTTTACGACATTGGTCTGGTTGAGCGGAGGGATAACAATCATTGACCGTTCGGGTTCTCCATTGCCGACAACCTGAGGACCAACACACATGAGCATTGCGGGGGTGGTGTCGGTTATTACCTGAGCCAAAGCCTTGAATGGCTGGGACCTGAAACCCTCAAGCCCAAAGACAATCACCAGGTCAGGCTTTGATTCAGCTATTTCCTCAAGTGCTCCGGCAACGGTATTGCACGCACGAACCCTATCGAAGAAGTCGCTTAGGATCTGCTGAGTGTGAAACGCCTCGGACGCGACGTCAGTGAGGATGAGTGCTCTTGCCATGACAATGGTCAGTTCTGGCCCATGATTGAGCAGATTCTAACTGCCGCGGCACACATGACAATCCAAAACACCTCATCAGAATTCGGGAAGGGCGTTATGACTTGCTGAGAGGGGGAATACCGGCACAGTGGTTTGATCTATACAACCACTGGTGAACCATGGCAGATGAGTCCGCTACAACCTGGATGAATACCTATTCAATGCCAGTTGTGCCAAAGGGTGAGAGGTATGTGAAGCTCAGCGGCCTAGCTGAGAAATACAAGCGTGAGGCATGGGAACAGATATCGAGCACCAATCCTGCCTTGGCTCAATTGCTGAAAGAGCCAGAGCTTAGGGAAGCCATAAAATTCTTCGACGCTGATCTCTTTGTCGAGGCGTCATCGGCCCCTTGCCTTCCTGTGGAGTCGCTGAAGGGCCGGAAGCGAGCGGAATCTTAGAACGGCGACCTTAGGTCCTCTTTCAACTGTTCGAAGCGTCTACGGCGCTCGACGATGTCCAGCTCTGGTTCAAAATGCTCGGAGTTGCCGCCCAGGGGGCTAAGGTCAAGGCAAGCCTTGGGCGGGGGATCTGGGAGAACCAATTCTGCTGGATCTTTTCCAATCGACATCATCAGATGAGAAATAGCAGCCATGATCTGTTCGACAGATAAACCGCTTGGTGGCCTCGCCACTTGGTGGCATAGATTGTCGACAGATTGCTGAATTTCTTCAGTGTTTGGCTTTTCATTCGAGAGCCATTCTTTTGCTTGCTCCAACGGGCTCATCTGAAACCTCCTGGGCGAACCAATGTGGATCTGAGCTCTTGCAGCCTGCTTCGCTTTTCCTCCTGGCTCAGCGGTGCGACCGTTACCTGATCGGGGTACAAGTTCCCATAATCAAGCCCTGCTGAACCAACAGTTGCCAGCTTAGTTTCCAAGCCGTCACTGATCGGAATTTCAGGGTAGGAGGGGAGGTCTGATAAGTCGCCACCGCCGTCGACAAAATGCTCAGTCAGAGCGTCGTAGGTATCCCGAGAATCATCGTCGTTGGCGATAGCACCTTTGGAAACCTTGGCAACTATCGCTGATAAGGCTTGCTTCACATCGAGCAACTCAGGGTTGGACATGAGCCATTTCTGGGATCGTACGAGCAGTGATTGGGTGCCGCCAATTGGACTTGCTTTTGCGTTCATTAGCGTGCGGCTCCAGAGATCTCTTCATGCCCAGGCTGTACCGGCATCCCGAGTGCTTTGTTAGTCAAGCTTCGTATCAAAGTCCGCTCTAGAGCGACTGCTAGTGCGACCATGGAAATCATGAGCAAACCAGCTATCGTCATCTGCAGACCGCGTTCGCTCAAGAAACCGAGCAAGCAAGCGAAGGCAAAATCCAAAGGGACTGCAAGCCCTCCAATCAACAAGGTTGGAGCCAGAAGCCATGACATCGAACGCACCGAGCGAGCAATCACTAACGCGATGATGCAGGCTGGTGATACAGCGCCAGCGAAAGAGATAACCGTTGGGCCTACTGGTAGTGGCGAAGGAGTAAGCATCAGATACCCGATGACCAAGCTCCCAACGAGTGACCCGACCGTAAAGCAAATGACGGCAAAACGACCGTAGGCGGTTAGTCCTTCCATAGTGAAATCCTCGCAGTGAATGTGAGGGTATTAAGCTACGTAAGGGCGCGTGCCAGAAGCGGGTAAATCAAAGGAATAAATAGGAAAAGGACAAAAGAAGGAAGGAACTCAGGAACCCAATAACCGCGGGCCTTGCAGCGTATCAACGTGGACCAAACCTGACTCCAACCGTGCATCAATCCTGATTAAGAGACAAAAAGGAAGCCGGAATCATGGACCAATCCTTACTGTATAAGAACTGATCGTGAACTAAACCTCACTAGCCTTAGCTTGATCGTGAGCCAATCCTCGCTAAGGAAAGCTGCTATTTAGAGCGAATTTCTGTGGATAACTAGAGATACAAAGGGTGAATGCACCAATCCTGACTACTATCGTGAACCAATGCTTACTACTGTATAGCGGTGAAAAGAACAAAATATTTTCACTTGGTCAAAATTAGAGACGAATGTCAGAGAACAGTTCATTCCTTTCGACATCAAGGAATCGTGAAGCAATCCTTGCTAAGCGGTACCGAGAACACAGTTAACATTGAAGTCAATTCAGAAAAGGGCGCGAACGGGCAAAATGCAAGTCTGCCTGGAACACACCGATTTGGAATTTTCGAATCGTGCATCAATCCTTGCTATCGTCGCTGGTGAATCGTGGAGCAATCCTGACTGTTCAAATGACAGTAATCGATCGATGGCGGATCGGCCAGATGTCGATTTTGAATAAGGTTTGAACGTGATTCGACAGCGAGGTCTTGCCATGAAGACGCAGAGTCCTCGGATTGGAGGCAAGGAAACCGAGTGTAATTTGGTATCGAGAGAAGATTAGGCTCGGCAATCGTGCACCATTCCTGACTTCTGATTTGCCTGCACCTGGAACATGTTTCAGAACAGGTTGGTTTGAGAGAAATACAACTATAGCTGCCTATTCAAACCTGTCGCAGCGGGCTTAGGATTAATGAGCGCAACAGGATGGCACCTAAGCCTTCGGTTACAATTGGTCTGTAACGAAGGTTCTCCTGAATCCATTGAGCGATGCTTAGGGGTTCAATTATGATTAGTCAAACTCTGACCCAGGAAATCAAACCATGATCGAAAAACAGAGCATCGATGAAAGGCTTGAACAGTCAGTCAGAGCAGCAGGCAACGAGGGCAGTATTAGATTTTTGGATTCTCCGAACGACCCTTGGCGCAATGGCTATCGAAACCTCTCACCTTCTGAATTTGAGACGATGAAGGCATCTTTGGTTGGACAGCCAAATACACGCACTTCTCCCAACCAGTGCCCGGGCTGCGTAATAGACGCAACCCTCACGGCCGCTACCAAAGCTTGAAAGTCATAATTTCCCAAATCCGAGATGTGTAGGGGAAGTTTTCAGCAAGTGCAAAAAAGCCCGCATGATGCGGGCTTAATGCTGTATGCCGGTTGATTACGCTGTGAGGGCAAGCTGGCGGTTGTTTTCTCGACGATGGCCATCGATCATCATCCCGACAAACTTTTTAGTTGGTAGGATTTCGTAGACGTAGTCGATTGCACCTTTGCCCTTAGGCTTCTTGATCGGTGTCGACTTAAACTCGGAGAGCACCCCTTCCTGCACAAGCTCGGCCAAGGCTATGTTCACCGCCCGATAATCCTCAGGCATGCGTTTGGACAAGCCCCTCGCTGTATTACTCAAAAACTCAACAAGGTGGAAGCGATAGGGGTGGGTAGGGGAAGCATTCCGCCAGCGCATTGAAAGCTCCCGGTTTAAAGTCTTAGCAAGACTGTTCGTGAGTTTCATCGAGGTTGAGTAGTGGTACAGGCGGTAATCGCCCCGTTCGATGCCACGTGAGATCAGGGGGTGTAATACGGCCATACACAGAGTGGCGTCACCCTTCTCCTGATCGGAAATATCCTTCACATCGATGTAGTTTTTGCTCTTCTTGTTCTTGCTTCGCAAGTAGAGAAATGGGAGATAGTTGGAGGTAATGTCTATCACGTCTCCATCGGAGGACCGGGTTTGTATCGTCAAGCTTGATTTTGCCAGGATGTCCAGCGCCTGGCGCAGTTCATCGTAGGTGTAGGTATGGCCTACAGACTTGAGTTCCTGCCGGAGGTCGTAAAGGCTGAAGCTAACAGAGCACTTCACCTCATTGAAGCGCCCGGGCTGTGTGCTGAACTTTCGAAGAGCCTCCTCAACACACTCTTCGCGGCTGCTGGGGTACAAGCCAACCCACTCCGTCTGGCCAGTCGCCTTTCCTTTGATTTTAATTGGGATCTCCATGCTCACAGCCTTCATGACCACACGGAAGGGCTGACCATTGAGGCTGCCCTCAAGCTGGGTGCTCATCTGGCTCATGTCACGAACAGTCTTCGAAGCCCAACTGAACCGAGGCAGAGCATCGTAGATCGATACCAGATTACTGTGATCAGCATCATCAAGTCGGATTTCATATGGGTTGAATAGTTCGCCCTGCAGATCTGGCCCGGCCGAGCGTTGCATGTTGCGATGCTGCATGTTGCGCAGCTTGGCAGCGATAGAGTTGTCGGGGCGGCCAGCCGAAGCTGATACATTTTCCATCCCAGGGAGTTGCTGTGTGCTTGGATTGCTGTGGTCCATTAGGGGTTACCCGTGCACCCCGCGATGCATATATGCATTGCGGCGGTTGAAGCAAGAAGAGTGAGCTGGCTCACTTTACTTTTGAATTTACGCACTTCGCTTTCAATCTGCCGACATGGAGGTAGACAAGACGATAAGGAAAGGCGGACGAAGAATGCATGGGTGATCAAATACCCTTGTTGGCTTGTGCCATAGCTACGATTACGCGGAAATCACAGTCAGACATGCCGGATTTCGATTCCATAACCCCATCAATGACGCGTTGAAAGTCCTGAACATTGTTCGCGACAGAGTCAAGCATCTGAGAAACCTCAATGTATTGGGCCGCAGTGGCTTCAGCAGATTGCGTGCAGACCGCATATCCTTCCAGCCGGGCTTTACCCAAACGTGTAGACGCTGCAGGCAGATCAAAAGACTTAGGATCAGCAATGAATGCCTTGCCGATCGCCAATCTTACGGTGTCAGAATCCTCAACCTGCGCAGTAGCAAGTGCTTGCACATCGTCTGGCCGCTGCAAAGCTGCGTATGCAGCAGCTGCCATCGCCATGGCGGCAACGGTCAAAACGATCTTCTTCATTGAAATCTGCACAGTCTTGGTCTCGAGAACAGGTCAGTCTCCGAGGATAACGGCTGATATTTCGATTGCACGCCAAAAGGGGTCGTCGGAATTCATGAGAATCCCAGCACTGAATTCGGAGGACCATTTTTCGGATGCGTCGGACCCGAGCAGGGGATATGGTCTTGGAGTCAATACAGGAGGCAACATGCTCGTACTTACTCGAAACAGCGGTCAATCAATCAAGATTGGTGATGACATCACGATTACTGTCCTGAGCTGCGTTGGTACCCAGGTCCGCTTGGGGATCACTGCTCCGAAGGATGTTGATGTTCATCGAGATGAGATCTATCAACGCATTCAAGATCAGCGCCAGCTGGAGAAGGGCAGTGCCTAGAACGACAACAGCCGTGCTTCTATTGACCGTTGCATCGTTAGCTGGATGTACATCCGCTTGGATAACCGATCCAAGCCCGGCGATGGCGAGCCTGATCAACGATCTCAAGCTTGAAGGATTCAAATGCAAGGCTGGGTTCTCAAATATCGAGTGCCGGCAGATTGATGCATTAGTCGAGAAGTCAGCAAAAATCTGCTCCTCAGAAAAGGGTTGTGAGCCTCAGCCTTGTCACGATGTACGCCTTGTTTACACCATCACACAGGCCCGAGACGGAATTCCGGGTATAGCTCAAACCACTGAGCGTACTGAGACTCGAAAGCTCCCGTCGGGCGACATGTATTCACAGGAACGTATCGCTGACCTTAAGGAATACTGCGCCATTCGATGACGAGGTTGACGCGGCCAGGCTCGCCGGCCGCGGTCACCGCCTGATTATGAAATAGCGCTGGCGGGTGGATAGGCCATCAGGTGGGAAAGGTAAGGGACAGGATCACCGTAGTAGAGACGGTGCAGCCCATTGAAAAAACTTAAGACCTCAACCTGGTTCGTAAGCACTGTTGTTGGCAGGTGGTATGTACGCTCACCTGAGTAATCGTGATCAATGGCGATGCCGTCAACAAGATGCCGAGCCAACGTACGCATAACGGTTCTGGTTTTATCTGCCCCACAAGAAAAACCTTCAGCACGCTCGATGGCCTTTCTTACATGTGACTCAATAAAGTCCCCATGCTTAAACAGGAATTTTGCACTCGAGTTACCCCCAAGTTTCGCCAGGAGCAAGCCGTCCACAGCTCTCATATGCTCGACACTCAGGTGCATCGAGAAACGTTCGGGCGTTCGTTCTTCGATATCCTGAGCGAGCTTTGCATAGAAATCTGTTTCGGCCAGACCCAGGTATGCTTCATGGCTCTCCTGTTCAAAACCATTCAATATTCCGCCAAGCACAGCAGCTAAGGCGTCTTTCATCGTGGGGTATCCGCTATTTGGGCGGATGATTTCACCAACCCCGAGCGTAAAGCATCCTTCTCAAAGGCCGGGAGGTTTCCAATCGTGGCCCAAACCTTATTATCCGAACCCTCAATTCCAAAGCGCCCGTATACCACTGGCTCGGGTTTTAGTGGATTATTAATCGTGGTGTAACCCTCTACTGTCACCTCGATGCTCTGGGATTGGACCAGACACTCAGATCGTGCTTCGAACACGTTCCCAGCAGCCGCAAAATAGGCTTTGAATGCATCGCTACCCCCGCCGGCCATTGCAATAGAGCTTGCCTCGTATATGAGGAATAGGGATTCGGGATGCGAGCAGACTATCGAATCGGTTTTCAACGAGGTCCGTATTGGTTTGGGCAGTGTTTCTACAGGTGCTGCAAGTGCTTGCACCTGAACAAGGCTCAAAGTGATCAGCAGACCGATCCCAGCGCTGAGTGGCCTTCTCATAAAAACACCCCTGCATCAGTCTCCGTAAAGCTGATGAACGATCCTGACTGGCAACGATAGATAGTTGGCTGGAAGCCAAGCGTGCGTGCTTCAGCTGCAGCGATGTGCGGGTTGTTGGTAGGGCGTAGTTGTTGAATGTCTACACCCCCACGGGACTGGGTCCAAAGCTCAAAATACCGAACCCCAGTGTCACGTAAAGAAGTTCGCTCAGCGATCATCAGGAGGATTGAGCGAGGGAACTTATCACGTGGAGATGACATGGCATGGCGCACCGACATGTTCAACAGCTCTGTGAACTGCAGTGGTGAAAATTGACCTCGGCCGAGTGCCAAGAGCTGATCCACGGTGAACGAAGCCGGCAAGTAGAACATCGTGTCCGGCTTATCGGTCAGTTCGTTTCCGTCCGGAATACCGAACGACAAGCTAACCCCTACACGCATCGGTAAAGCCTCGTTCGATAACCCGCACACCTCAGGCTCCATGAGGGCAAAGGTGATGCCCCCCTGATCAGTCAGTAAAGTGAGCTTTACCCAGTCGCCCTGCAGATCAAAGCTCGTAGGTAGACCTACCTCAGCAAGACCGCTGGCAATGCGGGTAGCTAGATCAATGAGGCCTTTGGTGAAGCCAGCCAGTAAGGGTTGCAATGCTTGGATTTGAGTCGCGGCTATCGGCTGATAGGCATCAGTCATCATCTAACAGCCTTGCATGCCGCGCAGCAAGCCCAGCCACAGTATCTGTGGTGGTTTCCTCGATTGTATGAAGGGCTGAGCGAAGATTGCGAATGCGCTCTTCGTCAAGAGCAGACTGTTTGTCCGCGGAATGCTCCAAAGCTGAGCCTATAAGAGCTTGGACTTGCTCCAGACTGAAGCTGTCCGGTAGCGCATCGGTCTTCAGGACCGTGAGAATAAAGCTGTCGACATCATTCATGCTTTCACCATAAGGCCCGCATGCGGCGGGCCTTATTCAGTCAGTTAAACGCCGGCGGGAATATCCTCGCCGCCCAGGGCGGTAAGCAACGCTGGAACGGCTTCGTTCAAGGTTTTCATCATGAGCAGGAAAGATGCGTCAAATTGGGAATCTGCATCATCACCACCATCCTGAACTGCCTTCTCATGCAGGAGCGATTCAAAACGGAGGCCCTGAATTGCAAGCTTGTCGTTCACAGTGAAGCTCAGCAAGTCCTTGTAAGCCAGATTGATCTGGCTGACGATTTTACCGCTATCGAGCAGTTGTTTGATCTCGTCAGATGTAAGGTCCTGATTCTTGACCTGGATTTCCCCGCCGTCCTCACTGATGTCGTTCAGACGGCAGTTGCTGAGGACGTAGAAATCATCAGCAGCCTTCTCGGTCTTGATCCAGGAAGTGTAGGTGGCCGTTGGTGCAATTTTGACTGCTACAGGACGTACCGGCAGGCTGCCCAGCACCTCTCGCAATGTCGAGAGAAGTGCCTCTGCCGATTTAGGGCTCGAGGTGTTCACATAGATCAGGTTCTGTTTGAGATCGATGGCAGCGTAGGTTGTTGCCTTTTTGATGAAGGCGCGCGGCAAGAAGGCCTGGGTGATCTCGTCCTTGATCTGATCCTTTTCCTTTTTGTAGACCTTTCGCAGCTGACTGAGCTCGATTTCTTCCACCTTCTCAGCGACAGCATCAGCTACTACTGCTGGGGGGAGGATACGTTCATACATCCGGAGTGCCACGAGAAACACACCATCAACAACGTGAGCAAGGGGAGCGTCGGGGTTCTTGCTGTTAGGAGCAAGGAAGCCAACAGTTTGGAGGACTTGGCTTTCAGGTAGCTTGGCAACCTTGGTACGCAGCGCTTGCTCAAGGCTCTCGAGGGTAAGAGGCAGATCTTGGGTCAGCCGATAGACCAAAACGTTTTTGAACCACATCGTGCACTATTCCTCTGTAATCAGTTTAATGAAGGCGAACAGGGTAACGCACTGCCCGCCTTTGCCAACTCAAAGGAACCGCTCAGAAATTAGAGCTTGGTTAGCCTACCAGCGATAAAACTGTCAGTCCTATCATCGCTGGATGGGCCCAGGCCGGCGGCGATGTCCTCTCCCAGGTCATGATCGTACTTTCGGCAAAGCCTAGCTTCGATCCGAGGGAACCAGGGGTAAGGCCCAACCGCTCACGCAGACTACTGAAGCGCTCACCAGATAGCGTTTTCACCCCTTGATCAACAAACATAAGGCTACCTAGGCCTAGGCAGGCAATAGTCATCCACGGCCGAGGAGATGTTTTCTCTGCAGTTATGATGGTCGTACGGGCAACGTCAAATTCGATAGCCAGCTCAAGCTGGGATAGCCCGAGCTTGTTTCTAGCTTCACGTAGTGCGTTGAACGGCCTGTGCTTCTTGCTGGTTGATTTCTTCTTCATACGTCTCCACCCATCCCGCAATGATCTAGTTCTAGGCAGCAGCGAGCCACACAAAGCAGGCTTCGGTTTTGAGGCCGCCGGCAACAGAGAACAGTTCGCGAGCAGTCGCCATATTCGACATGGGCAGGTACCAGGATCTGGCTGTTCTCAATGCCTCGGAGAAGCCGAAAGTGGGTGCTGTGTGAGCCACGTCGGTACGCAACAGCACTGTCAGGTTTGGCCCGTCCACTCCGTCATCCATAAGGTCGAGAGTGAATCCAATATCATCAAGAATCTCGCCTGTTCGCGGGTTGATGTAGCAATGGACAACATCGCGACCGTCCCGATAGCTGCTCTCGAGCTGGTACCCATGATCAAGAAGAACGTCAGCAATCGCCTCACCTGCGGCTTCTACCAGCCGCGGAGTAACAGACCCGGCGTTTAAATCCCGATGTTCAATATCAATCAGATGTTGAATTACAGCTTGGTTAATCCGTCGGCTCACTTCACACCTCCGATCCCCAAGACCTTCAGCACCTGGTCAAAAGCGGCCTGGGCCGATCGAGTGATCAAGAGGTGATCCTCATCGGGAAAGGCCTCGGCCAGCTTTGATGTGAGAGATGCCGCGGTTTGAGAGGCGCCGTCGTTCACGCAACCCGCTGTCAATGTGTCCAGATCCAGTTCGAGAGCCCCAATTTGCTTGCGGCCCAAGAAAAGGCAGAGAGTCATCGTCTCCTGGAGCACGACCAGTTCAACCTTGGTCGTGCCCTGGACAATTACCCGCCCAGACTTCACTTGCTCTTCTGTTTTAAGGCGGGAATCGAGGCGGTTTCTGAAAATTGACTGAATGACGTACTGCGGGCCCAGGTCCGGCATGCGCTGGATCGGTCCGAAACGAAGACCAGGGGTGCGAAGGCCTACCTGACCACTTTCAGAGGGATACAACTCTGTGTGCCCGAGAGAGATCGCACGGTCGAGTAGAGCTCGCCAGGTCGTCATGCCCATGTGGAGAACGCGATCATCAACGATCATTCGTGACAAAGCCTCCCCGGCTGCGATCCCAGTTGGGTTGGTAAGGTCGAGATCCGGGATGGATTTAGATCCAGACTTGTTGATGCCGCCAGAAAGGGCCATGCCAGTGGGGAAATCGAATCCGAGCTGGGGTGTAGTAGAGCGGGAAGAGATGGTGGTGTTCATGAGTACACTCCTAGAAATTAACCCCATTGGAGACGTACTTGTCGCGTGGCAGAAGCCTCACACCAAAAAAGGGGCTAGGCCCCAATTCTGGTTACGGCTCGATTGAGCGGTCCGAACGTTTCTAAATAGCGGGTGAAGGAGTGTGGGCGGTGCCAGAAAGACCAATGAGATCACCGAGAAGGTCAACAGCTGAATCACTGCTCTTTGGATTGGCATAGGAGCTGAGAAATGAAGAAAGCAAGTCGTTGAGCATCTTGCCGCCAGGCTCTCCTCTGAGGACGGTCATAATGCAAAACTGCTCGAGGAGCGCAGGGTTCACGCTTGAGAGGAACCCTGCGCCTACCTCATTGGCTATGTTGGTTAGGAGAATCCTAAGGTAATGATCAGGTGAGCCGCTATTCTCAGCAGGGTTGACCCCATCGTTAGAAAGACTCAAAGGGCGTTGATGAGAAGGGCCGTGAGGCAGTTCTTGAAGGACGCCTAGCGTGCGGGTGACATGCTCGCTGACGTCAGTGCAATCAGTCTGCATGACTTGTCTCGTATTATAGATACGTTCAAGGCTATCAGCGTTCTGAATAAGGGCGTAGCGAAACTGCCAGTCTAAATGAACAATCGATTCAGACAATGCTACCGAGCCCACTGACTCACTGCGCAGATGTGCGCCTCGTCTAGGAAGGCCCAAGCCTGAGCTGGAGTGAACGCGCCTAAAAGGTCGACATGGCAAAGGGCGAGCGCAACCATGAGTCGATCCATATCTGAGGAAAGGTCAACAATCACGCCGGCGTCCACAGCACGAATAAGCGAAACGAGATGAGTGGCTTCGGGAGTGCGGATTGCATCAGGCCGATCAAGTCGATGTGACCTGATCCAGGTTGGAGCGAACCGGTAACCACAGGGTTGTGAGTGGTTGTTATCGCAGGAAGTGACCAGTCCATTATGAAATTTGACGAAGGTTTCAACAACGGCCCCATCGATCTCACAGCACACCAGGAATACGCCCGAAGCGTCGTTGCTTGTGTAAGCGAACTGATCACCAATTGGGTGGCGAACAAGAATCGAAGCTTGATTCACAATGAAGGAATCACCTGGCTCCGCGCCAGAGACAACCATATGTTCTGTCGTCGGCAAGTCCTGAAAATGGAATTGAGATTTGAATGTGCCTCGCATTAGAGCGCAACCACTTGATGAACAAGGGTCTGAGGCGGCTCTGCCTGAGGAACGAGGTATGGGGCGAGGAGATTAAGGTACTCCTGAGGCACACCAGCGTCTTCCAGAGCTTGAGTGATTGAGCCTGAGCGCAAGGCCTGCACCTGAGGAGCAATCTGACTAAGGAGAAATCCTGCGCGAGCACCGTGTGCGTGGTCGCCTTGGGCAGCGGGCTCGGCAAGAGCTCGGGAAAGAGCCTCATGGACGGCCCTATAGCCGTCCAAACCGCCAAACGCATTATGAGTTTGCTGTAGATCCGTCATGTTCCCTCGTTGGACTCACTGGATATTGATCCAACTTTGACACTTTACAGCGACCGAATCACGTCAAAACGGTTATGCGGAATGCGCGTCTGTGGAAAGTTCAGCAGCCACTACCTTGCCGCCAATACGGCCGGGCAACAAAAGGATCCCGCAGAAACTTACGAATGCGAACCACAGGCCACCAACGCAGAACCAATCCTGAAGTGCGCTGTTGGATGCGGTCAAAGCCATGGTGCTTGCAACGGCGCAGGTACCGAAGAAGAGCCCCATCGTTAGAAACGAGACGCGTAGGAATGACTCGGAAAGTTTGTGACCGGGTTTTGCAGCGGCAGCCCTCGAGGCCCAAGTTACAATCAGAACGAAGGCAACGAATGACACCCAGATACTGCTCAGACTGAGCTTTTCGACAGCCGATAGGGTATCCGCACGGCTTAGAATGGTGCTTGTGAGCAGCGCGCTCGCAAATGTGTAGATGCCAATGGCGAAGTAGGCAATACGAAGAAGTGATTCAGTCATACGTGTTCTCCCGAAGCGATCACAGAAGGGGTCGACATTGACACCCTGTTTGGTAGGCCGTTGGCCTGTGATACTGGGATAACGTGTGAATCTGAGTTTACAAGGGTTGAGATGGAAAATGATGTAAAGGTGGGGTTAACGGGGCCAAGATGGAAGGCCCCGTGG
Organism: Pseudomonas sp. MF6394; assembly: GCF_002018845.1. Taxonomy (NCBI): domain Bacteria; kingdom Pseudomonadati; phylum Pseudomonadota; class Gammaproteobacteria; order Pseudomonadales; family Pseudomonadaceae; genus Pseudomonas; species Pseudomonas sp. MF6394. The sequence continues at coordinate 239,107 of NZ_MVOJ01000001.1, forward strand.
CATCGATAGGGTCATTGCTGATTGGTGCTGCTGGTCACTTTGTAGTAATCGGCACAAAGGTAGGAACGTGCTTAGTAACGGCAGCGATCAGGTCTTCTTGCTTGAACGGTTTTGACAGGTAATCAGTTGCGCCGGCGGCCATACCCTTGGCTTTGTCGAAAACCCCGTCTTTCGAGGAAAGCATTACTACTGGTTTTGAATTGAGGTGTTCGTGAGACCGGATGACCTGGGTGACCATGTAGCCATCAACTCGGGGCATCATTACATCAACGAAGATGAAGTCAGGAGCGAAGTCTTTGATTTTGGTGAGGCAGTCAAACCCATCCTCTGCAAGCATGACTACGCATCCGGCACTGGTCAGGATGTCTTCGCCAGCTTTGCGAATTGTGCGGGAATCATCAACGATCATAACGCGTAGTGGTGAATCAGCCATTTCTCAACCTCGGGGAAATTGGAGCTCCATGCGGGGCCATGGTTACCGATAAACGGTAGAGTAGCTACCCAAAACGATGGTGCTTTTTTTAATCAATCAACAGAGCGCAACGAGTGCTCTCAAATTTCGAAGGGCCATAATGACTTGCCTACGATCCTTGACCATATAGAGTTGCTGCGACCCGTAAGCGTAGACATGAGCTAATGAGACACCCCAAAACACCGCTACTCGAACATCAGAATTTTTCGCGGGGCCCCGCCAACATTGTTATTTCCGAGCTCGACCTTCAAGCCCTGAAGGTACTGAATGGGCTAGGAGGTTCTGTGCTCACTGCTGCAGACTTGGGCGGTGCACTCAACAGCAAGCTGGACAACTCGCGCAAGTCGATGCTGGGCGGGCGTCACCTTCGTCGCCTTCAAAGCGTCGGTTTTGTAAAAGCTATTGAACTGCCTGGTGGTGGTTACGAGATTACGGTTACTGGCCGCGCGGCGGCCAGCGTCGCTAGCTAGCCATCGATTGCAGCGTTCAGTTCTGCAATGCAAGCATCCATTCTTCCTGGGTACTTTTTGTCGGCGAGGGTTCTGACTCCCGCCAAAGACCGAACCTCTTCCCGTGCTGGCCCATACCCGCGGGCGGCAGCCACGGAATACCAGCAGTAGGCCTTGAATTGTGGATCTCCCTGGGCGCGTATGCGCCCTAGTGACAGGTTGAGCGCATATTGGTAGATCGCTGAGGTGTCGCCTGTTCGCCCCAACTGCTCCAACTCATCACCACCATCCCGAATAGCCTGGCGTGGTCTGGCTTCATAAGGCCGCTTTGCTGTATCCGCTCCCGCGCTAAGTGCGGTACTGGGCTCAGGTTCAGGCGCAGAAGCTGGGTTGGCTGTGAAAGCTGCCGCAAATGCCTTAGCGGCCTCTGTATCACCTGCTTCGGAGGCCGACTTAAGATATTCGAGCCCTCGCTCCATATCATTCAGATGAGGAATGCGCTGGTTAGTCAGCGCCATACCAAATTCACGTTTGGCTCTAACGCTGGTCTCCGCGGATTTAGCTAGCAGCATTTCACCATAAGCAACGTCTTTGCCTACCCCGTTACCCATCACATATAGCCAGCCCAAGACGCGCGTAGCTTCTGAATGACCCAGGTTCATTGCAGAGTTGAGGTACCCGACAGCGGCGTCTGGGGCTTTCTCAACACCAATGCCTGTGAGATAGATCTTTGCCAATTCATAGAACGCGTTTGGATTGCCCATGTATCCGGACTGCTCAAGCAAGGCAAGCTGTCCCATAAAATCTCCAGTACGTCCAACCCGGCGCGCCTCTTGAAGCACCTCATCGGCTTGGCTTGGGGTTGTGGTTGGCTGGGTCTGACCTGGTGACGAAGGATCAGAGGTATCCACAGCTGGAGAAGGGACAGAGACGCTAGAGTAGGGAGCTTCATCTACAGCATAAACCTGTACATCAGACTCCACCGGCTGGTCTGAAGCCCCATCACTTAGTTCAACCTGATTGGGGAGCTCTTGCGGAGTTGCGGGAACAGGTAGTGGTGGCTGACGTGAGACCGAATCGACAACCTCAGGTGCAGCGAGAGGCTCATCAAACGGATTGCCGGAACTCATAGGCCTCGTACTTGATGAACACCCAGCTATGACAGCAACCGTGAGGATACAAAGAGGTAGTCTGGTGAAACTCATGTAAGTGGAATTCCGGCATTTGCGGGAATCAGATCATTACACCAAGCAGGGTGTGTTCACAGTCAAAACAGGGGTTCAGAATTCATTGTTCTCAGCCGGCTGGACAAGGCCAGGGTAGTCATCAAGAGACAAAGCATTGGTTCTGATCGCCGGGGAGACGGAGGTAGCCGAATCAGCTGGTGTTTTGTCCGCCTGGTGGTCTCGCATTTTTTCGAGCTCGCGCTTGAACGCCACTTCCTGGACGGTTGGGCGTTTCACATAAGGTTTAGGGTCCGGGGCTCGCTCTGCGGCATAGAGCACGACGGCATCAGGATTCTGCTCAACGGCTTCTGCAAACTTTGATGCTAGGAATTCCCGGAGTGCATCCTTAGATGGGGGTGTGTTCAAAACGATTTCTCCTATGTAGCTACTACCGAGGTGTTATTTCCCGGCACAATCTTTGGCGCTGTGGTTAAGAGCAGAATCAATGGGGTTGGTCGCTATTAAGGGTAGCCTAAAGCAGCAACGCTGGTCAGACCACCGAAGGGACTTTGCGACCATGGAAGCTCCAGATCGATGGGGACGTGCTCCAAAGCTCAAGGCTCGCTAACAAGTGTTCAAGCTCGGCGTTTGACGCACCAGATATAGCATCCCACCGATGAGCAGTCGTCATATCGGGATTAGGACGTTCTCCTACATTGACAGCTAAATGAAGATCGCTCATGCCGTGTCGGCCGGCAGTCCAGATAACGATGCCACCAGTGATAACGCAGGCACCCGGTCCGTCACTAGATAACCAATTCTCTACCTCGAGCAGGGCGTCAAAAATCTTGAGCACAGTCTCAACTGCACAGGACGCCCTAGCTACCTGATTCGACCACTCCGCTAGATAGGTTTTAACTAGCCCCTTTGACTTGGGGCGAAAGCGGCCAGGAGACTCAAGGAACCTGCTCACACTTTCAGTGATCTGCATCATATCAAGGTCATCAGCGCCAATCAGTGCGCGAATCGGCGAACAGGATGCGCAGCCGTCTGTGATCTGGGCGCAGTGCAGTACCGGGGTGTGCTCCAGATGAAAAAAGACGTGACCGTCGATAACTGCTGCATTCCCCAGCCCTCGTGAACGAATCAGACTGGATAATCCGCAAAGCAATGATGGATGAGGGTAGAGAGCTTGATGCGCTTGAGTTGGCATTGACGTGAGGCCTTGGACATCAGTCCAGTATTGGTTGCTGGCTACAAAATACTCCCCCTAATGCAAGACGCAAATCCATACCAGGGCAGTTAAAAACTGCCCTAGCGAGAGGCTATCCCTGCTGTTCTTCCTTCCATGCCCTGATCATTTCAGGTGGAACCTGGTTACGGGCCGCGAGGATGCACTGGCTGAACTCAGCATCGTAGTAAATCACTGCAGACTCAGCATCGAGCTCGGCGCGTACCCTGGCCACCTTCTGAGCTTCGGTAGAGTCATCACCGTTATCAGTGCCTTCTCGGCTGACGAAATCTTCGATCAACCGTTGAAGAGTTTCGGGTGAGAGACGCCCGGGAGGGATGATCATTAAAACTGCCTCCCTACCTGCAGAGATCCTGAAGAGTGATCAATTAGACCTTTGCTGCAAGGGTAGGTGAGTTGACCATCTTGCCAGCGGACAGCAAAGCTTCTCCCCAAGCAGCCTTCCATCTGACAGCGACGACTACCGCCAGTCAAAATTCCGAAAGTGGTACCGTCGGTACTGTATACCCGCTTCTGCGGGGATGAGGCTTCGAAATCTGCAGCTGATCGCATGGTTTGCTCCTCTATGAATGATAGAGAATCCTCGGTTCATCCAGGCCGTGGCAGAACCCCTAGCGGTCTGTGCAGTGCTTGATCCAACTTCTGACCAGGTCCTGCTCGCCTGTTGCATCGACCAAGAAGCCGTAGAACGTGTTGGAATCCTTAGTGTGGAAACCAAAACCGAGTTGTTCGCCACCGGAAATGGCCCACAGCATTGAATCGTTAGGGGTGAAACTGGCGAGTACATAGTCACCACTGACTGATGGTTTTCCCTGCAGGGAAGCAATCGGTAAGAACTGCTTGTTAATGCGTAGGGTGTAGTTCGTGGCGTTGCGAGTGATAAAGCCGTTGTTATCGCCGGCGTCATAAAGGGCTGAAAACCTCACCCGCTGATTTGGAGCGCACGACATTATCAGCTTGCCTGTGCCGTTCCAGGTCTGCTGACGCCCCATCAAATAGACCTGCCCCTGCTTTCCTTCGATACCCCATTCAGCCGGAAGCACACCGTTGTTCACTAGGTTGAGCCTAGCGGCGTCAGAGTGCGAAAGAAGCTCCATCTGACCTCGGCCGACTTGGACCATTCTTTCGAAAAGGGCAGGCACTACGCCCATCTTGATTAAGTAGGCAGTGATGGCCGCGGAGAGCACCTGAGCAACATCAAGATCCGTCGACTGTGCGGTGCGCCGGTAAAACCGGTGAATCCCTAGCTGGGAAGCTGGATCAATGAACCTGAACTTACCGCCAGCATAAGTTAGGACGCAGGCACTCATGCATTTCCCGGGGGAGGGGCGTCCAGATGTTTTCCCCGGCTTGCCGATAGCGGTGTTCATGCTAGACCCGCGGATAAGCTCACCAAGCCGCATACCAGCTTGAGGATCTCCGCCGGCAGAGTCCAAATACACGATTGAACCAGCCAAGCCTCTGCTCGGTATTAGACTTGCGAGCTGTGCGACGGTGTCGTCAGTAATTTCGCCAGCCAGGTATACCTCTGGAGGGGAAGAGGCTCCTGCAGTAGCCGAAGGTAAAATCTCAATATCGTTTGCTGTAGCAACGCTAGAAATAGCGCTGAAAACGGAGGCTGCGAGCAGCCCGCAGAGGAAGAAGCGCATTCTAAATTCCTGAGGCTCGCCCACTGACCAAAGAATTGAGGCCGGGCATCCTGTAGTAGGAGCTCGATCTCAGAACTCGAATTTATGGTAGATGACGCGGCTCATTGGTAGCGCTTGGACAAGGTCACCATCATCATTACGCTTGAGTTGAGCGAGACGCTTACCCTGGGTGTCGAAGGCGGTAAAGGTGGCACCCTCACGCTTCCATTCGGAAATCGAAACAGCGCGGCCATCTGCGATGATCTGGTCTTTTTGAATAATCGCCAACCCCACAGGGCGCGGCTTTTCTTCGGCGTACTGGATAGAGGCCTGGTAGGCGCCATTGATACTGTCGCCGCACCCAGCCAGTAGAAGTGGGAGCAGCAGAAAGGCGAAGGGTTTCATTATCGATGTGTCCTGGAATACTTGAGGACAACGTACCGCAAAGATTCAGAATCACCAGTCAAAAGGTGGCGTCCGAATTCGAAGCTTAGCTCTTTGAGCGGCTTGCCCTTCTACGCGCTGGCTGTGGAATGTCTGTGAGCCCCGCCTTTGACATACGGCGGTACTGATCAGCACGAGGTGGGGGCGGAGACGGTAATTCGTCCGGTAGAGGTATGCCATCCCGTTCAGCAATGCGCCGGATCAGGTCATGGTAGGCTGCAGTGTAAGATCGCTTGCCTATGTATGCCCGAAGGGGTTTCAGTCCAAGCACATGGTTGCTCCCCCAGTAAGAGCGCCCCATAGGCGATTTAGAAACGATCAGTGAAACCCCAGACCAAGGCTTCCCAGCTGATCTGGATCTCAGACTGCCTGGCTTTATACCAAGCTTCGACTCTGTTGCATCGCGCCAGGCTTTTGCTTGGAGAAGGGCTTCTTCAATGCTGCCTCCAAAATCCGATGCCCTGAAGCATTTATTTGGGTGCTCGCCATCCGAGCCATGCCCCTGCTGGATCATGGGCCGGTACCCAATCAGTTCTTTTGACTTGTTGTGAAGCTTTGAGATTCTGCGCATCTCAAAGGCATCCTGATGCTGCCAGCGCTTGGATCGCTCGTGAATAGGGGGGCCGCATTCGGCTTCTACTGCCGGCGGATCGTCCACGTCGACTGTATCCGCCAACGGTAGGCAGGCTCGACGACGCATGAAAATGAGGTCGAAACTCGTGGCTGATTGGATTTCAGGCACAGCAGAAGTGGGTTGACGCAATTTTCCAGAATCCATTGGTACTTAGCGGCTCATAACGATCTGGGGTGCCAGGTCGACGGCTCATTTTTGCATGGCGCGATCCTGGTGCCCGGTCGTACCCTTCGTGTAGGGGCACATGAAAATTCTATGGTGAAGCAAGTGGCGTATGTGGTTTGCAAGGCCTTGCACGCCGAATGTTACTGAGACGATACAGCAAACCTGCAGCTATTTTAAGATGGAAAATTCCATAACGGCCACATCCACATCCGGCTTTATCGGCTTTAAGCAGGTGCAGTATCCACATCAGGACTTTAAACGGGAACGTTTCTAAAGAAACTTTCATCATACTCAGGCATGTCGTCCATCTGTGGGGGCGGCGGGGTAAAGTCCGCATGCTCAGGTGGGGATTGGTAAGACTGACGATTTGGGGCGGGGTGTCGTTGGCCTTGGGGTTGGGAACCCTGCTGAGGTCTGGACTCTCTCTGAGCCGGCGCGGATGAGGTTCGAATAGAAGCACTCGCACTTTCCACAAAATGGCACTGTCCGTCGAAGTCATCAACGATGATCTCCGTAATCGACTTCTCAACGGAGCCAACAGTGTATTTACGAGATTTAAGCTTGCCCACGACGTAGAGATCTCGGCCCTTGCGGCCACCCTGCGCCACTACGTCAGCGTGCCTGCCCTTCAATACGATGCGATGCCACTCAGTTTCTTCAGCCTTCGAACCACTTTGTTTGTCAGTCCACGACTCGCTTGTAGCCAGGGAAACTACGGTGGTGGAGCCGTTATTGAACTGCTGAACCTTCGGGTCAGAGCCCATTGTTCCGATGATAGTGACAGTGTTAACGCCGCGCTTTGCCATTGTTCGGGAAGACCTTAAAAGACTGATTTAACGCCGAGCGAACCCAGCAATACCCGCTATTCAACCATCGAACAGATCGCAGACGTACTCAAAACACACCTCTCAAACCAGAATTGGCTGATCAGCCAGCTCGCCCAATAACCGGTGTAGAAGGTTGGCGAGATCTCGACGGCGGTCGGCAGTCAAAACTGAACCATCGCCATAAAGCCCTTTGGAGATATGTCGAAGGCGAACAAGCTGTTCAGCTTCAACAAAGAACCCTTCATCTGAAGATTCGTCGGTTGGTGGTTCATAGCAGTCCCTCCAGTGCGTAACACTATCGGTCAGATCAAGGCTGTCCGGACATTCACTAATCCAGCGGCCGGACCACATGTCACCGTCATCGTCATAACGGACGAAACGGGCTACCCGTTGTGAACCCCATTCGAGGAAAACCATGACTGGTACAGATCTCGCGTACAGAAACTCTCTGTCGGGCAGAACCGGCAAGGCGCGGGTTACTTTGTGCCAGGGCATGGGATGAACCTCAAATAAGATGAGATCATCATGCTGCCTATCGACTCGTGCCAGAATCACCCATCCAGAATATTTTGTATCATCTGACTCAGGCGCTCGTGTAGGACTGGGGAGCCCTGGGTTGTCAAAGGCAGGATCAGCTTTTTCTCGCCCGCGTAGGTGAGAGCAAAGGCAGGGGAGCGCTGCTGCAGGTCAGAGAAATTGTGTATGGCATCGGCAAGCCTTAATGACTGCCCATCAGGCGACGCCTTGGACAGGTGCTGGCGGTCGATCGCTTTTCGAACCGCCCTGCTACCATCATTCATTCGACTCGGGTTTGTGACTTCTTTCACGAGCTGAAGGACGACAGGCCCAAGAAGGTCGAGAATCACTCGCTCACGCTGAATGCGAATTTCTTCAGGGCACTCAAGGGTGTCATGGAGATAGCCTGCCGCGATCAGTTCCCAACTGTCTGAGATCTCCGCCAACAAGTTTGCTACCGCAGTAGGGTGTGTGATGTATGGCACATCGGTAGTGTAGTTGCGCAACTCACCCAAATGCCATTCTGTGGCCAGTCCCATCGCAACCTTCAACCGCTCATCCATGGAGGTGAGTGCCTGAAGCATCCAGCACTGGATGGACCCAGTACGCCAGGCAAGGGTAGACCGGTAGATCTGAAGGGTGGGGAGCTTTTACCTTGCAGAAGCCTGCGTTCGCCAGGCCGTTGATGCCCAAGTAGTTATTGGTTTTAAGGCCAAGTCGAATTAGTGAACCTTCCCCACTATATTCGTCGTTGCGGATGATCCGGAACTCAGGAATGCCAATCTGTATGCCGGCGGCCCACCCCCAGGCAGTTGCCTCGCCGTCACCGATCTGGACAACTGCGCGGTCCAGTGGAGAGCCAGGGAAGACATCAATGCCGGAGACCGCGTTGAAAACAGCTCTCTGACCTGCCCCGACATTTCCAGAGAATAAGTGTCGGAACTGTTCAGGAACGGTAGCCAAATGTCCCGCCTCATGCAGGAGTGCAGAAGCTCGGCAGCGAGGATCAACGTTGATTGATCCCGCAGAAATCTCGCAGTGCTGGGCAAACCCAGTAGCTCCAGGTACTAGCCTGACAGTGATGCCAACTTCGTTGAGGAAGTCCATGGTTCGCGTGAGGTACTTGTCCATCTGAAATCCAATGCGCTAGCTAATGAGGCGGGTAAATAGCAACCGCCGTGTTTGACTATAGCGTGGCATGACCTTTGATGTGGCACCACCCTAGTGGGTCAGTGGCACGATGAGGCGATTAAACGGATCAATGCCTCCTCAGGGGGAATAACTTCCCAACGCCGGCCAAGCTTTTGGCCCGCGGTGAACGAGGTGCCCGCGTAGTGCCCCTCCAACCGAGTGATTGTTGTGTAGCGACGGTGAGCCACGTCCTCGACGCGAAGGAGGGCGTTTTCACCGGGCTGCATAATGTATTCACCGGGACGAAGCTGATTGGTGGATTTGGTCTGTCGCTGAGAGAGGTCTAGGGACATCGATTGAGCACCTGCAGATAACCACGTTATCTAGAGCTTAACTATCAAGTCCCATATTGCACTCCAAAAGAGGGTGCCAAAAATCAGGAGGCTACTGGGGAAACAATGAAATGAAGGCTGGCATAGGCAGAATTACAATTCCAAACCTCCACTCCGGATTTGCTGAAGTAGGCCCACCCATCACGAATCGTCAGGTCAGCTTCAGGCCACACAGAGCTGTGACCATTGATGCCTGCCTTGAGAAATGTAGCCTCTTTGCAGCGGGCCAGGTAGACACCGGCCTTCAGCTTGGTTGGTTCATTGAGTCGACTCATCTTTGGGCTCCACAATCATGCGCTGAATCATACCAGCCGGCGCATGACTGCACAGGGAACGCAATTACAGACAGAACCGCCACTGGAGAAATAAAAGGATGTTGCTTTCGATGATGGCTCACTGGACTCTGCGCCAGAACCAAGGCCGTCCTCAGTAGCTGTACGCTCTTGAGCCTGTGCAGCCAGCTGGGCCATTACCTGATCGGCGAGGTACTCGAGCAACCCCTTGTGAGGCTGGGTATGAGAACCAATTTGATTGGTTGGGTACAAGCTAAATCCTCCATCCGGGCTTTAGACGCTAATGAGAGCATTTGAAACACCAAAGCTGAGTCACCACCTTCCCGATGCCAGGGTATCGGCCGCACAAAGGCATGCCTTAGAAAGTGTGATCTAACCTGAAGCAGCTCAGGTTCAGAGCTAGTCTGATAGGCATCAAGGTGTGCCAGAAGCAAAAAACCCCCACAACCTGAATAAGGCTGTGAGGGTCCTCCCTGCTAGATCAATCAATCTCAGTGCTCGGAACTAAACCGTTGAAGGGCCAGAACATTGCACCAATATCAAGCGGCCAGCTTTGTCGGCTGGCTATGCTTGGTTTCAATCTTTTGAAACTCTGCAAGCATCTCGCTATACGTCAACGACCCACGTTGATGGGCTTCGATGTGCGCTAGGCGCTCGCAACCTTTTTTCCACTCCAGGGTGGCTGACAGTTTGTCGAGAGTGTCTCGTGGCGCGACCCGGGTGAACCCAGATTTAAACGCCTCAAGGACTGCTTCGTCGAGGGTGTCAGTTGAATAATGGGACATCCATCCTATGTCACGGAACGCAGAGTAACGAAAGCGTCCCGCTTCTGAAGCATCCGGCAAGATCAAAGCCCACGAATCCCCCGATTCGTTTTGCAAGATCATGCCGAGGCCAAGCTCATCGAGCTCGACATACACCGCCTGTAAATTCTCGTGTCGAACCTCAATTTCCCGGATTAAGGATTTCTCGAGCGCACAAGGGGTGTCTTTGTTCGATTGGATTGGACGTAACAGTTCGCGCGTAGCCTCGATTTGGTCGAAGTAGTAGTTACGAAAGCTGAATGTGGTCATGGGTACATCTCCGAGGAGGGGCATCCATGCCAGAGCATGAGAATGCCCTGGTGGGGTGGTAGGTACGACTCTGCTTGCCTAGGGCGCGCAGCTTGTTACGGCGCGCAGCGGCCTGATTAAGCAATAGCTGTGGAGCACCCCAACTCATGAGTTTTCATAGGGTTTCTCTCGCCAGTAGAACGGTGGGCACATTACATATACCCGGTGCTCTAAGGCCAGGTTCGGAAGGTGGGAACCAACATTACCTGGCCAAAACCTGGGGATGTCAGGCCTTACCGGAAGGATCCGCTTTTGCGGAAAGGGTGATCTGTATCGCGTAGCCAGCCACAAAAAGAGCATTAGGCGGAAGCCGATCAGATCAGACATTGCGACGGGTCAAGGAGGAACTCAACGGCAAGCCGTTGGGGTCCGCACAGCTGGTGAGCTGTGTTCTGCGCAATGGATTTCTCGTTACCGAGGATTTACCCAAAAGCAATGCAATGAGCAAAGCTCCAAGCTAGGCGCTCATACCTGAAGGAAATGAAAACACCAAGCCTGACGGCAGGATGTGATCTCTACCGTCTGGGGGAAGCACCTTCAAAGAAGGGCAATGCGATCATCACCAACAAAAGTCGATGCGATCTGGATGCGTAGGAAGGTCGAAACCTTGCTACGAATTTAGATTGATCTAGCAGTATCTACGCAAAGGAATGGCAGAAATAACTGACAGTCCAATGAGTCCCTGCAAACCTGACGGATTAACGTCGAGATAGGTAGGGTGCGCAATCAAGGATTGGGCATAGAACGTGATCTTTTTAGCACCGCTCGCTCAGGGCCACAAGTCAAAAAACCACCCCAAAATTCAGTGTAGCGGTGGAATGGCATTCGTTGTCGCACCTGGGGCATGAAGATATTGATATGAAGTTTGACAGGGATACACGGCATTTTGGCGACCATTGCTTGGGTTGGGATAAGGCGCCAATGGGGTTACGCTAGCTCAGCTGCAGCACAATTTCTCAAGGAGCTATCATGGATACATTCAGTGCCGAACCAAAGCCGCCAAAGACAAAGCAATCGATCGCTTGGCTGGTTGCCATCGTAGCTTTCGCTTTGGCGGGATTGGTGCCCATGCCTGTTGGGGCTCAGAATCTTCTGACTCTACTGGGACTCGGAGTCTTTGGCTTTGGGGCTGTGATCGGCATTAAGCACGATAGGGCCCACGCGAAGTGGCTATCAACTCAACCAGCCTCAGTAGATCCAATGCGTGGATCTCCGAAGCTTCCTCACGTCCCCCAACTCATCGCTTTTTTGATTGGGATAGGCTCAATAGGAGCCCTCTGTTATCTGGGGCTCCCACTGAAGGATGGCGGTTTCACCAGCGCAGATTGGTGGCTTCTGCTGCTTAGCATCACTGCCTTGGGAGGGTTTGGTTATGCCTCGAAAATCCAGAAAAAACACAACAAAGCCTATATGGAATGGCGGAATACCAAACATCCCCTCTAAGTGCGGTATCCCTTCGCGAACACATTCAGCTAAGCCCCGCTGGTATACAGCGGGAGCCTTCTTCACGCCGCCACTGACTCAATCATTCCAATAGTTGCCTTGGCGTCTTCCAGCTGCTGGATGATGCGCTCCACGGTGTCGGCTGTGGTCCGATCAGGTCGAAGCTCGCCGAATCGTGGCAGAAACAGGCTGTAGAGGTTTGTTTTCTTGTTGGGCTTGGTGACGTCGTTGAATGTCACCTTGATGATCGAGTCAATGTAGCGCTCAGGATTGTTGAAAATCTCAAGTCGCAATTCGTCCGAAAAGCCTGAAATGTTGACCTCCAGCATTCCGCACTCACTCACGCACTCAAGTGCGCCGAACGTCTTCGCATTTTTACCCTTCCCTTTACTCAACCCCTTCACCCGCAGCTCAGCTGGTGCTTCCATTTTGATCTTGACGCTGAACGGCGAACCACTGGAACCGGTGTCGCGCCAAGGGCCGTCAGGGTGCTTGATGACCGCACCTTCTTTGCCATTACGGATATGCACACCAGAGGCGGCATAGGCCTCGTCCAGCGAGTAAACGACCTGTGTGTGAATCAGCCTCACCTTACCGCCGCCCAGATCCTCGACCACTTTACCGACTTGCGAGAAGCGCTCTGAGTATGGCGTCAGGCAGCTACCTCGTCGGGTCAGGGACTCCAACGGCACAACGTCCCAGAGGTACGGCACAGGCACGCAACCAGCTTGGAACGGGGTGCCCTTGTTGACTGACGTAAGCATGCCATTGCCAATCTCACGCGGCAGGATTGCCCCATCTTTTTCCACGAGCATTTCGCCGTGGTACTGGCCGTCAGGCCAGCTGGCAAAGACCTCACCCAGATCACCGTACAGCTCAAGGGGCCACTCGAAACCAGAACGGCTGATGACGGTTGCGCCACCGTTTTTAACGGTGAGGGCAAAAAAGGTACCGTCCGCCTTTTCTTGTAGATAGATTCCTCGCGCCCATGGCCAGCTTTCCAGATCTACATCTGAAGGCAGGCTGCAACGCATGTACGGTACTTCGGGAATGGTAAGCGGCAGAATCTTATTGATTGAGCCCTCAGAGAAACCTGCCCTCGGATCTCGGTGGAGCACTCGCCACAGCAGCTCCGAGGATTCTGGAGTGAGGGTATTCAAAGCCGATTGCACTTCACGATTTGCGGCGTCCCCTGAGAGTTGGCGGGTAGCCAAGCGGTCAAGCATCAGCCAAGTGTCATCGGTGAATACCCCGGTACCGAACACCTCGGAGCGAGCTGGACGCTTGTAGAAGCTGATCAGTGGATTGAGCATGAGCTTCATCACGCGTTGGAATGTTGGGTCAACCATATAAGTTGTCAGAAGCGCCGACTTCTCGAGCTTGCCGCTTACAGCAGCAACGGTATCAAGGGCACGCAGGATTTCGCAGGAGTTCATTTAGGCAGTCTCTTTAGATGATGGGATAGATTTTACGGGTGGCTAGCTGTGCCACCAGCGGGAACAGGGCGTCAAAATTCACTAGGCAGCTCGTGCCAGCAGGCCTGTGTTGATCCCAGTTACTTGAACTTCAGTTCCTACCTGGTGGATTGAACGCAGATGGGCCTTCGCGAACTCCAATCCCGTATCACAGTCAATCGCTCGAACAAAAAGGACGGTGTCGTCGCAATCACCTGGGTAGCGAAGCTGATAGTGGTAAATATCACCCGTAGCATCAGCTATAAGAATGCACTTTTGGTTCAAGCTGAATAATTCAGCATTGGGAGCGAGCAAAGCCGCGATCGCTTCGGCTTCATCCTTGGGGTAATACCCGAGCGTCACTCGAGACTGCCTGCCTGCTGCGTCCTGAAGAGCCACTTCGGTTACACAGCCATACCACTCAACCTGCTCACCACTTGCATGCTCAGCAACCCAGTCCATTGCCGAACAGCTATAAGGCCCATTGGCAATATGGTCCAAGCAACCTTGGTAATCATGGTCTGCGATCAGTAAGAAGCTATCAGTATCGGCAACCAATCTGAAGCCGGGAGCTGTCCCTACATCCATGGCATGGGCATCCAGCAAGGCTTGATCTTGCTCGGGGTGGGCTGACAGGTAGGCGAAATGATTCGGGCCAGCAGGTGTAAGTAGCTGGCCGAGGGTGCGCAGAACTGGATATGGGCGGGACATGAAAAACTCCATATAGGTGGTGGAGCCATCTTATGGATGCCGCCGCGTGCCAGAAGCCCAGCTCAAGCAGAGCAAGGGGAGCTTTGAAAAAGGGCAGGGGGTTTTGAGTCGCGATGTGAAGGATCAAACCATACACTCGCCCCAGAATAAGCCACATGTTGCCTGTTGGTATGAGCCAGAACATCCTCATGAGCCGCCGTAGCATCGTCACTGCGGCGATTGCAGCGCCTCTAGCCATGGCTGCACTACCAGCCTTCGCAAACAATCCAGGTCAACGCGACTGGCGTGCCGTGCTCCTAGACCACGACCGATTCTTGGACCTAGAGCGGCCACAATCAGGAGAAAAAGCCAGGTTTTACTACTACCGAAAAGGGCAGGGATGGGACCCCCGCGGCTATGCCATCGCTTGCACCATCCTGAGAGACGTTGTCTCGAAGAAAACGGTGCAGATCGATGCCAAGCTCCTTGATCTGTTATGGATCGCAACTGCTTACCTCAGGGTCAAGCAGCTGCCTGCGAAGATCATAGTGACCAGCGGATACCGCACGCCTGAATTCAACTCGTCCCTAGAGGGCGCCGCCCTCAATTCGATGCATGTGAAAGCCAAAGCAGCTGATATCAGAATCCCGGGTGTGGGAACTGAAGCTCTGGCCAACCTGATCAAGGTGATTGGTGTTGGCGGAGTGGGGACCTACATCTCGAAAAACTTTGTTCACCTAGATGTTGGATCTGTCAGAACGTGGAGGCAGGCATACTATTCGCCCTACGAAGAAAGCTGGCTTGCGGGTTATTCAGCGTTGGATCTTGAAAGCGTGCTGGCCTCGTCAGATACACCTGAACAAGGCCGGATCGTTTACGCCTGATTTTCAGCCTTGCTTGATCTGGATCTCTACCCGGCGGTTTTGTGCGCGGCCTTGAGCAGTAGCATCGGTAGCCACCGGCATGGAAGGGCCGACGCCTCGCACTGCAATAACTTGAGCGGGTACACCAGCGGCATAGAGATACTGGGCTACTGCTTGAGCGCGGGCATAGCTCAGGACATTATTGAACTGACGGCTGCCCGTACCATCTGTGTGGCCAGTGATCTCCAACCGCAGATCTTTCTGGTCTTTCAACGCAGTGGCAATTGCACTAAGGCCTTGGAACGCTGCTGGCTGTAGGTCGGCGGATGCGGTGGCGAAGGCAATGTCTGCTGGGGCTTCAATGGTCATCATTTGACGGCCAGTGACTGGGTCGAGACTGGTCGTTGCATCCATACCCTTCTGGCGAAGCTCTTCTTTCAGCTTCGCCGATCGCTTATCCATCCAGTAGCCCGTACCGCCACCGAGCGCTGCGCCAGCTGCAATGCCCACCAAAGCACCACGTTCGCCCCCTACTGCTGCACCCAGGATGCCACCGGCCACCCCGCCTATGGTTGTACCAATCGCGGTGCGGTTGAATTCCCGTTCGCCTGTCTGAGGGTTCACTGAGCAGCCGGTAACGATGGCGAAGCACAGGGCAAGGGCGGCAGCTTTGATAACGTTTTGCATGGGTTAACTCCTTAGTAAGTGGACCCATGTTCATTGCAGATAGGGTGTGCCAGAACCCCTAGATAAAAACAAAAAGGCAGAGTGTGCCTAACTACCAGAACAGTCAGGATTGGCGCACGATTCTGAATGCTCAAGTTGAGACCCTATCCGCTCGAAGGATAGCCACCGAAGCGCCTGTACCCTTGAACTCTCCCTCATAGACCTTCGACCATTGGTGCTCCCAGCCTGGCAAGATGTCCTTACCCCGCAGGCTGGCTGGGAGAATCGCAACGATGCGCCGACGTGCGATCAATGAGGCTGACTCAAGGTGAGCAATGGCCCGCCCACTTGAATAGGGTGGGTTCATAGCGACGACATCAAAAGATGAAGCGTTCAAAGCCCAGGTAAGGAAGTCAGCTTGGACGACCAGGTTGAAATCAAATTTACGGAGGATTCCACAGTTAACCTCGGAGACCTCGACGCAAGTGGTCCGGTTTGCGGGCAGATATTGAGCGATTCCAGCCTGGCCAGCGCTAGGCTCGCATACCGTCTCGCCAGGCCGGATATCTGCAATTGCTACTACCTCCTTTGCCAAGGTTTCACCTGTACCATAGAACTGGTGTGTCTTTTGCTCCGGCAGACGCCCAAGGGAAACAACAAGGTCGACTACCTCATTCACCTCCGGGTAGGGAAAGGCATACTCCTGGTAGTCAACTTTCGCGCCGCCGATGGCCTGGATGATCATTTCTGCTTCAGGCATGAACTTCATTTCAAAACGTGAAACGTCAAGGGTCCAGACGCCAGTAGGCTTGATGCTTTGGCGCTTCAGTTTGGAAACGATTGCAAGAGCACCGAAGCTCAATGGGACTTCCATCAGGGGCCAGTCTTTGTGAACAGCCCGCTTTTTGGTCGGGCGACGAAACCTGTCAGGGATGGCGTTGGGGTAAATCGAGGCCAGGATTTGGTTGAGCTGCCAAACCATTTCAGGGTGAATTTCGACATGCACTGTCCCGCTAAGGTGAAAGCGAACCCGCAGAGCCCCGCCGTCAAGAAGGATCCACTTGCCAGGGTTATTGCACCCATAGCTCATCGCTCTTGGGTTCGAGCCAACTGTACGGTCCCGGCCCATCAACATGGCGATCACATAGCGAAGGTCGGCAATCAGGCGAGTCTTCTCAGACTCGGGATTGCCTGTGGCCTTGCAGCGGGCGTACTCGAGGATCATGCGCTTTCCGAATCCTGCAGGTGAATTCGAAACATGGTTAGGTGACAAAGCATGGAACACGCCATCGACTTGCTCGGCTAGGAATCGAGATCTGCTAGCCAGTAAGGATTGCAGTGTGTCTCGAACTGCCAGCTTCTCGAATGGCAAGCACGTTCGGTTTTCGATCTGTTGATCCCACTCCTTCTGACGTGCGGATGGCATGAAAACGCGGACATCCGTAAGGCTCAAAGCACGATTCCAGTATTCAGCATCTAGTGCTTTTACCGCGGCCACAGCATCGAATAGCTCGGGTGTTGCCCGCATGCGCAAAGCCAGTTCGCCATCAGCGCCGGCGAGGAAATACCCCAGGATTTCGTGGTACCCACTCCCGGCCATCAATTCGCTCACACGCTCAATGAGAGCCTTTTGGTACCGGTGTTGGGAAACCAAGCTCTCGATCAGATCGTATTCATTAAGGTCTTTAAGGCCTTCGGCAGAGTCAACCAAGTGACCCTCTGGGGTGGCCAGGTTCGCTAGAGGCGTTGCCATGTGATAAATCCTGTATTTGATGGGCACAGGATGTAGGCAGTATTGGAGTGGCAGAACCCTTACGGCTCTCTAGATACACGCCATCTCGCAGTGGGCAATAAGGCAGTGGCCACTGCCAATCGCTTGCTCACCTGGATGTGGAACTGAGTGATTGGTTGTTGGCGACACTCTAGATCGTTGATAGCCACCCTGTCCTGTACTGCACTGCAAACGCTGCAGCTATTCAGCACCACTGAAGCCTTGGATGGTTGGTGGTAACGTTTGCGGATGTCACCCACTTTGAAGGACCGAAGATCCTTGGGCAGCAGCTCGCCCAGTAGATGAGCAGGTATCTGCTCAAGGCCGTAGAGAGCAAATGTCGACTCACGGTAGGGAGAGATGATCTCGATAGCAGAGCAGAGATTGGTCCATGCGCGGCACGTGGTGCATTTGGTGAACCCGCCATCAACCCGGACAATTGCCGATTTTCCCTCACGTAGCGTTCCAAACCACAATGCGCCATTCAGCGCCGAGGTGATGAAATCTTGAAGAGGTAATATCTGGGCCCAGTCACTCAATCGGTTAAAACTCCGAGTGCCGGAAGGAGTACCCGACCCGGCAAGCAAGGCAGTGTATCCGCTCGCTTCTGACCAGGTCACATGGGCGGCTGGTAGATCAGCCGCCGGGGTGAAAGCAGGGAAAGGTAAAAGCCACATACCCCTAATGCCGGCACCCCGTAACTCTCTCTGTTTGGCTAATACCGCTTCGGGGCTCGATCCCGCACTCGGAACCTCAACTGAGATTGTCACCCTGCCTCTCCTGGCGCGAACTGAAGCCCACCCTGGCCCCGATTTACTGAACAGGACCTGCCAGCCACACAGTGCAACCGCAGATGAAATGACCTGCTTCAGGGAGGCTGGCTGGGGAACGCGGGAAGAAGGCATGGGCAGAACGTTGCCAATTCGTGGATTTGGCACCGATGATGACCCAGCGACCGATAAGCTGCTATCCAAAATGGGCAAGTCAAACCTTCGGGTAGATGCTGAATTAGCGCTGACTTCAATTCAATCCTGCACGGCGATCCTTGGCGTGCTGCATCATCGAACTGACCATTGTGTTTAAGGCAAGCATCTTCATCCCTCTGGTTGAGACCACATAGTAGAGGTTGATCTCGTCGTTGCGGCGATCAGGATCATCCTTCGCGGCCTGCTCATCCAGGGGATCGTAAGTAAAGTCATCACCGAGCTGAACGTAAGGCCATTCGAGACCTTTGGAGCTATGCCCTGTTGAAAGGGTGACTGTCGCTGCCATTTCCTGCTCAACAGTGATCTGTTCCAAGCGCTTGATCAGATCAGGAAGCGAATCACCATAGTTCTTGAGGATTTTGATGATCCGAACCATTTCTGGATCTTCGGTTTGGTCCGCAATCTCTGCGTATTCCTGAAAGCTCTTATAGTCCCGTGTGAGCTGGAAATTCTTGATCTTCGATGGCTGGTTCAACGAAAACCAGTACATGTCCAAAATGGTTTGAATATTGTATTTTTTGATGCCCCCGACCCAATACACACGCTCCCCGTTGTCAGGCTCCTGGGAGGCGGGCAAGCACATTAGCGCCCGGTCGATAACACCAGCCACTGTCCGATAGAGGTAGGTACGGTGCTCAAGTCCATCAGGCAGCTTCGACTTGATCTGCGTCTGCTGACCGAAACCCTGCAGTAGCGTCTTTTCACCCTTGAGTGCCAAGATTGTATTGGCGACATGACTCGCAGCCCAGCCAAAGCGGAAGCTTTTTGAAAGGGTGTGAACCTCGGCATCCTTGAGCCATGGCTCGTCAAGGGCATTCTCCGCCCCACGGAACCGATAAAGTTGCTGGTGGCGATCGCCGACAAAAATGACTTTGCAGCCATTCAGATATTGCTGCTTCACGAATTGGGTCAACAGCTTCGTGGTGTCCTGCGCTTCATCAAGCAAAATGGTCTTGAATCGACGACTCATGTCCGGGTTGGTGAGTAACCATGCCTTCAGATACCCGTCCTGGCTCATTTTAGCGTCAAGATCCTGAAGATCGCACATGCGGTTCCAATACGAATGGGCGTGTCTCATGACCAGCTGGGCATACTGGATCTGGCGGCTGTTGATTGAGATGCCTCGGAAGCGCACCAAGTGGTGCTGAGCAATTTCAGTGTCAGGGCTGCTCAAGAAAGAATTGAGCATCCCGACAACGTCCTTGGCCATCGACCAGTCAGATGTATTCATCGCCTTGGCCACGTCGGTGAGGCGAATGTTGTTACATAGCTTGTGGCTGTACTTGCTGCCCAAGGGACCATATGCAAGACCGTGGGACGTAGAAGAAAATGCATTTCGTGGGAAGCGGCGTTTACCCTCAGCGGCAACCTCTGTGTTGTAGGCAATGTAGAGGATCTTTTCATCGGGATGGTTCTCGGCGTAGCCGACCAGAGTCGTGGTTTTGCCGGTACCAGCGAACGCGTTTACTTTGACCAACCTAGCAAGTGTTGTGATGATGGGGTATTGCTCTTCAGTCCACTGGCGCATGGCCTGTCGTCCTTCTGAAAAATTGTGTCAGCCATGCCGAAGTGGACAAGCCTATCCGACGACTGCTCTCTATGCCCGCCATAATGGAGGCACAAAAAGTGTGCCACCACCTACCGAGCTAGATCTGTTGGCCATGCACAATCGAAGGGGGCTACATCGAAAGCGAGTCCGTTCGGTGATAGGAAGTCAGCTTGTGCTTCGCCGTAGTTCACCGCGGCGGTGAGTGGAGCGCAGGTCTTCTCATAGACGCTCACCGAAGTCCCATCCACAGAGTGAGCACCAGCGGCCGCTGAGCAAAGCAGAATGCGCTTAGCGCTATTCACCCTGCCAATATGGAGGTGGCATCGCCGACGACGCGCCAAGAGGCCCCAGCTATGTGCAGTTTTCAGCTTCCACCCTGTCGAGCCCCCAACAAAGATACCAACTCCAGGATTTAGAAGGTCACGTACGTCATCGGGAACCATCCCGTCTTGAACTGCCAGCAGCGCCACGCCTGGAATGCCTTGAATTCGGTTGAGCCACTTGAGTGAGAACTCAAGGGACTTTAGGCCGCCAGCGACGATGTCTGGCACGACAACCATTTTGGCATTCTCACCGAGGAGATCAAAAGCCTTCCCAAAAGCTCGCTCGTCGAATGCCTCTCCCTGTGTGAAGGCAGTCCAAGCTCCGTTATCCAGCATGTACGGAAAGCCTTCAGTGCGCAGGACACCTTTGGCAGACACCAAAAGACCCCATCCATTGGCACGCATAGCGTCAAGATTGCGCTTTGTTCCAGTTCGGCTGGCGTATGGGATCATTGGGGTCCTGAGGCTACCAATCAGCTCTTCGATTGCGCCATCAGTGTCAGCAGAACCATCAGTGCAGTACATCTCACCATAGGCCTGCAGGGCTTGTGACCGTCCGATGCGGGTACCGTCCCGGTAGGGTTGCAACCAACGCGGGGCGGTATAAGCGGGCGCTTTAGCACTGGGAAGTTGGTGAGTATGCATTCGATGGTCTCCGAAGTTGTGGAGACCATACTCGGCCGGAGAATCGCGTGGCAGAAGCCTCTACCTCAGGTTTTTCAAGGCCGGTAGAAGACTCTCAGGGATTTTGCAGAAGGCAGCCAGATCGTCAATTGAGAGTTGTTTAGTGAAACGCTTCATGCGCCAACTCTCGCTCGGGTATGAAGCCGAGGTGTAGCTCGGCTTCAGCCAGTTCAGAGCCTGTGCAAGGGATTGAAAACGATGAATGCCTTGGTATCCAAGGTCGGGACCAATATTCACGCAAGTGATTCGGCTCCGAAGTCTGACAGGAACAGACTCAATAAGAGTGATTAGTGGGCTGGCCGGTGTGTACACCTGGGGCAGTCTCCCATTGATGGCAAACTCCATCATGGCTTTCGGGCTGCGCAGCATCAGCTGAATTCGTCGTTGGTCGTTCATAAGTTCTCCTAAGAAAACACAATGATCAGCGGCCCCGGGTTGTGCCAGAAGCCTAGGCAGCTTGTGAGGATGCATCCTTTGCAATGGCTACGTCAGCCATATGAGCCTCCCAGTCGCCGCGAGAAAGCTTCAGGCGACGTGCTGGAGCGTCATTACGACTGAAGGGATAACGTGCGTCAGGGCGCATGCGATAACGACTCAGGTTGATACAGTCGCTGTTCCAATCCACCGAGGTAACCCACCAAACCTGCAGGTCATCGGAGCGGGGCATCATCTCGTCATCATCTTTACCATCGAGCAGCACAGCTACGCCGGTGGCCACACGGATGTTGCTCTGGATTTCACCATGCTGGCCCGCCAGCACAGCCTTGAACGGTTTTAAGCCTTGAACCTTCTCCCACATGCGAGCGAAGGTGCCACCAGAGATGCAGGACTGGGCATAGAAATGTTCGTCGAAGGGGCGAAAGACTCCCACGCAGGTACACATACTGAGCGCATTGAGACGGTTGGCGTCATCAGGGTTAAAACCCATTTTGAGACGGATCGCGGACATCAGGAATTCGTTAAGCGCAGCGCTTTTTTGTCGATCGCCAATGGACTTTGCAATGCCGGCGGCGGCGGCAAGCATGAAAGCCAGGCCGGTAGACTGGGCTTCGTTAGTTGTCTTCATCGGGCTAGCCTCAAGCAATAGCAGGTTGAGCATCGGGATTCAATGCGCCGTGGACTTTGAACGTCCCGAGGTTTGAGTAGACATTGGCAGACACCCCGTGTGGGAAAAGTCCACCTTCACGCACAATGCGAACGCGCCAGTTGCCGAGGTTGGTATCGAGAGCCTGGAACACAGTCCCGCTGATCACCGGGGCGAGTTCGGAGATTTCGTTTGGTGTGAAGGTCACGCGGTCGAGCGGGCTGACCGGGCAATTGGGCAGAGTGGTGGCAGGGGCTGAGGTATTTTGAACATTGATCACGGGGGAAAGTCCGGTTGGCTGTATTGATGCCATGTTCCCCCAAGGCCGAGCGTGCCACGAGCAGGCAGAGAGGATTATTTCGAACAGCCCAGGATCACCGAATCCTCGTCAGCTCGCACCCGCCAGGTAGTGTTCAGGACCTAGCACAGCAGGCGTAATCCGCTGGATCTGCCAGCCACGATGAAATAGCTGCCCGTCTTTGACCAACCATGTATCACCAAGCAGGCTCAGCATGTCCGCAGCTACTCGGGCTTCGATCTCTTCAGCCGTGAATTCGACCGATTCACCTTTGGCTTGCCGTTCATTGGACAAGAATCTGAGATGTGCAACTTGCTGATCGGCAACGATCGATGTGAAGCGACAGCCTGCCTTTCCAGCCTGGCCTGAGGCGATGAAAGCGGCCTTCAAATCCTCGTTGCTCATCTGACCGGCTCGAGATAACCAGCTAGCATCTCGCTCCGCACGCCAACGGCACTCAGCTTCGACCAGATCTGGAGTTGTGAGCTTGGTGATGTCTTCTCGGTGCCAGCATACAAGATGCGCCGTAGTGGTCTCAGCAGCCTCATCGGCCTGCCAAATGCGCCAAACAAAACCAAGCGCGTCCCAGCCCGGGAATGTCACGGAGAAATCAGTGTCATTACCACCAGGAAGCCGGTCCCAAACATCCTGACAGATCGCAACGCCATGGCGTGTATCCCACTCAGGTGTCCAATCAGTTGGTCCGAAAGGCAGGGGGACTGGCGTGTCAGACTCGACAACGCTGTACCAGGGATAGCTATGGTTTAGCGGGGGGCGAATAGCCAATGGCTGCAAACCTTTTAATAGCCGTTGGTACAGAGACGACTTGGCAAGGATGTGATTTTCCAAGCACCCCTGTGCTGACACTACTTCGCGGTACCGAGCCAGTACGCGCTCTTCATTCGGGATTTCCATCTCGGATGTTCCTCAACGGCAGTGGCGGCAGATGCCGCTCGGAGCTTGATCAGCAGTGACAAATTGGCCACAGCCTCCACACTTGGGCGTCATTCGGCGCTGGGGAAGGGGGCGCTGTAGCGTGATGCCAGTTCCAGCAAGAGCTTCATCAACCGACATGGTCACCGCCGAGGCAACAGGGCGTGCCCTTGCATCGACGTAAGCCTTAGGCCAGATCTGCCGAGTGAATGCGGAGGCTTCGCTACCAAAATGGGAAAAAGCTTCATCCAAGGTAAAGACGGAGGCTTTCGTCAGATCAGTGGTCAGAGCATCACCGCTAAGCCAGAAGATGTCGTTCCCGTCAAAGTGGAACCTGGCCGCGACATAGCAAAGTTCAGTTCCGCCCCTTGGGACCCAATGGATAGTGACGTACTGGAAGTCCACCGCCATCTCGTGTCGTGGTCTGACAAAGCCCAGCGGCCAAGGGATATCGCTCCAACGTGATGCGTGCTGACTCATCGCATCGTCACGTGTGAAAACCTCAGCTTGATTGAGGTCAGTGGTATATGAGCCACCCTCGCGCCACCAGCTTATCCGGCTACCGATCAGCCCGCGGGAGTCTTGCAAGATGAACTGTTCCATTTCCTTCAACCCATTCAACCCAATCATTGATTGGTGTGACGATCGTGAAAATCATAAGTAGAGTCAGAACGGCGACACTAGGTCGCCGTCCAGGTTGTAGAAGACTCGGTTGTCTATGGTGTTGTGCTGTGAGTCAAGATAAGCAGCTCGCCACATGACATCGGGTATTTGGATGGAGAGCTTCGAAGCAATCGCTTTGAAGTGGGCAAGGTCTGATGGATGCCCGACGTCGTCAAGGTTGCTGTAAACGATACCTTCATCGAACTCATCCAAACCTTCCTCGCCATCCTTCTCGACAACCATGTAAAAGCCTTGGAGAGGCCGGTCCCAGCCCAGTTGGACGCGAACTAAGCAGCTGCTTTGAGCGTGGTAGACCTTAACGTAGTGCTGGCTCATGCAACCTCCTGATTTGCTATGCCGCACAGGCTACATCCCTGTACGACCGTCACATATCCAAAACAGGCTAGGGTTTTTCACCAGCAGCCAAGGCGGTGAGGGCGCCACCAGAGATAAACGCCAGCACTATCGAGATCCAGCCGAAGCTGTCACGGATGAAGCCTTCAACCACTGCGCCATAGGTAAGCGAGAGATATTGCATACCCATGGCCACTAACAGAATAACAACGGCGCCGAGGCTATAGATGAAGCTGCGCATGATGATGCTCCCTTGTTGAGTGAGCCCATTATCAATGCGTTCTAGGCGTGCCAGACCCCTCTGCGCGCACACGGATTGCGAAGACATCAACTGGCAGATCACCAAAGTGTTCATGCTCAATTGTCTGCTCTTCAAACCCCAGCCATGGGATTAATATCTCTCGCTCTGCATCCCCCTTATTGGGGTATCCCCAGCACACCCGAACCATGTCGTAAGTGCGCCCTTCCAGTCGAGTTCGCCAGTAGGGAGTCCGCAGTCGGAATTCAAAGGTTTTGGTGCCCGCCTTGATCTGATGGAAGTAGGTGCCGATCAGGTTGAGAGTCAGGATCCTCAAAGGGCAACCTCTGACGGAGCTAAATGGAACCCGCAGGGTGTCATGCCACAAGTGCACAGGGCGGTGATCATTTGGAAGGGCGTTTTGAGGGTCATGTCGAACATTCGGTACACCTCCAGGGCGGGCTATATCCGGGCAGAGTTAAGGGCGGCCAACTGAAACTAGTGGCCAGATATCTACACCTTAACGTGCCCGAAAGGAGTCAACACCTTCGCGCGCGGGATTCACAAGCTAATCTGATCCATCACCCCAGCGCATCCATGCTAGCTGCCGTATTGCAGCGATCCCAATTCCCACCAGTAGAGCCAGAAAATCAGAAGTATTCCCAAGCCAAGTCGCTATGGCCAGGGTTGGCAAAATCAATGCGAAGGCAATGATGGCAAGTCCGGCCGGGCTTCTCAGCCAGAAATACGTGGTACCCATCGTGATCTCTCCATAGTCATTCGGGCTGACCGCCCCTTATTAGCTAAGACAAGATATTAGTCGAAAGGTCGATTTTTGAGTTGTGACTGATGCCCGCGGCATGGCATGGCTATGTCATAGCTCAGAACCATTTTGGCTTCCAGGTTTTGGGTTGCAGACCATTATCGACGTGGCATTGTGCAAATTCGATTCCGGTAATACTTGCCGGAATGGTTATGGAGTTCACCATGCGAAAGAAAATCATCGCTCTGCTGCTCGTTGCAGCGGCGAGCCCCACTCTGGTAATGGCAGGCGACAAGCACGGTTCTGACTGCTGCCCTAAGGGTTCGCACGGCCACTTCGAAGCTGGCCCCCAAGGTCCAGTCCGTGACTTTGCTGGCAGTCCAGGTCTCCTAGGCATTGATCTGAATAGGGATCAGCGCAAAGCAGTTCGTGAGGCCGGCCGCGATGAGCGCCTGGCTGTCAGCAAGATAAATCGCGACTATCTGGACAAGCTCTCTGAGGCTGATAAGGCTGCTATGAAAGGGGCTATCCAGACGGCACGATCCGATTCAGAAGGCAAGGTTCGTATGGCGCTGAATGCTGATCAAATCAAGCAATTCGATGCAAATCTGAAGCGCGAGGCCGATCAACGCGCAGAATGGGAAGAATTCCAGAAGTGGAAGGCAGCCAAGAAAGGCTGAATGGAAGCGTCAACCGGTCCACGCAACCGGCTGACGTTCACTTTAGATTCCGCATGGGGAATGCTTTTGCGTCTTCTCCGTCAGATCTTCTCGGCAAAGCTGGGCCGCGCACCAGAACAGAACTGAGCAAAGCTATCGATCATCTCGCGTGAATCGTTGACGTCGATAGTGAACTGAGCTTTCAAATCCGTAGCATCTTTCTCATACGAAAAACCGACCGTTCGACCTCCTCTGAATGCTGCCAGCTGCTCTGGGGTGGGATCGAAGGTGATGTAAGAAAATCCATTCTTCAAACTGGGACCGACCTTTCCGTTACGGACTGAGAACCGCTTGTTGTCAACGATCAACGACAGCTTATCCATCAGCCCAAGCACGCTTGTGTCGTACCACGCCTTGTAAAAGGCCCCCATCGATACTCCACCCTGAGAGTTGCACGAAATCCCGATCCTGCCGGTACCGGTGATCTTTGTCTGCTCACCCATCAAGTACACAAGCCCGTGCTCACCGCGAATGGTCCAGGTTGCTGTTAGCGATCCTGCATTCACCAGATCCAACTCATAGGCTTCGAGCGGAGTAAGATAATTCATGTCTGCCGGACCGGCTTTAGAGGCAACCTCAAGCAAGCGAAGATCGATTCCAAGGTTGCTGAGGTGGTTAGCAAGCAGGGTAGAGGTGATCTGGCCCGTGGCTATGTCCGTATCCCCAGCTACGCCGCTGGCCTTGAAGAACTGGTGGACACCCATCTTGGATTCACCGTCCATCAACCGAAACACGCCGCCGGCGAAAGCAAATGGGCAGGCACTCTCACAGTAACCCGCACTGGGGTTGGTATGAGGGCCATTCCAGACTCCAATGCGCGTTGAATAGCCGCGCTCCCGGATCAGTTGGCCAAGCTCCATAGCCGCAACCAAATCCCCACCATGAGAATTGAAATACACAAATCCAACCTGCCGGTCTTTCAGGAAGCCGTTCTTGCGAAATGCTTCGACCGTAGGCCGGTGGATGTAGCCATCGATGTAGACCTCAGGTATGTCCTGCGGGGTCTTAGGGGGAACGAAATTGATCTGTGCTGGGATTAACCGCTTATCAACGTGATCATGGGCCACTGGCGCGGCTGCTACAGAGCAGCAGAGAAGCAAGGAAGCAACCGCAAGCAACGGGCGAATCACGAGCGCTCCTCGACCTGCTTAAGGAAAACGAGACCTGATTGGGCTGACAGAAACTCAGCGAGTTCCGAGCCCGCGGCCAGTACAACCCCAAGGTCGGTTCCCTTGAGCCGAATGCCTTCTTCGCTAATAGCCCCAGCGGGGTCCAGCTCCAGACCCAAGGCAGCACAGAGTCGATCTGCCTCTGCCTCGATGCGTGACCAAACATCAGAGTGAAAGCCTTCATCAGCAATGCGGTCAGCAGCCCATGTGAACGGTATTTCGATGTAATGCTGAACGTGGAGCGCGGGGGTTGTTACGCGTGTCATGGTCATAATGCTTGCCTCATCAATACTCAATGATTGCATGGTGAGGCAGGATTGCGTGTGCCAAAACCTGTGTACCAAAATTAGTCGGTAGGCACCAACATGCCCGGTTTACCTGCAAGCTCACTGACACCTAGGACAATGCGCTGGACCTCTTCCTCCAAGCTTTCACGTGGGACAACCCACCGCAGCCCCACGTAATCAACGCTACAGGCCGAGTGCGGCCGCAGCCATGTCAGCGGCCCGGGGCGCTCACTGACTCGACGGTAGCCGCGTCACTCTCCTGCCGATCGGGCCAGAGCTCAGAACATACCAACCAACTGGTAGCCGTACTCAAGATGCCTGGAAGGTCACTGATACTCTCCGTTGGGTGTCGGGGTTCGTGAGAGTCATCAGACGACAACACAGCAACACTCGCCGCGCTTTCCAAGGCTCGGTTCGCAAACAAGTAAAGGATCACTGCGTTTCCTCTCCAATGCTGGCTTTCCAAGCGCTCTGGATCGCTGGAACCTTGGTCGACCGAACCCCAATGGCATCCAGCCCCTTCCTAATCTCCCGATAGGTCTTCACGAAGTCCGATTTAGGTATCGTCCACTGAACGCACAGAAAGCCGTCATCACCCTGCGGACGCAGCCAGTGATGCTTGAGTGGCGAAAACGCAAACACATCGCCCGGGCGGACCGTCATCGATGTAACGAGCCCAGGAGCCACCATAACTTCAAATAGGTGGTTAGCTTGAACAGCCAGGGTGAGGAAGATCGACTCACCCCAAGATGGATCGGTGTGTGGGTGGGCCTGGACACAGCCAAGCCAGTCGGCAAGATCAGTCCTAGGAAGGGGAAGGTCATCCAACGCGACAACCTCAATATCCCAGGATGCAGCGCATTCTAGGGCAGCCTCTGGTATCTCCAGCCTCTCAATGCTGGCTGCGTCTATTCGCATGCGGCGCAGCGCGCGAGGAAGGGCGCATTGAGTATTCATCACACTCGATCTCATAAAAAGGACAGCTGTTGAGGTTGGATCTGTAGAGCCGGGATCAACTGGATAGCGCTCTCACCCTCTTCAGCAGCAACCCCGCCCTTCAGTCTCATCTGTTCCATCAGTTCCTCGTAGCGTTGAATGATGCTCTCGGGTGTGGAGCATTTGATGGTAAGCCCCACGCCCGCCGCTACCTCGCTGCGAATTTCTGCCAGCAATGTAGCCTCCTCAAATGTTGGGATGCAGGTTGGCCAGCCTTTGGTGTAGAGCAGATGTTTAGGGATTGCGGCTTCTAATGCCTTGCGGCGTAAGGATACCTGCTTCGCCATAGCCAGGCGGCCCAAGGTTTCTGAGGACAGAAGGGAAGGGTTTACATCTCCGAGCCATTTGTTGCTCTGGAAGGCGAAAGTGGAATCAATCTCCAGATCAACCATCTGCCGGTATAGGGGATGTCCGGCCTCATCCAAAGTGGCGTTATAAGCGTCGCCAGCACTCGACATAATGCACCACCGGCAACTTACCCTTGTCATGTTGAACCGTGTATATGCCTCATGTGGCTCAAGTCCCACGCTGGCGATTGCGCCCCATACAGCCCCCACATCCCACTCAATGATCGGGTTCCACTGATAAGCATCAAAGCCGCGGCGCGCGGCCACAGGTTCATGCTTGGCAATGGGCATTTTGGCTCGATTGGGCGATTCCTGGCGGCGAACCCCAGTGGCATTGAGAATATTAAAATCAGGGTAAGTGCGCTTAAGGTGGCTGCGTATTACGGCGCTCTTGAGCTCGGATGTGCAGAACCGCATCGAGGGCGTTGACCACGGCAGGATCAGTTGGACACAACTCAGATCAATGTAACGCTCAACGTTATTTTCCCAGCGCTTCAGCCATCGCTCCATCATTCCACCGGCGGCACGTTTAACAACCTCAAGCTTCCAGCCAAGCTTGTCGGCAACCTCCTGGCACTTGAACAAGCTCTGTTCCCATTCAACCGAGCCCAAGTCCGCATGCACGGCGCACCTCGGCCCTTCGAACCCAATGCTGTCCAAGTAGCGATGGACCGCAATCAGGCACGCTACGCTATCTTTTCCTCCGCTGACGCCGACGGCTACAACCGTCTTCTGCTTCAGGAGAATGTCGATTTCAGGTGTAGTGGCTACTGGGGGAAGGGCGAGCATGGTGTGGATTCCTGGCTTGGATTCGATGATCCATGGTGAGGTCGGCCAGAGAGTGGCAGAAGCCTTTAGGCTGATGTTTCAGCGCAAGGTCGGTTGTCCAGGTAGAGAATGAATACAGGTAGGATAAGGGGCAGGATCATTGAGGCCGAGCACCAACGATCCTGCGAATCAGCTAGGGTCGGCTACTGGTTGTAATGATTTTGTTCTGAAAGCGAGTTATCCAGCAGTGATGAAAGGCGCATGCCTCCAATCTCCGCAATCAGGTTCTCGACAGTGATAAGCGCGCAGACACGTATCTGGTGCTTGTCGATTGAACCTGTTCCACCGCCCAGCACCACTGAAGCGTTGCAAGCCGACAGGCTAGCGATTCTACAGCCAGTCTCATACAGGCTCACAACCAATGGCCGATCACCCTGAGAGCAGACCGATCTCGGCTCCGCATGGACTGATATGTTGAAATCCGTTTCGTTAATACGGTGCTTGAACAGATCAATCTGCTCTACCTCTACCATCTCACCTTTGCGTCCAGCAACGAGAATCGAGTGCGACATGTTGTATTTCCTTCTACAGGTCCTAAGACCTCATCCATTTCACGTGCGCCCTTGGGCACAACAGTTGGCCTTAACTGGCTCTGACTCCCTTTTCGGCAGAAGTACCGAGTTATTAAGACCGTTCGTCGGTTCTGTGAAGGGTTTCACAAAATTGAAGTGATGCCTCGCCACTCAGACTTTTTCGTAGTGCCGGCAGTTCCTGGCCAAAATGGGAGATGTACGGGAAAATTGTTTGAGATCGGATCAGCCTTTATTGGCCATTCACGGTTTCGTCGGTTGCCAGAAACACGTGCGGTGCTCTGGCCTGCGCAATCGCTTCCCCCTGCTTTGCTAGCTGGAAAATGCCCATGTCCCTACTCTCTGGAGTTTGAGGCATTGGATCAATGAGGTTGTAGGCAACCCGAATACGGCGCGCGTCGTCTTCAGGCCTAGTGCTGAGGATCAAGTCACGATTCTGTAGAGTCAGGCCAATGTCAGTCCATGTGACGACCTGGTACTTCAACCCAGCATGAGCCGGCACCCCGGAAGGCATAGCCTCGTCCCAGGCAATACACCGGGCTTCCCACTCAGAGAACGGTATGTCATCGGGGCCGTCAGTAGCGTTCTGATAGTGAAAGTCCGCAAACCCCGCTTGGGTGAGCATCTGCGTGAACCCTGGGTTGTTTTCAAGGTAATAGAGCGCAAGTACATGCTCATGGTGGGGGATTAGAATTACTTGGAATGTAAAGTCCCAGTCCACGCTGCGTATCCCTTCACCCTCGACCTTGATGCGCTGCTGCTTGAGGATGTCAAGGACTCTCCAGTAGAAGCTGCCGTACTCCTTACGTGGAATGGGGATGAAGTTCTGGTCCATGTCAGCCCAGTAGTACCGCTTTGCAGCTATGAGCTGTGCCACTGCAGCTTGTGCCCTTGTCACTGCCTCGGGGCGCAAATCCTTAAGCCTGGCCAGCGCATCGCTGAGAGTTGCATTCCTCAGAATACGGCCGTTGTATAAATTGGTGCTCATCCACGTCTCCTCAATCCGATGAGCACATAATCAAGCAGACGGTGTCGTGCCACTACCCGAATTGATGTATCGCTTTTCAAAGCGCCAGATGGATGCCCGACAGAGCTAGGGTGAAGACAATCATCAGGATGAAGGTCAACTTTACCATCAGTATTCGACCACCACAGACCAGCAGGGCAGGGGAAAATCCTGCAAGTTGGGCTTGTGTCTTTGACGACGTGGAGGCGAACCGGAGAATGCCGGCAGTCATGACCACGACCAGGGAATGAATGATCACAAAAATCACTGCAGCCTTTGGACTAACTTGGGAGAAACAGCTCGCGAGCACACCACCGAGCCAGTAGGGGAAATAGTCAAACACTTTGCCTATGCTGAGGGGCGGAACGTTGAGCTCAGCAGATGGAAGCAATCCTTCAGCAACGGTTCCAAAACCGGCGGCCGCAAGTATGCAAATCAAAGGGACCATGACTTCGCCTCGGTAATAGGGAAAAGGGCACCTACTGACGTGAGATCTTGAAGCATCGCTTTCACTTCTGAACTGTCTTCGTTGACTTCTGATCGCAGGGATCGGCTACTACCTTGCTTGAGCTTGAGGCAAGCATTCCCTACCTTCACCAAGTGGACGATGGTACCGAAAGCCTCTGCCCGAGAGGTCGAGGTGTAGCCCTTGTCGAGCTGCTTGAGGCGCGAAAACCAGCCTGAGGATTCGATATTCGACTGGGGTTTCATGCGGACCTGAATCATGGATCAATCCTGCCTAAAAATTGGGAAGCCATGGTGGAGGCAGAGAATGTGTGGCAGAAGCTGAATACAGGGGGGGTTAAGGTCATTCAGGCGATCGGCCAGGCCTTGAGTGCGGGCAAGAGCTGCACCGGGTAGAATGGAAAAATTCAACTCGTAAACCGAGGTTCTACTCAACGAATCTGGGCAAATCGTATTTTGCAGAATGCTGAGGAGCAATTGATGGCTAGCACCGGAAAAAAGGGTATTGCGAAGACTGGGAGCAAAGCTACAGACAAAACACCCCAGCTCGCCCTTTTTGAGCTTCTAGACTCCTCGGAATCTGACTACAGCAATACGATCGAGCTTTATGACGCCTTACCGAAATACGTTTGGGCGAATACTGAACTCGACCTTAGAGAAAACAGCGTTATCACCCGGCAGTTAAAATCTCGCGGGGCGGTGTACACGATCAAGATCAAGCCGGCCGTTGTTGAGCGGACGAACGATAACGGCGAGACGGTCAGCGTCATGCTCTATCCTGGGTCAAGAGAGGAGATCGTCGAGGAAGCACTGCGGAAGATTGCGGTGAACGGTAATTCCTTCGAGTCGCCAGACGATAAAGAGGTAGGAGTTTACTTCACCATCAGCCAGCTTAGGAAAGAGCTGGCCAGAACGAAGCACTCTTACAGCGCCCAGGAAGTACAAGAGGCTCTTGATGTCATGAGTTCATCACTACTCGAGTGCTCAACAGGCTCGGGTAAGGGGCGGAACAGTTACCGGGGCAACCTGCTGCCAAAACTCGCTATCACAACACGCGAAGACTATCTGAGCGATGGGTCGGCAAGGTGCTTTGCTACTTTTCACCCGCTGGTGACCTTGGGGGTAAAAACGCAGGCGTTCAGGATGTATGACTACAGCATTTCGATGGGGCTGAAGTCCGACCTTGCTCGCTACATTTACAAGCGCATCTCCCATTACTGGACCCAGGCATCGCTGAACCATCCTTACCAGCCAAAGTTGGTCAGCTTCCTAGAGCAGAGCCCTCGTGGTCTCTCAGAGCGTATGAAGGACAACATGCGGGCCATGCGCACAGCGCTGAAAAGCCTCGCCGAACAGAATGTGATCCTGCCTGGGTGGAACGAAGTGATGATCAAAGACGATCATGACAAGAGGGTCACCAAGGATATTCAATTTGAAATCCTACCCCACGACAATTTCATCAAACACATGATGAAGGCCAACAAGAAGGCTAGCGATATCAAGGGCAAGATAGGCATCGCTGAGGCTAAAGAAGCGGTTAAGGGGAAAAATGTCATTGAAGGTTCCGCTGAGGCTCCGCAGAACATTGGCGCAGAGGGCTCATTCCCTGAGGACGGATCCGACCAAGTGTTCGACTGATCGGGCCCACCAAACCTACAACATCGTGAACGAATGCAGGGTCGGACTAGGTCAGGCCCACTGAACCTACAACATTGTGTTGCCATCTAGAGCGCACCAAACCTACAACCTACAGTGATGTGGCCAAGTCTCGATGAGATAGGGCCCCACAAACCTACAACCCTATTCCTGCTTACACCCGCCGGCGCTACCTCATAAATGCAGCGCATCAAACCTACAACCCACGGCGGTCAATCCAACCTGCAGCATTCCCCCAACACCCCACCTGCGTCCAGGACAAACTCAAACCTAGACCACGTAGGCTGATGTCATGTCTGGTCTACAGCCCCTCAGGGGTAACGGCTTGAGCCCAATTTATGTGGCCGTGGTGGGAGTGATGGTGAAGAAATAGGGCACATCAAACCTACAACGTGGGCTGAGTTTTCTGAGATTGGGCGCAGCAAACCTACAACGGTCGATTTGCATAGGCACTAATATCAGATGCTTAGGAATGATACATACCTTGAGATCGAGCTATGTACCGTAACCCACTGAATCCTGGCTAATTAGTGAAAACTGAGAATTTCATTGAAATTGCACGCTTGGTTGCAATTTAGGGCGCAGTAAACCTCCAACCCCAGCACTTGCGAGAAGATAGGGCGCATCAAACCTCCAACCCGTACATGCCGGCCAACGAATGCGGGCGGGAGAATCAACAGCCGAGCTGGCATTAAGACAATAACGTAAGCCACTGGAATTGAACGGTTAAACCTATGATTGGTGCAGTCAAAGCCCTCACCTGGGCGGTGAAAAGTAGAGCGCAGCATACCTACAACCTTGAAAGCCATAGGACGGTCCAACAAGGGCTCACCAAACCTACAACACCACACGCTGGAACTGCCCAGATAAAGAGCGCACCAAACCTACAACTCAGGCCAGATATAGCTTGATACTGTTCCTCATGGGAGGGCTGTGGCTAAGCCTGTGTGTAACTGAGAAAAAGTTGTAGGTTTGCAGGGCCCGAAACGCAACAGGTTGTAGGTTTGATGCGCCCAACCGATTTCGAGGCGACAGACACCAGAAGAAAAACCTCCTGAATTGCTGCAGAGTTGTAGGTTTGGTGCGCTGCACAGGTGAGAGCCTTTCCAGATCCACCAATTAACTTCAATCGGGTTGTAGGTTTGGTGGGCTCAACTGGTCATTGGAAGTGCTGGAAGGGGGTAAATGTGGATAAACTTGTGGATAAAAGCAGGCCAAAAATAAGCGTTGTAGGTCTGGAGGGCCCTAAGTAGTAGGTCTGTTCCGCTCCATGATGTAGGTATGCAGGGCCTGAATTTTAGCTGAGATCCACGTAGCACAAGGGCCGTAGGCTGAAATCCATCGACCTATCCGTTCTTAATCGCTCTTAGCCTTTTAACCAAAAAAACAACAACACGCTTCGCAACCGGTGAACAGGAAAAGCCCGAAAAAATCAGAAAATGGACCTAGGCAGGAAAACATCGGACACTATCTTCCAGTAAAAATAGGATTGGTTTCGTTCTCATCGCGAATCGCATTCATAAGATTGTAGAGCGCTTCACGCACCTTTGGGGATCGACCACCTCCTGTGACCGAGGTGCAAAATTCTAGAGCTAGTGATTCACCCTCTGTGCTGATCACCTCGATGATCACGTCAGCGTCACCATCCATGATCATCCGGAGCCGGCCCAGGCCCATGTCATCTTTCCTCTCGAAGAACTCAAGCAGAGGAATGGGGGGGCTCGACTGACGTTCCAATGTGACTAAATGCGCTTCTGCAGCAGCAATTACTTGGTGACCAAAATAATCTGTCTCGAGACGCCCACCATTGTCATCGATAACGTAATCACGAACAGCCTGGATTGCCGATTTACTGATTAATGACATCGCGTTGTCTCCACACTGGTTAGATCGTTGAAGTCTGCTTGATCCAAGTGGCCCAACCTAGGCCTTTGACCAAGCACGACGGATCAAGGTTACCTGGGATCTCATGCAGAACATCAGCACTGATTGCATGCTTGAGGGCCATGGCCATGCCGGCATCAGAAGTGAGCAAATGTACTGCTCCATGACGTAAATCCAATCCTGTGACTTCGAGATCAAGCTTATCCTCACCA
This sequence comes from Pseudomonas sp. MF6394, assembly GCF_002018845.1. Lineage (NCBI taxonomy): Bacteria > Pseudomonadati > Pseudomonadota > Gammaproteobacteria > Pseudomonadales > Pseudomonadaceae > Pseudomonas > Pseudomonas sp. MF6394. Next base: position 274,449 of record NZ_MVOJ01000001.1, read on the forward strand.
GCTTCAAAGACGCACTGGTACCGTCGGTATAAGCGATTGGCCATCATTTCAACGGGGCCCCTGTGACAGATCGGTGAGCCTCACTGAGGCCAGCCAGCGCCTCACGCATTTGATCTCGCTCGGTACGAGTGAAATGATCGGTATGGGCTGAGCGCCAAAGCTTGTGTTTAAGGTCACTGTGCTGAGCGTAAAGCTGGGCAGCATCACACGTAGGAGTCAACAAGGGGGGTAAAAGAGTGGTTTGAAGTTTCATGCATATATCCATCAGATTTCATCTCGGGAAATCATTCATACCGAGTGGTGATAAAAAAACGATGTGGACGGCGAAGTCGCCTTGGCCACTAACCGAGTCATCATCATTTTGAAGGGGGCGTGCCAGAAGCCCCCCGGGCGAATGCGGGTTACACTGGGCGCACTATCAAGTACTAAGGACTCGGCGCAATGGCTGCCACAAATCCAGACCCATACCAGGACCCTGACGGCATCGTGGATGCAAGAGGACTTCAATGTCCCATACCGATCCTGAAGGCTCGGCTCGAATGCAATCGAATGTCACAAGGGCAGGTACTGCAGGTCTTGTCGACCGACGCTGGGAGCAAGAGGGACTTCAAAACCTTTGCTCAACAGACTGGCCACGAATTGATAGGAGAGGCAGAAGAAGGTGGAGTGTTCGGATTTTGGTTGAGGATCCAGCGCAGGGAATGAAGCGGTACGGGCAGTCCTTCAGCCCGTACCGAACTCGATCAACCCTCAGCTTCTCGACCAATCTCAAGCAATGCAGCCGGATTATTCTTGAAAGCTGAAGCAAAGGCCGAGCGATTTTTCGCCATGAAAATACCTACTTCTTCACCCATTTTTTCATCTAACCCAGGCACATTCTGAATCAGTGCCGCAGTGAGTGCTTCGCCAAGCTCAAGCATCGCATCATGTTGATCTGCCAGCTTTTTTTCCACGAAGATTGTCTCCAGGTCTCGGGTACTGCGATACAAGGTTTCTACAGCCATGATCGGCCTCGTTTATGTGATGACTTTTAGTCGGAAACTGATTCAGCAGGTAGGGTTCTCTGCTCAACGCTACAGGTTGCTAGCCTGTACAAAATTATTGTCTACGGCTGTGTGTGCCAAAACCCCACAAGTGAATTCAGAAAGCTGCGTAGCTGAATCCTCTTTCAGATAGGCGATTCCCATCTCGCTTTCAAGTGAAAAACCGCGCTTGAGCTTGTAGTCAAAGAGATTCATGGCATGTGAGGGGGTATGCCAATGAGAATACTCAGCTAGCGTCAGGGTATTGCCGTGTACCACAACGGCCGGGATGTGAAGCAAGCTCAACTGAATGAAGGCCATGTGAACGGCGCGTATGTCGAGATCGATCAAGGTGGCGTGCAGGTGTTGCTGGTAATTGATACCCAGTTCGAGCATTGAATTAGCAAACCCGATGACCATGGCACCAGATCCGCTTGCGGGTTCCGAAAGCGTCACGAAACCTCTGCGCTTCACCTGTGCTTGAATATGCTCGGTATCCATCGCGAGCTTTGAAAGCACGGTTGAAATAGAGGGTGGGGTGAAAAATTGCCCCATATCGGCATTCGATACCCCGAGGCGCATGTAGAGCTCGCCGAGTAGATCACCAGCCTGTAAATCAAGGGCTTGAACGAGATGCTGCAGTAGCTCACCGAATTTGGGCTGATCTTGTGGTTTGTACTTGCCAATGAGGGTTAGATAGCGGGCTTCCCGAACATCACGCGCAGATTGGTCGCACGAATTGCGTATCGCGATTGCGGCCATCTCAACAAAATCGGCGAATACGCTCCTGGCTGGGTAGTAGCCTACAGAGCTGATGATGCTAGACATCGTCGCAAGGCTTTCTTTGGTACTGGGCATTGAAGCACTCCATGATTGAGCTATAGGAGTGAGTCTCTAGCGAGTGGCTGAGTGCCAGAACCACCATTTTGCTTACGGCATTTTGGCTCGCCGTATTCACAAGGTGCCGTTATCGTGAGTAGTGGGCGTCATCCATGCCTGCTACCTGGCCGCAATGAAGCGGCCAGGTACCGATCTGAACAGGAATCTATTCGTGAAGAAAGTTGCACTAATTGCCGCTGCTGTATTGTCCTTGGCCGTCCTGGGCGGTTGCGCTAACGGAAAGTCACCTCTTGACTACGAAACTGGGACTTTCGTCGCGCCAGAGAAAGTTCAACAACTTAAAACTGCTCGCGCATCTCAAGAGCAAGTTGTTAAAGAAATCGGTTATCCATCTTCAAAAGGTGAAATCTCTTCCAAGGAAATTTGGCGATACGAATATAACCTCATTACCGCGATTCCTTTCGTAGGTAAAAACAAAGCCGAAGCGACCGTCTTTGAATGGTCGAAGAGTGGTAAGTTGCTGGACGCTTACAAAACCAATGGTGGGAATGGTAGCTCCAGTAACCCACTCCTGAAAGCCGCTGGTATGTGATTTCAGTCAGATCAAAGAGGGTCTCAGATTGAGCCCCTTTTTTGTTCTTTGCTCATGATAGTCGCAAGGGTCAGGTCGGTGCTCACAGATGGCTGCAGATGGCGCTAATGACATTGTCATAGCTTGAGGCCGGCAAGAGTGAGAAAGGCGGGAGGCAGGTCGTAGAGAGGCAAGGACGGTCAAAGGAGATGAGAGGCGGGCCGCATTTAGCCCGCGCGGATCAGTGTTTGACAACTGCCGAGGGGAATTGAATGTCAGGATCTTCACATCGCTTCAAAAGTGCTTCAATTTGTTGGCTGTAGTAGACCCAGTCAGCACAAGCATTGGCAATCGCAATCTTCATGGTGTCGGCCGATGATGCTTTAACCTCATCCCGCAAGCCTTCTGGAAAGCGAATGTTGAAACCCTGTACGGTGCCTTCCTCAGGATCAATCCGCTGGAACCTTAAAAGCACCTCGTCAGCCACATCTGAGCCCAGCCGGGTGGCCAGGGAGTTGCGCATTGTGATCAGCCGGCGATGACTCTCAAATTGGCTGATAACTGCGAGTGCCACTTCACTGTTGAAACTGCGGAACTGGCGTCGAGCCACCTCTTCGATAGCTTCTTTGAGCACGATCGGAATACGAAGTACGAATTTTTCAGCCGTCCGCGACGGGGCCGCAGGGAATGCGGAATCCGGGGTTGATGTCAGGCTGGTCGAGCTATTCATGGTGTCAGACTCAGGTCGGTAGTCAATAAAACTGGGCGCATTCTCCGCTGAACCTTATCATTTTTCCAGTCAAGAACATGACGCCAAATTGCCTGTTGTCGGATTTCTACGGCAGTTTGGCGCTTTGTTCATGTGGGGAATAGGTTTCAGCAGATGTTTTGCATTCAGAGGCCTTTGAGTGTCTCGTTCAGGAACTCGATTTCTGATTCACCATAGGCCTCAATCAAACCTTTCTTCACCTCAGGGGTGAAGATGTAAGGGAAGACCTCAACTTTTCCTGGAGTTGAGTTGAACACTACCAGTGTCGACTTTGCAGTGGCCTCACGCAATTCACGCACGATGTCCATTTCATCGGCTATTTGGGCAATGGCCAGGCGCATGAAGTCAGTTGGATTTGTGGGGCGGATTGCATTCTTGGGGATCTGCGTGAGATCCAAGCTGAAACCATGCTTCACTAGATTCTCAATGATCTGTTCTTGAAGCCCCTTGTTCAGTACCAAGGTGAATTCTCGATTGCGCTCAGAACCTGATGCAGAGCCTACAATTGCACCAAAGAAAAGGAGTGAGCACGACCACTCTCGGTTTCCAGGACTGGATGACGGTCCCTTAAGATTTCCGAGGGTGAGTTTTGCAGCTTTTGCCGCGCGCAATGATTCGAACATGATCAGGTGCTCTGCTGTTAGGAAGCACCAGAATCAGTGGCTTTAGGGTGTGCCAGAAGCGGGTCATTTGAGAGATTCAATAACTGTGAAATACAACGAAAGCGCCTATTCACTAATTCCACGGACATCCATAAGGCTTAGCTCATAGCCAGCTCGATCCTTGTTGCATAGTTCAATGCCTATGGAGATTAAAGCTCTGCGCGTGCGATATGAAGCACGCGCAAATTGCCCGCGGTTGTGGTCGATCTTGTTCTATTCACGTGGCAACCAAACGGTACTCGCATCAAGATCTACGGTGAATCCTCATGCTGCTATTTCTGCGGCTGCCAAGGCGTAGTCGTCGCCCCATGACTATGTGAGGAAACGAAGTCATCAAGTATTAGCAGTTCGATAAAGGGCTTCTTGCGATCTCGGCCGTTCCAGTCGCTACCATGTCCAGCTACCAGGTGCTGATGTGAATCTCGCAACCGGGGCATAGCTAACGGATGTCCACAGTTAGGTTGATTGAGGCATAGCCCTTACAGCTTGAAGGAGACCTCCACTAGGCATGCAGGTTTCGAAGTAGCAAAGAGCTTATGAGGTCATGGGGGCTCGCTTGATCTTCTTGCTGTGGCGTCCTGAGCCGCACTGAGGTGATGTGACAGCAAACTACTGGTCCACGCGCGCCATGTCGGCTTCGGTGTGAGGAACTCCGCCTTTGTTCAGCCGTTTGTAGAGCGACTTCAAGGTCAGTTCGTCACCGATGTACTCGATCTCCATTTGAGGGAATGGATGGTGTAGAAAACGTCGCATCTGATCGGCGCGGGGAATATCTGACCAGTAGATGTCACCAAAGATTGGGAACTCGCCGGCAAGGAAGTCACGCACGGCCGATACTCGCTGCTGACCATCCAGCAACCATCCAGCCATGGGAGCCGGCTTAGCAGAATCTCCCTCCCACTCACGGCCGTTTACAACGAGAAAACCGGTTCCGAAGCCTAAAAAAACACCTTCGATGAAGCTAACCTTCTTCTCACGGTCCCAGCATTCAGCACGCTGCCAGTCGGGCAACACGAAGCGCATGATTTGGCGGCTTTCTGGAAGAAGGGTGAGGTCGCGATTTATTGAAGCCGTAGGGATCAGGCATTCGATCGTAAAAGCGCGGGTCGTACCATTGAGCAGTCGAGGGGGAAGCATTGCGGTATCTCCATAACGGTTATACCGCACATCTTCTGGTGGTTTATATCGTGCCAGAAGCTACCTATGTATGACTCCACTGATAGCGTCACTAGGCATAAAGCCAGCGACCATCTCAAGACCAACATCGCCTCCGGAAGTCATCAGCAGGGCTGCCATTGGGTGCTGACGCGCCTCTTTTGCGTTCATCCCGAAAGCGTTAAACACTGGGATGCCAAAGTAGATCTGATCTGTCGGTGCAATGCCTACCTGTTCGGAAACCGCAGCCAGGGCACCACTCAGAGCGGCTTTACGCTCACGCCATGGCAGCTCAGAGATAATTCTGGCAGATCGGTTAAATGGTTTACCTACATTGTCCAACGCTTCATAGGGCACTGATTTCATCGACGGTTCTCTGTATTCAGAAGTTGAGTGCACCCATTGTCTTGCTATTAGCGTGTGCCTCAAGCCTGGTCATCCATCTGGATCGAAACTCGCAGACCGAGGCCCTTAATCAGTAGCGCGGCTTGCGTAGGGTTGATCAGCGAATTCTTGAATTGGCGTGGGTCAGACATGAGAATGAGAGTTGAGTACAATCCAAAATGGGGCATGGAATGCATGCCCCTTGGGATGTGCTTTGGGATCAGAAGCAGAAACCATGCTGCATAGGAGCGCTCGATTCAGGGGCAGAATGGGCTGGCTCATTTGTTGGCTTTGGCTCCGACACTGGTGCGACTACCGAGACAGCTGTAGGTGGCTGGTATTCGGGTTCAGTGATCTCACCCTTCTGGACGCGAAGCGCTTGAAGGGATAGGTAGGCTTCAAGGTATGGTCGAAACTTAGATCCGTGAAGACCGCGCGTTGAAAGGTCGCGTCCCTGGGTCTGAGCACGATTCGCGATGTAGTTGCGCTTGTTTTGAGACATCAGCAGGACGTAACCAGCGCTATACCAGCCTTCGATCATTGTGATGATCGCCGGCATGTTCTCCTTGAACACCCGCTGCGCAGATTTGAGCTCGTGATCAAGCCGGGCTTTCGCTTTCGTCAGATCGTCGTCCAATTCACTTACACCACACCATGCTCGGAGGGCTTCGCGTGAAGCTCCTTGGGCCTTAGGAAGTTTCAGGCCTGCAACTGTGCAGAACACTTCTTTGCCAACTGAATTCAGTCCATTGCAGATGTGCTCAAGGCCGTAGAAATCTTTATTCAAAACCTTCTCTGCAAAGCCGATGTGGTACTCGCGGACGTCCGCAGGCTGGCCGGCGCACTTCGCGTGCATGCTCTGCATGTAAAGGGTCGCGATCGAGGTGATCAGTTCAGCCCGGGGCAGACCGGACTGCAACAGGGTAGGGGTGGCATGGCTGGAAGTGCTGATCATCTGAATGAAGCCTCAATGTAGTGAATGAGGCTATTTTCAGATCGGAAATGATGTGGCAGAACCCCTGGAAGAGTAGGCGTACGAGGTAAATCAGGATGCTTGTATGTCTTCAGTAAAGTGTTCCTGGATAGCACTCTCACAGCTAACCCGGTGAGGGCCTGGCCAGTCTTTTACCCATTGCGGCGCCTCCACTGCTAGCCTCAGGTCGTCGGAGTGGTCGTCGTTGTCCTTCAGCTTCAGCGCTTGGAGCATACCCATGTCAAGTATGGCGGCCGTGACATCGATCTGCGTTTCACCCGGGTCCGCCACAGTGGCATTGTCTTGAATCCAGACCTCTGGGTAGAACGTTACGAAAACACGTTGCGATTCTGAGGCTGACGCCAAGTACCAGGTGCGGAATTGAACTGCGGTCGCACCATCGGATGCCGCGGGAAATCGGTCAATGATGTAACCACTGACCTCGATGTTGTGGGACGGTTCGCCGTCGCGTGAACAGGCGAGAAGACCGAACTGGCCTTTGAGATGTGACGGTTGGAAGCAGACCAGTTGCTTCATGCTGTCTTTGTAGTAGACCCGGCAGTTGCCGTTATCGGTGTGGTGGAAAGTCAGAAGTTTCATGGGCGCTCCCAATGATTGGACGCGCCCATGATTAGACCTGGCCCAGCGTGGCAGAACCCTTAGGCTGCCTGTTGAGCGTTTTTAGGCAGATAGCGCTCTACCAACAGTCGCATGCGGCCTGTATCCGGCACATTCGCCTCAAAGACTCGGCCGGGGTCAGTGATACCTGTGCCTTGTGCAGCCTTAACTCCCAAAAGTTCGATGATCGGAGGATCTGATCCATCCTCTGACACAAGGAATATGGATAGCACAGGGTTGGGCTGACCTTCGCGGTCTAGCCTTCCTGTGACCTGCTCGTGCACTTTGGGCGACCAGTCCAGTTCACCGTGCAGCACAACACTGCATCGAGCCTGTAGCCCGTCGAGGCCTGCCCCGGAGCGCAGTGACAGAATCAGAACATTCGACTCTCCCGCTAGGAAGCGACGTTTGGATTCTTCCTTCTGCTTGGGCGACTCACTCCCCGTGTACATAACGGGGTTCCACTGGGCCAGCTCTTCATTCCAGATGTCGTAGACGGCCCGATGCCAGCCTGCAAGAACAATGGGCACATTGTCCTCCAGAAACATGCGCGCGTATTGAGCAATAAATCGAGCCTTCGAGATGCCAGTGGCCTGGCGCACGAGCATGTCGAGCTCTCTGCCGGCCTGACCACGCTCTTCGAAAGTGCCAGTTTGGTACCTAAGGGCTAGCTTTCGAGCTATCTCTTCGATCGACTTCAGAGCCTTCTGATCATGGGCAATGTCCTCAACCATCGTGCTGACCTGGGGCAGCTGTCGTCCTACATCCTCTCGCGTGCGCCGCAGGAAAACCTTCTGTTCCCTAAGGTAAGATCCCAACGCCTCTGGGTCTGATACGTGCTGGCCATCGCTACACCACTCTCGAATGAATTCTCCACGAGTACCTAACACATCGGTCTGAAGGATCTCGAAAATATTAAAGATCTCAATCCCAAAGTTGTACACCGGTGTTGCTGATAGGCCCAATCGAAAGTCCACATTCTGGGCGAGCACGTTCGATGCTTCGCCTTTGACGCTCTCCAGGCCTTTGCGAAGGCCGCCGATCTCATCCCAGCAAGCTGATTTGAAAAAACGACTTCTGAACATATCAACCCACCCGGCCAATTTACCGTATGTGATGATGTAGACGTCGCTGGGCGGGAGGTCGTAGGGCGTTCCGGTCCGGATTATGTGCGCCGACAGATCAGAGAATTCCTCTACCTTGTTCAGCCATTGTTTCTGAAGGTGAGTGTCCACAACCACTAACCCGGGTCTACATGCCGGATTCAGCAGCCACATCACGGTAGCCGCCGTTTTCCCGAGTCCGATGTCGTCCCCCAGCAGAAGTGTGCCGGTAGCGTGGGCGAGTGCAGCAGCTTGCATTTGGTAAAGCCGTGACTGGCATGCGGGCTTCAATCCTGAGCATGGGGACGGAACGAAGCTGGGAAGGAGGATCTGTTCGAGTTCAGCCTTCCGAGCCTGAAAGCCTTTGCGGCCCTTTTTCAAAGCCCTGGCTGCAGAATCCGAAATGTCGAGAGGGTAGCGACTGGCAAACCATTCAAGATCGCTGCAATGCTCCAGATCATTAGGGAACGTGAAGCAATCAACCTGAGTTTTCGATACTCGCGGGAAAATCTGCTTGAGACGGATCGCTACGTGCGGAGCTAACCCCTCAAGCAGCCACTGACGTTTACTGTCTGTCAGGGTCAACTTGCCATAGGTATTCATCGCAGCCACCCCCGGCCCATTGAAGCGAAGATGGCGGGGGTGTCACTGATCTGCGGTGGAATGGCAATTGCTGTAGCGCTGAGCAGGATGATCCCGTCCACGCTTTGGTGCTTTGAATAGCGCTCTAGTTGGCGGAGGATCTTCATCCGTTGGCACCGGGTTTTCATTTCGAGAACGATTGAGAAGCCCGATTCTGAGATAAGAAAATCGGGGATGTCCTGGGCTGAAAGTCTGTGTTCGCGTTTGATGTCAAAACCTGCGCCGAGAAGTAGAGTCTCCATTTGGGCTTGGGCGACCTTCTCATCTTTCATCGCGACGCGTTGACTGGAGCAGAACCTGACAATCTTGGACATGGCTAGTCGAAGAGCCGTTATCCGCTCGTCATTGTCGATAGCCGTGCCCACAACGGAGTGTGTTGGCATATGTGGTAACCATGGGAGATAGTCGTTCAAGTACACCTTAACGACGGGCATCCGGCTATCCAAAACCCATGCATGAAAATTCGCCAATGCTTTGTGACTACTTAACAGATTTCGGCAGCCTGCTCTCGCGAGGAACTGAAATTACGGGTCAGAGCATTGCGTTTCCTCGCTGCAATGCGTTCTTGGATACGGGAGCGGGCGGCCAGCCGTTCTTCACCAAAAGACGGCAACGCTAAGCCCAGCAGGTGGAAGCGCAAGCGTTCTGCTGCAGTCATCCAGTCCAATACTGTGCATCCTGCAGAATCACCCGCCATGTAGTGCCCTGAAGGTTCGGCCAGTCCTGCGCGGTCACCCGTCTCGTACCTGGATTTGGATATCTCAGTTAAGGAATGGCGCTCAGCCGTAATAGCGTCGACACTCAGTGATGAACGGATTTCTTGGGCATGGGCCTCATCGCTGGTTACCGCGGTAGAAGGCTGCGGTTTAACTTCCAGCACAGAAGTTGTAGGTATGTATTTCATGATGAGCCCCGATCAGTGAGTGATTGATAATCGGGGTGTAATGGTTGTGGCAGAAGCCCATGTGGGGTTATCAGTGCATCAATGCCCGGTCCATATCCACTTTGACGCCCGCCCAAGCTTCGAGCTCCCATCCTGATCCGAGCTTCACTCGATAGCTTGCCTCAACCTCGCCGCTTGTGAATACGGCCCGACCATCACCAAAGTGAATGCAGGTGAACCCTTTGTACGGCACCAGGTTTAAGCAGTGTTTTTTCATGTCGACATCTGAGGGAACGTAGTGCTGCTCAACCTTCACCATTTCACCGTCAACCTCACGCTGCCAGACGACCACGGAGCCCTCTTCGACAACCACCTGTAGCGTTTCCTCCTCATCACGATAGAGGACGCCGTATTCCTCACCAAAGGCTAGAGTGCTGCCGGGCATCCAAGGTCTGTGTTGAGGGGCTGCCGTTGTAAGGCTTTGGCGCGTACTGCCTGACTTCAGCTCCATGAGTGCATCCGTGGACCATGCCTGAAGGCCGATACCCCGGCGAGCAAGCAGGTCAACCAAGGCCAAGTGAAGGGCAGATGCAGCATCAGCTACTACGGAGTCATCGTTGTCTGAGCTCATGACCTTGTTCAAGCTACTACCAAGTTCATTAAGATGTTGACGAACACTCTCAACCGAACTGTATGCGGTCGGTACCGCAGCTTTGCGGAACCGGTTAAACAGAGCATGCACACTCGCCTCAAATGAGGTTGGGAGTGGTGCCAGACCGACGTACGCGTCCTCCCGGCGGGTCACGGCTCCCGAGTCGACATCCCCAATCAGGACATACTCACGCTCGCCTGGGTATTGGGCGATGGTGAATAGAGGATCACCCGCCAGGTTGTCTCCGGAAGACGTTTGGTAGGACAGGCTGAGCAGCTCAATAACAAGCGCTGTAGGCCGGCCGATGAAATCCTTCATCAGGGAATAGAACAAGATCTCAGGGTCTTGGCTGTCGTGACTGGAATTGGAGTAGAGAGTGGCCGCGGCCGGGTGGCCAATCTCATAGATGATCCGTTTGCCCATAAGTTGAAGCTCCATCTGGTGAACGTTTAGCCATGATCAATTTTGTGCTCGGAAGCCGACAGACCTGGTTAGAAAATGACGTCTTTGAATAGGTAGGCAGCTACGATAACTTGGAGCATAACAACGAGGTGTACCGGCCGGTTTAGCAGCCACCTGATTGTCGGTGGGGTGTTCTGATTGTCCGCTACTCGTCTCATCATCCGACGCAGCTTCTGCCCCATCTGAGTGTTCGCCACGAGGTCTAGAAGTCCGGCGGGGTTCGCAGAGATCGGTGCTACGCGTTCGGGAATATGTGGGGCGGGACGCGGCTCTTGCTCAGTTCTGTGTGATTTCGCTGCCAGTGCAGACTTGCGTGCTGCCTTCAGTTTTGCATCGTAAACCGAGCGTTTATCCGGTTCAGAGAGTATTTCATAAGCATCTGTGATGATCAGAAATATCCGGCTGGCTTCCTCAGCGTTGTCAGAGTTCCTGTCAGGATGATAGCGCTGAGCGAGGACCTTGTAAGAAGCCTTGATGATTGCCTGATCTGCGTTCTCTTGGACCTGCAGGTTGTGATAATGGGTACGCATATTCGAAATCATGTCTTCTTGGAGAGTGCAGGCGGCTACTGACCACCCATCGCGGGCAAAAGGATCCAATGATAGATGCCGTTCATGTTTGTCAGCAGGAAGCAGGCTTGCAAGGTGAGCAGCCAGCGAGCTTTTATTCTACCGGCATGACCAGCAAGCATCGCGCTGCTCACCAAGAACAACACGTAACCGTAAGAGGAGTAGGTGACATTCAACGACAAGAGCACAGCCCCGGAGATTCCTGCGACAGTGCCAGCTTTTTCCAGAAACCGCGTCAGGTCGAATGTCATTGTCCTGCCCTCATGAGTTGGTAATTGGATTGTGTGTGGAAAGGCTTTGTGCCACCAGCCAAAACGAGGCAGCATTTTCAGGACTTCTGGTTGTGTGGCGTGGTCTTGAGGAATTGAGCTCCCCTCGAACCGTCTGGCGTGGCGAAGCGATAAGCAAGAGGGGAGGTCGGTCAGGTTGGGATTCGAGCGATCTTGAAGAAACACTGGTAGCTATCCCACTGCCTGGCGCTGGCGTATGTGTCGGCCAACACTTCAAGTGCGACGGTGGGAAGAGACTGCACGTTTTCAAATTGCAGAGAACCGGGTTCCTGGAACTCACCGTGCCCTTCAGCGGCAAGTCGTGCAGCGCATGAATCAAACAGCGATTGATCTGCAGTGATATGTGGGAGGGCATACCCAACAAACCGCATCAATGCCGCGTGGGCCGAAGGGTAGAACTCTGGGCCAATCAATCCATCCGAAATGTTACCAAGATCGTGAACATCAGCAAAAATCAGGACATGAGCTGCAGATGCTGGCTCATTTTGTAGTGTTGAAGTAGCTGTCATGTTTCCTCCAGATTAAAGGAGCCCGCAGGCTCCACAGCCATCTGTTTATTCAGCGTCCGGCTCGAACTCTTCCCACAGGCCGAGTTTCACAAGCAGGGCTTTCAGCGCGATGGTAGATGCCTCTGGATCAGTCCCCTGCTCAACGTCGAGCACAGCCTCACGAGCGGAGCTTGCGAGCTCCCGCAGTTGATCTCGAAGGGAGTTCGCACACACCACTGAGGTGTGAGTGCCGGGGATTTCAATAGCGATGCTATCTCCCTCAATCTCACTCCAAACTGCTTCGCTAAGAAGGCACTCGGTGCCATCAGAGTCCGCGAGGTAGACATCATCACCCACCTGCTGAGTTTCAGATGCGTCCCAGTTCAGCTGCGAGCCGCCGGTAAACTCGAACTGCGTCTTGCCGGCCTCTTTGAAGATCTGCTGAGGTACGCCAGCTGGAATGAACTCGATGGTCTTTTCCAGGCGCAGGCCTGTAGTTGGGTGATATGGGAAGAGTGTGGTGGTGGACATGGTGACAGCTCCAGTGCGTGTTTGGTGGAGCCATATTCATGCCTCCTCGCATGTGCCAGAACCCCCTAGCAAAAGAACAACCACGTTTAGAGTTGTGTCAGCTCAGTGCCGGTAGAATCCCCCACATCGGATTTAAAGGATGTGTTTGTGGATCAGGAAAATATCGCTGCCGGCAGTATTGAAGGTGAGGTGATCAGTTTTGTTGCCTCGAAAGGCTACGGTTTCATCAGCGGTGATGATGGCGAGCGATATTTCGTCCATCAGAAGGACGTCAAGGGTGGCGAGCCTCTGACATCCGGCCAGCGAGTGACCTTCGTTCCTACTCCGTCCCCCAAAGGGTCGAAGGCCAGGCATGTTCTTCCAGGAATCGGACCAACCCTGATTTATACCAATCCCGACAATTTTGTTTGGTCGAAATCCGGTGCTCCGAAAGGGATGGAGGTCATGATGATCACCGGGGATGGCTGGGCACAGTCGAACGATCCCAATCTAGCACGCGGGATGTTGGTGGCTCAGGCTCAGGAGAATGGCGCGAATGCTGTGATCTTTGCTTCGCTTGAGAAGTACACCGACTCAGCCGCATGCAGTAATTACCGCTTCACCATGCACCGCTTTACAGGTCAGTACGCCATTGTGAAAGTCGTCAGACTCAGCTCAGATCCAGCGGCCATCATGGAGTCTCAAGCGCAGATGCAGGATCTTCACGACTGGTGGCAAAGCAAGACAGTCCCTCGAAGCGAAACGTGGGAGCTGTCGGCAAACGAAACTAGATTGATAGAACCCGCAAAGGTCAAGTTTATCCTGGGACTAATTTGGTCTTGGTCACTAACCCTACTCAAGATACTTGGGCTTTCTTGTCTGTTTTTTTACCGGCAAGGGGTGAAGTTCATCAAGGGGCGGTTGGCTGCTGACCGAATTGAAGACAAAAAAAGGCCGGATGACCCAGGGGAGTAGGTCATCCGGCTCAGGACCGCGGAGGGGACGCGGATTACTTAACACGATGAGACTGGGTGTCATCCTTGGCACCTGTTCTACAGAGTAACGGCTTGTTCTTGAATGACCACCCAAAACACCCATTTCTTTTTCGTCGCGCGTCTGCCGCTGTACGGGCATGGTTCAACCAACTTTCGCCGAATCGCCAGAAACTTCGCGCGCCTTCTTCACTTCAATCCCCAGTTCAGTAAGGTGGGAAGCGTTGTCTCCACTACGGCACCCGCTAACCAGACCAAGATTTGATAATCCAGCCATGACCATGCCGTCACGATGACTGGCTGCGTCTATTGCGTAAAACAGCGCTTGGGCTTCTCGTGAGTCTAGTAGGCCAGCCACTCGAACTGGATCCGGGTAGCTGCCAGATCCGTCGCATGCACGGCACTTGTAACGACTCGTCCAACCGATCCGCTTGTCCCCAGCACCATTGCACACTGGACACGTTTCGACTTGAGGATCTGAATCAGCCTTTCCAGCAAGGTGTGCGCTATAAGCCCCATTAAAGGTAAGTGACACGATTTCGCATAGTTCGCTATAGGTGTCGGCCTGAAGTGTCCCTTGGTTAGCCGGAAGGATTGTAGGGCCGCCGCCCCACCGGTCGCCGATCTTGAAAGTGATCTGTGCCTGGCACGCCTGCAAATCCAAGTGAATTTCGCTGTAGAAAGAATCCCCGGAAGATCCCAGCGGCCGGAACACATAGGCGGTGATCCTGCGACTACCTCGTTGTGCTACTTGAAGCACGCTTGCGTCGACGTCGTAGCCGATAACGTGGCCCCGCGGAAGCAGTAGTGAGTTCTTCAGTCTGGGGAAGACTTCATTCGCGACCTGGCGGGTGCTATCTGCGATATTCGAGCGGATGGTATTGAGCAGCACCTCTTTCGAGAAACGACCCATCATAGATGCAACCGTAAAGCCACTGTGCTTGGCCTTAGTAAAGCGTCCGTCCTGCTCAAACGAAACGCCCGCCCGGGCGTACGACATATCAGCGCAACCCAGTGATTCAAAACACGCAGCGCGGACACGGGTCGCTAGCATTTCGGTCTCGCGCTCATCTAATTTAGGTGGAATGGTGCAACTCGATTTGCTGGTGGCAGTGTTCATGATCTGGATCCTGATGGCTAATTGACTGAGGCCAATGATCAAGCTAGTTGCGGCGTGCCAGAATCGCAGGCCAAAAAAAACCCACGCCTGGGGGTGTAGGCGTGGGCCGATAAATTTAGGGGATGCCCGAAGGCTTCGAAATCTCCAGCAACGTGCTCAAGGCCGTGAAGCTGGTGACTTGCATGCCCACCCCTGGGCAAATTGATTAAAACATCACTGTGCCAGCACAACTACCCAAAACACGTTGCCAAAATTCAATGGGCATGAGCCCTGCTGCGAGGTCTATCACTAGGGTGGCGTGCAAGGTGAGCTTCCATCGCAAGTTGGGCTGCGTTGGTGACTTGATGTGGTGTCATTAACTCAGCTTGGATTGCACCTGCTTGAACGAGAACGTGTCCGTTGGAGCGGGTGTTCCAGTCGACCACAACAACATGTACGCCTGGAACCATGGTGTACGAGGGAAGTGTGCCCCAGAGACGTGTTCCACGGGTGAAGTTGAACATGTGAGCCAACAGGTTTTGCTTGTCTTCTTCTGTAGCACCTGATGAACGGGTATCGAAAATCGCTAATTTGTTAGCGTACTCATCACCGGCGTTCAGGGTGAGAGAGGACAGGAAATCCTGTGGTAGGCCATTTTCATAGATAGCTTTCAACATTTGGCCGTGGAGCCTGCAACCAGCCTCGTAACCGTACGAGTAAATCCATACGGGCACAAATTCGAGATTTTCTGCTGGTAGGTTTTCATCAGGGGCCCACCCTTTTGCCAGCACTTGTTGCATCATCTCCGCGGTCTTTGGTGTGCTTCGTTCCGTCATACAGATGCCTCAGTGATTAGGTGAGTGCCTATGATGGAGTCCTCCACGTAGTGCCAGAACCGGGGGGTCAGGATTTTTTGGATTTCGCAGACAGATCCGTAGCCCAATCACGAACCTCTCCAGGCACGATTAACTTGAAGCGTGCCCGAGTGCCGCCGGTGTAAATGGCAGCCAGCGCTTTAGCAGCGCCCATTCGGTCGCCGGACTCAATCCTCGATAAGAGGTCAGGTGCGAGCATTACAGTGTCGACCTCTGCGTTTCGAGCATCCGCAACTCGTCCGAGTTTGATAGGGGCGCGGCCAGTAGCATCGAGCCACAAAAGCGATGCTTCGAAATCGGTGGCTTTGTAACCCTTCTTGAGCATGCGTTCTATACGGATAAAGGCCAGGTCATCCTTGGCCATGTCCTTCACAAGGGACGCCCAGCTTGTGTACTTGAACAGTGCACTGTGCGACGGCCGAACGCTTTTGTTGAACAGCTCGATGCAATCAAGCACGAACAGCCTGAACGCTTTGTCTGCGCCTGGCAGAAGACTGAATTTTGCCCCGGCATTGCCTAAGCGCTGGAACCACTCGAATAGGCCCCATTCGGAGTTGCAGAGTATCGTGGCCGGCTCGGTTGGGATCTCGGCGTTGTCGTAGTAGATGACTTTGGTGTCACGCTCTCGACTGCCCTCCATGTGGGCAACTCGAACCACTGGATTCTGGTCGATCAGGGTATTCACTACACCCTCAATCTGCCTACCTGCCCTTATGGAGTGAACGACCTCGCGGCTTCGGGTAGCCGGCGAGCGTTTGCTCAGGTTTCCATCCAGCCTCTGGCATGCGTCGCCGAGAGTGATCACGGGCTGTGGGCAGCGATCCAGGAATGCGCACATGGGCCACGTGAGGTCATGACTCTCGTCAATGATGATGTGGGTGTAGCCCGGGTCTATGAACGTATCGAGCGCCAGCGCCAGGTGCTTGATTCGGTGGTAACCACGCAGAGGCATTTCAATCCGAGGATCCGTAGGCTCTATAGTTTGTTGCCAGAACACTTGGGCATATTGAGCTAAGGCGATTTTATCCAACTCGGATAGTTTGGTATCCAATGGGGGGATGTGGCGAGTATCTAGCGTTGTGTCCCGACTAAAACAGAACCTCATCACCATGCGGTTGCATGTCTGGGCCACTTGCCAGGGTGCCATTGAACCTACTGGCCCAAACCCAAGGCGCTCAGCAGCCAGTGAGGGTGCGAGCTGGTGGGTAGACCATGCGCGCTTACCTGCCCGGCGATATGGCTTGCTCTGGTCTCGCTCAAGACACTCGGTAGCTAGTTGCCCGAAAGTCATCCCAGTTACACGATTTGGACCAATGCGAGCCATCAGGGCTTGGAGCTGAACCTGAGTGTACGCTAGGAGAAGAGGGCGATACCTGCTTAGGCTATCGACCATCCGCTCGATCAGATAGGTTTTCCCTGTCCCCGCCAGTGCCTGGACGTCCATGCTCTCATCAAGCTCACCTCGAAAAACGCTGAAGGTGCGGGCCTGCTGGTTAGTCAGGGTGAACTCTTTCCCGTCATTAGTAACAAATTTCTCAGTGAAGGGATTTAACTGGGCTGACAGCTGGCGCTTAAATTCAAAATTCCACTCCCCATTGGGGAAAACAAAACCGCCCTTTGAAATCAGCTCGGGATCTAGAAGACGTGCGGGGATTCGTTTAAGGTCATTTAGGCCTGTATTGAAGTTATCTCGGTTGAAGCGCTCGGCCATAAGCCGACCAAACTCACCCTGGCCGTTGGATCGCTCAACCTGAATGCCGATGCTGATGAGTTCGGCTAGAGCCTTCTCGGTTTTGTCAGCTCTGAGGTTGTGGCCAGCAAAAGCAGTTGAGTTCTGGATTACAGCCGCACTAGCGATTTCATGAACTGACCATTGGTGGAATAACTCAGCCGACCGTGAGTCCACAGCAGCAAGTTCCTCGGCTTTGTCGATTTCCAGCGGTAGGAAAAGAGTAAGTTTCGGTGTCATTGTGCTGAGCTATTTGACAGCGTCGATTGTGTGTTCAGATTCATATCTTGGCCTTCAATCGTTAGTGAGACCAAGCTGAAGGGACCATTCAGTGCTGTGGCTTCCAATACCGCGGTCCAGTACCCAGGTGTATCAGCTGGTAGCGAAGCCAACTGGTGCACTGAATTATGGTCCGGAGAGTGTACAACTTGTAGGCGTAACAGGGCATCCGGGCCTTTTTCAAAGATTGAAACCTGGAAAATGTCCATTCTTTCGTTGAATGGGCTTGCCACGTAATTCTTTGACCCAGCAAGCGCCTCAAGAGCGCGTATCAGACGCGCGCCCGCACCGAGATATCCATAAAGACTGAAAACTGCCATTACGGCCGCTTCGCGCACTATGTGAATTTCGGAATGATTGAGCCGGTTATGCATGGGAAATGCCTCTAAATTGATGAGACACATTGCCCCTGATCACAGTGTGGCAGAAGCCGTGCTTGTCGATCATGGGTAAAGCTTCAGGGAATGAGCTTTATCTCAGCATCGTCAGCCCAATCAAGCAGCTTGGCTAGCTGCTCGTTCAGATCATCAAGGGCTAAACCTGGTGGATCCTCTGGGTAGCCAAATGGCTTGATTGCATCAAGGCCGTCGATGATGGCAGCCAGATCAAAATCGAAACTGTCACCACCCTCAAGCAGCCATTGGACAGGCAGCTGCTGGCGCAGAGTCAGGGCAATGTCGGATGCAGCTGCGGAGCACTCCCGATCTGTGACCGCCCGGCTGTGCCGGGTGAACACCGAACGAATCTTCAGGGTGCGCGGGGCGGTGCGAGTTTGCACCTTCACACCGAAGGTGATGCTATTGCGTGTCTGAGCGGCAAACGTACCCATTTTCAGATCCAAATGTAGGTTTTGGGGGATTCGGGCTTACCGATTGCGGCCAGGCGACAACGCACGGCGTGTAACTGAACATTCAAGGATGCCAGATCAGCGTTTTCAGCTGAACCTCGAACCAGAACCGCTTTTTGGATGACGGGATCGGCTTCCATCTCAGCCGCTCGCCGACAGAGGTCTTGCCGCAGCATTACGAGGTGTCCTTCTGAAAGGTCAGCAATTGGTGTTGCCAGGGCCTTCTCAAGATCTTGCTGCCCTATCCGGGCACAGCTACGCACAAAGTGGTGGCTGTGACTCATCATCTCAGCCCGTGCGTTAGAAGAGATCATTCCCCAGAAATCACTCGCCAGGCGGGTCAGAATGTTCTTGTTGATGCCCTGAATGTCTTGGGCAGAAATGACCATTTGCTGAGTCAGGTTCTGAATGAGCTCTTCGTTGCTTTCGTACAGGGCTTGGAGTTGGGGCGGGCTTGGGTATTTCATGTCAGGCTCCGTTGAATATGAAGCCAGCATGCGGCAACTTGGTGCGTGCCAGAACCGGGTGGTGCGTTGAAGCCCTACTGTTGCTCTCAACCAACTAGCCGAAGTCCTTGGGTGACTCTCTCAGCCCTTACAAAGGTCTGGTGAGGGTGCTCCCCCGCGTCCACAGAACGAATCAGCACTTGAAATGCGGCCTCGATTGACCCGATGTCAGTAATCGCTTTCGCGGATTGAAGGTCCGAGCGGACACGATCCATCAGCCCCCAAAGTACGGGCTGGAGCTCTGGGAGTGAATCCACCCAGTCATCTTCCATAAGCATAGAGTCGACGTCATACCCTAACGAGGCGCCCAGAGACTTCATCCATCGGCTGAAACGTCGGACAAACAGGATGATCCCCAGGAACTCCCGGCTACCAACGCTGCGGTACCAGCCCGCTCCGCGCTCGGGGAACATGGCCAAGTCACTTGTGAGCATGGCGGCGATGTGTTCGGGCGGGTGTGCTGCCCGCGCGGGCATCGGCAGGGCATTATGGATTGCCTGCGTGAGCATGTTGACGTCGATGAAGTAGTAAGTGACCAGCTTCTGAGACCAGACGGCACGGTCGTACTGGCTGTTGAATTCGGTCATTTGTTGGTACCTCAGCTATGTGTTCTACGCTTATGCCGGCAGAGTTGCTAAAGGGCCTGCAGACGGATAGTCATGCTGGACCATATGGAACAGTGGGTTTTGGCCCACATCAATACCGGTAGCGTTGACATGCGCCTCAAGCGCCAGCATATCGTTGCGAACCATCTTCGCCGTGGCCAGAATTACGTCAGTGCCCTGAGCCTGGGTCTTCGCGATCAGCTTTAATGTTGCAGCTGACGCGACTGCGGCAAGCAGCAGAGTGGTGGTGCGGTTCATTGGTGAAGCTCCTGAAATCTGAATTCCATCTTTGCCGGTGTGCTGAAACAGTAAGGATTGGTGCACGATAGGTGCCGGGTTTCTATGCTGTTTCCTTGGAGTTAAAGCACCGCTTGTGATACCACTGCCCATTGATCTTGAGCTGTTCGCCATGGACATCCTGGACCAATCCGCAGCCAGGTATATTGTCGCCAGCTGCGTACTCCCGTGTAGGCAAGGGCATTCCGAAGAGAGCATTCCCGCCTATCAAGTCCTGGGGCCGGCTCGTGGACCACTTACGGCGTAGCTCAGCAACGCCGCTGGTATCCCCAAACTGGGTATCGGCAACATACTCAGCGTTCTTGAGCCACATCCCCCGGGACAAACCATCGAATGTGTGGCGGATCGATTGGTGGCTGTCCCTTAATACCCTCTCCGTGGCCCTGAGCAGGCCAGATAGGGTCTTGTAGGCGGTTGGATGTCCCATTACGCATTACTCGTTCTGAATTTGAGCGGTAAGTCTTAACCGTAAACAGATGTGCCCCAACCCTCACAGAAAGATTCTGCATGCGGAATCTTTTTATCCGCCCCCAGTGTGTTCGCTGACCTATTCCCGGACGTAAAGGGTGAGGTTGCTCTCTTTCGGAATCGGGAAGGTGTTGATTGGAGCCAGGGCTTCAACCTTTGCCATCGTCATATCCCCACGCGCCGACTTTAGGCAGACGCGCTGATCAGCTTTTACGACCCATCTCTCATTCGGTTGGCCGGCTGCTATTTGAACCAGCTTCCCCATATAGGTACAGGAAGATGCTGACCCCACTACCTTGAGGACAACAATTCCATTCATTCCCGAGGTTATTGGCTGGAGGTTCTGTACCTCCAACGTTTTAGCTGTTGCATAGGCCGGGAGGGCAATCATCATGGCGGAGAGAGCTACTCGCCTCCATGGCAGGCGAGCTTTGTTAAGGGTGGGGCTTCTCATTAATACGTACCTGACGTTAGGGCCGACGCATGATGAGGTTCGGAGGGGCAAGGACAAACCCAAAATGGGGTCGCGGTTTTCAGGATAGGTAAGGCGGTTGTGCCTAACCTTCCCCCAAAAACAGGGCGAGCCCTGCTAGTGCGGTCTTCGCGTTCTATTTAGCGATGGGATACCAAGTGTAAGGGTCGTTCTGCTTCATGCCGGCTCGGACAGCTTCAAGTTCTTGATGCGCCTGCCAGGCTTCATGAAGCTCTGGCTCAGGCAGGGTGTTGGTTGTATGACTCACAGTCCCCCAGACATGCTTCACAGGGTCGTAGCCCACCAGGCGCGCCACCTGTAGGTCAGGGTAACTATCCGGCAGCTGGACTCGCTTAGCCCCACGCTTTTTGCTTTCAACCTTGAGCTTTACGACTAGGCGAACCTGAGCCACCATGTCATCAACATACACCGTCGTTTGCTCGCGGTAGGTGATGGAGCGCTTATTGATCTGCGGCTGCAGGTCAAAGGATAGGCTGACAATCTTCGACAGATCTGTGATGCCGGCACTCACCAGTAGGGAAGAGGAGAACAGTGGGGTTTGCTGTGCTGCTGACTTCATGGGGTCACCTGTTTGGTTGATGGGCCTATTGTTTGGCCTTACCAGGTGTGGCAGAACCCCTGTTGCGGATATTCTCCAGCGCCATATCCATCAGTTTGGAGAGTGTCATTCCTTTTGAAACCAGATGTTCAAGATCTGCTGTTCCGATTCCCTGAGTCAGGTTCCAAAGTGCGGCGATCCGCCTTGCGACCATCTCTTTGGTCTCATCCAGTTGTTGGTAATTGTACGTGGCCGTGCAAAGAGGTATTTTCCCCCCGTTCAAACGAACCGTACGGTATCGATGGCCGCCCACTTCTGCCGTGTGGTTGACCATCCGCTCGATGGTTTGGTCCGGATCGTATGACATCGCAGCAATTCCTAGAAGTGATTTACTCCATTGAACCGCCGATGTTGACGTGCCAGAACCGGGGACAATCAACCTATGGTTTTATGTGGACTTGGTAGGTCGCGCTGGGAGTCTGAAACGTAACGTTCGTCTCGACGGGTTCGCCTTTAGCCCGCATGGTTACGCGGTTATAGGGTGGTACAAGCTTGCCTTCCCAAGCTTGGGAGTTACCGACGCTGACCGAACTTATGGCCTTCCCGTCGCGGGTGCAAAGATCTTTTGACGATAAATCCTTGGCTGTGACTACGTTGGGCTGAACAGGGTTAAGCAGAACGCAACCCCGTGCTGGGTTCTGGGCAAGTGCGGGCGTGCAGGTAAGCAAGAGGCATAGCGCGGCTGCTACGGCTGGATCGGACATGAGGTATTCCTGACTTCTGTCTTGGCACATGGCCTTAGCTTACACGCGTGCAGCGAAGGACTTTGCATTAAAGCCTGGCTTGAACCTGGGGCTACCAACATGAAGCTAGAGCTGTCAGAGCGTGGCCTTACATAGGTTGGCCGCTTCCTCGGCGCATTACCCTTTGAGTAGCAGGCTGAGGAATTCATCGCTCGCCGTTCGCCTCAAGCTCGCGTCAGGTGTCACCGTCGATCTCTTCATGACCTTCGGAGCATTTTGATCCTGATAGGTGAAAGTTGACCTGTTAGGTCTGGAGCGCTGGCTCAGAAGGTACCCATTGAACTGGGGTTTGTTGCCGGCGGCCACCGTAATTGGCAATGCCATAGATGCCTTTGCACTCATCCGCTGTGATGATAGTGATGTTCAGGCGGGCATCTGGAGAGAACGTAACCTTGTTCATCCTGGGGCTCCTTTTGTGAGAACCGTAATTCTCAGTCGGAGCCCCGCGTGCCAGAAGTGGGTAGGTTTAAGCCGAGAGCTTGGCGGCTATTGCCAGTGCTCTTCCGCGGCGCCGTACCAGGGCGTTATGCCCGCATCGGTGATAGAAGTTGTCCTGAACAAGCCCCGCATGCCCCCCGAAGCGAGGCGCTGACCATGTCCAGAGTAACGTGAAGGCTCGCACAGCCCGTGAGCTGAACCTTCGATTACCCACCCGGCCTGTTGTAGGCGAGCGCTCGACTTCCGCCAAGGTGGCACCGCTCCTGAGCCAATTTGCCAACTGAATTTTGTCTTTGATTTCCAATTTGAGTCTACCTTCAGGGTTACGCTGCCAGAGGAATGGCGACCTTGAGCTTGGCTAGGGCCAGCTTTTCGATTTGGCGGATACGCTCAGCTGATACGTTGTACTTGGTCGCCAAGTCATGGAGTGTCGCTTTGCTCTCCGAAAGGAATCGCTGCGCAAGTATGTCTCGGCTGCGCTCGTCCAAACTGTTGAGCGCCTCATGCAAATCATCTGTCGAAGTGTCGGCCTCACTCTCGTACTGATGGGCAGGATCGTAACGGTGGTCTCCAATCTGATGGGCCGGGGTGAGGTATGCCGATTCATCATCTGCATCTGCGGCAGGGTCAAACGACGTGTCGTTCCCTGCCATGCGCGTCTCCATCTCCTTAACGTCGAGTACGCTCACATTGAGGGTGTCGGCGATGTGCCTCGTCTCATCGGCAGTAAGCCAGTTGCGGGACCGGGGTTGCTTGCGCAGATTGAAGAACAGCTTTCGCTGAGCCTTCGTGGTCGCCAGGCGAACCATTCGACCGTTGCGGATAATGAACTCGTTGATCTCTGCGCGAATCCAGTGGACTCCGAAAGTGATGAGTCTGACCTGAGCTGCGGGATTGAATCGCTTCACGGCTTTGATCAGCCCGATGTTGCCCTCTTGGATCAGATCGCTTAAAGGCAACCCATATCCTGAGTAGCTTCGCGCGATATGCACGACAAAGCGAAGCTGGGATGTAACGAGTTGGCGCGCTGCGTCCATGTCATTGTGCTCTACAAGTCGCTCAGACAAACGTCGCTCTTCCTCGGCACTCATGTTTGGTATCGAGTGAATCACGGTCAAATAAGCATCGAGGTTCGATCCCGGGACCATCGGGATCTGGGCTGCCGCCTTGGTAGATAGTGTTGAAGTGTTCAATGTTGCATTCCTGGAGAGAGTGGTGGCCCGCCGTCCCGGCGGGCAGTCTACTTAGAGAGCGGCAAGCTCTTCATTGATGATGCATGTCAGCTTGTCGCCATGTTCCTTGCGTACAAGTTCGCCAAGCATCGAGGTGTATGCGGCCTTAATCTCGTATGTTTTACCGTCGCTCAGCTCAAACACAATCTTCTGCTTGATCGATTTCCTCAGAGCCTTCAAATCCTCCAACTCTGCGGCCATAAGCCCAATAGCTTCCTCAAAAAAACCGAAGTCATTGGTAGGTACGGGCAGAGGGAAGTCGTCTCCCGGTGCTAGGTCGTAGCCTGATTGTTTGAGTGCAGAGCACACAGCTGATACCGCACTCGTCAGTGCATGACGTATCGAGGTGTCCCAGACCTTGGTCCACCAGATGCCCGACTTTTACTCCATTGATAATCAAATCGGCCGACCACATGCGGCCATCCATTCCATTCGCTGCCTTGAAGTTCTTCAGAGCGATGCCAGCCTGAATGGAGCGTTTGATGTTGTCGATCAGTTGCATTTTTAGTTCCCTCAGAAGTTGATGAGGGGATTGTGGGGTGAGCCTGGGTGTGCCAGAACCACCTTCAACTAGATTGGGATTGTCGCGCGAACTTGAGGATCCTAAGCCTTGCGCCAGAATGCGATTAGGCTGTCGGTGCCCCAATAGCAATCCTCTGCGAGCTTCTTGAAAAACTCCTTTCCGTCGTTGTAGCGGACATCAATCAAGCCAGTTACTGGGCGGCCTTTACGATCCCAAGATACCCAATCCTTCATGGTTTGTTCCTCCAGTTCCCGGAAGTCGGTGTCGAAAATGAAATTGCTGTTCGGCTCAGTCTATTGACCCAGGCGCTCTGAGTGCTACCCAAACTGGGGATCAAAACCCTCTAAACTCGGGTTTCTTTAGCAAGCAACGGCGCCGGTTGAATACGCTGGGTCAAATATCGCCCGATCAGGACCGCGGCCACAACATAAGCTACCCAAGACAAGCCCTGGGTGAGCGCCGGGGTTAAGGGGTCAACAGAGCTCACCATGCTAAGCAGCGCAGCTGCACTACTGCGCGCCAGGCAGTCCATCAGCAAGGCCAGCATGAAGATGCGTGCATCGGCCCAAGTAAGTGACCATTTCGCATTTTTGTCGGCATCGGGATACCAGTGTTGCGAGCCAGCTGCATCAGCGGGGTTACGACCAAAGATGCAAAAACCAATGCAACGGTTTCGTTCGGCGCTTCCTGAATCAGACCGGTATGCAGCAGGGCGAGGACGGCAACGTTCGATAACAGAATGCTCAGTACGAACCCGGCCCAGGTGTAGTTCACGCGGTTGCAGAACAGATATTTCATGATTGGCTCACTTTCTGGATGGCTAGAAGTTGAAGATTGAATGGGATTCAGGCATGCCAGAATCCCCCGCGTGGACTTAGGCTGCGATTTTGTCTGGCGTCTTTACCCACATGCCGCTCGCATTCTGGTAGCCAGCGGCGTGAAGCATGGTGCGGCCCAGACGTGTTGCCAGAAGGTAGCCGTCGTCTTCAATCCCTTGCAGTTCAGTTGTGAGGCCAGCCTCATGAAATGCTGCCAGGCACTCCTGCGTGGTTGTCTCGCGGTTGGCCATGGCAACGTACTGGTCGAAGGTCACACCAAGCTTGAGCATGGTGCCGTTAGCCTTGAGGAAGTCCAGTTCATCGACGATGTTGGAAGCGAGCTCAAGCTCTGCCCGAAGGCCCAGTCCAGTCAGCCCTAACTTCTTTTCCGTGATGCTGCAGGTGCTGTGCATGAATAAGATGCCCTCAACCCTCGCAGTGGCCGTAACGAAGAAGCGCTCTCCATGCCGATTGGTGACCAAGCAGGCAAAGACCTGTCCATCCAGGGAGTAGAAGAGGATGCCGCCAGCAAAGCGCTTGTAGAAGCCGCTCTCGTCACCCGTGGTTGGTGTCTCTGCAACGATCTTCGCCGCGGGAATCCACTTGTTGCCTGGGGTGATGATGTGTTCCATGTTGCGCTCCTGATTAGTTGATACCCCTATTAGAAGAGCGTCCAACGTGTGCCAGAAGCGGGCGGAACAGATTTAATTCACCCGGGTTTTCTAGCTCGCAAGAACCAATGTTGGGTTCTTCTTTCGATTCCGGATGTTGGCTCTCAATGCTTTAAGATCGGCAGCGGCGTCGTCGTGGTAATCGGCGATGACATAGCGACGACCACTGTCCGTCGTGATGATATCGGCACCAACAGTCTTGATCCGAGTTGTTTGGATGGGTGTTTCGTCTTCAAAGCCGATTCGGCCGTATGTGAAGCCGCCGGCCTTTGGCAGCAGCTGTGCACCATCATGCACAAGTCGAAAACCTGATATCACGCCATCGGCCTTTTCTTGTTTGGCACGATCGAGAGCGGCCTGGATGTGCGGGGCGTGCTTGGCGAACGGTGGATGATGCTTGCGCATGAAGACCTCCCTGATTTGGGGAGGGCGCCGGGCCCCCTGGTATGCTCTACGCGGCCACTTTGTTCTGTTCGAACCGCCAGTTGGCATGCTCGCCGCCTTTGGACTCCTGTTCGAGACGCTCGCGGGAGAAGTTAGTGGTGCCTTCACCCATGGTGATGCTTACCAGCTGCGATACGTGATCAGCAGTGAACTCTCCCTTGATCCCAGCAACAGTACGATCGGCGTCGTACATAGTCTGGGCTGGGATAGCAGCCAAAGTGGCCTCCATTGCAGGAACAAGCAGATTGCATTGCTGCAGGGTGGTGATCAGGTCGACATCCCGCTGGATGCACACCGCGCTCCCGCTCGCGATCAAGTCACACAGCGCCTGCATCTCAGAGCGTTGGCTTTGGCCGTTTGGGCCTCGCCCGTGTTGTCGAATGGCATGGTCTACAGCCTTTTGATAGGAACGCTCGGAAATCCCGTCGAGGACAAACGTTGCAGCAACTGCATATGCGCTTGCGAGCTTAGGATCCCAATAGGAGGTTGTGTAATCAGCGAGAAGGATGACCTTAACAAATTGCTCCGATCGGCCCTGAATGCAAACCCGAGCTCGAGCGCTCACATTTCGGACAACGCCTTGAGCGTTATAGAGATGAAAGGCCTGGTTGAGGTTTAGGGGGGTGGCTTGTGCTGTTTTCATCAGGACTTGCTCCAGTTAGTTAATGGAGCAATGGTCAACTGGTCTTTCATGTGGCAGAAGCCCTTGAGGTGAATTGCCTAATGGAACTCCTTGTCCTCCGGAACCGCCGTCGGCCAGTGCTCACAGCAACCCTTTCGCTGGCACCGGAGGAACTTTGAAATTCCCACTGCTGGCTCTTTGTCACAAAGCACTGTTCGAAGCCCACAGGCGGGATTTGAACCATCCAGCACGATGTGTGCTTTCTTGGAAAATCTGGTGTCTGGCCGGGAAAAAAAGCTGGCGTCTCGAAAAGCCGCTTTGATGATGTTTACGGAGGGCCCTGCGTCCTTAGCGATGACTCCTTCTTCGCCTTGGCAGCTATCACACAGTCCAATTTGTGAAGCTTCGAGTTCGGTCCAGCAATTGTCACAGTGCTCTAAATCGTGGTCCATACCTTTCTCCTTATTTCTGAGCGGGACGTCGGTGGTGGCGATTGATAGACATAAAAAAGCCCGGAGCTAGCTCGTTTTACGAGGTTCTTCCGGGCTTTGTGCGAGTTGGTGTTAGGCAACGCGCGACTGGGAAACTTCGGTTAATGCCGGCTTGATGGTCATCAATTCCAGAATGGCTTTCTGGTGCGGGCCATGCATGTTCCGGAAGGCCTTAATGAGTTGCTTCTCGCCTGCAGTCAGGCTGGAGGCATCAACCTGAATTGCGGCTGCTTGGGATTCTTCCGCCAAACTAGTCTCCAGGCGGGCAATGATCTCGGAGTTCATGCTTCGATGGTGTACTTTGGCTATGTCGGCAATCTGCTCACGCATTCCGTCAGGGAGGCGGACAACGAACTTGTCAGCTGTGCGGCTATTGAAGGGTGCTAGCTTGGGTGTGGTCATCATGTGTTCCTCTTTTCATGCCGTCGAGTTCGGCTCATGTCGCACAGTTTTAGGCTTGTTTGTGCGTGCCACCAGCACCCCGAAATATCATTATTCCGTATGCCTAGTGGCTAAATAGTATTGATATGGAGCCGAAACGCCAGCCAAAACAGGTTCCCGAATTTCAGGATGTTTTGGACGTGCTCAGCGCATTCACCATGATCCTGGTGCAGCGCTTACAGCTGACAGATCCGGCTACGGCATAGTTTTGCCCTGTGTCTTCAGTCAGGGTTACGCCGCAAAGGCTTGTTGTCCCGGCGGAGCGAAATAAGTGAGTAACGCACCCGCCTGCACTAGGTTCATACCGACAGTAGCCAATCCATGCGTCCGCTGGTTCAGGTACCCACAGTCGAGTGGCCTTCAATGCATTTGCCCGCGCTCGTTGAGCACTTGTGCAACCAACCGATTGTTGATCAGAACGTTGGCGACCAGTTGCTCGCCACGGTTACTGATGAGCTGCTCAAGGGCGTTCTGGCCCTGCAAAGCAAGCTCAGTGTCCACAAAGACTGGCGACTCTGTAGGTACCAGGGCTTCAAAGGGGATCTCAGCAACACCCATACCGGTGTGCAGCTCAGATACCTTGATGTGAGTGCTGGAGGAGAGGTGACGATGAATCGCGAAGGTGAAGGTCTCGCCGGCGATGTCGGAGTCAAAGGTAGCGAATAGCTCAGCAGAGCTTATGCCTTCGCGGGTGGCGAGATTGATTAGCTGGTTCAAGTGATGACTCCATCTGTAAGTTGATGGAGCCATCATCAGGTCTCCCAGCATGTGCCAGAACCACCTAGTGGGAATAATTCAGG
Source organism: Pseudomonas sp. MF6394 (assembly GCF_002018845.1). Taxonomy (NCBI): domain Bacteria; kingdom Pseudomonadati; phylum Pseudomonadota; class Gammaproteobacteria; order Pseudomonadales; family Pseudomonadaceae; genus Pseudomonas; species Pseudomonas sp. MF6394. Next base: position 303,053 of record NZ_MVOJ01000001.1, read on the forward strand.
AAGCATTAGTCCATGATTAATGAGTCATTCCAGGGGTGTTTGCTGGGTGGCTTTTAAATCTGAGCTGAGGAGATCGAGCCCTCGGAGTGGAGATACCGCGGTCCTGTGCCAGCTGGGTCCACTTATCTCCAAAGGTCTTACCCAGCCAGCTCTTGACGTAGACCTGGCGGTTCTCAATTTCCAGCGTTGCGGTTGAGCCCGGCATCACGCTGTAGGTACGTAGTGATAAGCAGTTGTCCTTGGTGACCGTAACAACCCGAACACGCATTTTGGGTTGAAACTTGGAGACCTTGAATGCGAAAGCTTGCTCGTCATGGCCAGACTCAATCAGGAGAGACTGGATCTGAAGAGCTGATTCTTTGGTGGCCGCCGTCCTGCGAAGTGAGGATCGTACCGTGGGGAGTCTGCGAGCGAGGAGTAAAGCTGAGACTGCGCAGCCGGCCCAGATCAGTGGTGCCTGGAACCCGGGTAGCAGATTAACTGCGGTCACTGCAGCTGTTGCGATGATTAGGGTCAGGTGGATCCGCGCTTTTCGCCTCTCTCGCCTGGATTCGAATCTCAAGTCCAGAGATGAAGCGATATCGACCCCTCTAGCTAAGTCCTTGCTGTCGAGAATTCCGGTTTTACTCATTTTTTTTGCCGGGAGGCGGATGCCCCCAGCCAATCCTGGTGGCTGCGTTAGGAACAGGTATATCTAAAAGATGGCGGCGATGCCACCGGAAATTGAATTCTAATATTGGCAATCGAGCAGGTTCTCGCAGGCTTGTTTCAAGCGGCCAACCCACCAAATTGCCAAGTCAAAGCCAGGGCGCATACCTTCACCCACGGGTTAGCAGCGAGTAATACGGACTGCGCGGGCTCACGCCACACAGTCAATGACCGCCATGAAGGTTTTCGAGTGCCTGTGGATCTGGATGCCAGCCTGCCAGCTGGCAGGCTGCATCGAAAGCTGCCATGTCACCGGAGAGGCGGAATTCGGCAGTCATACCCTGGATCTGATGTGCACGATCCTTCATGCCGCTCACGGTCACTGCAATCGAGTTACCGATGACGCTGGTCATTGCCGATGTGCGCAGGACGTCGGCAGATTCAATCATCTGAATTGCCATTTCGTCCATGCAGGCTGCGATGGCTGTCAGGTTGGTTTGAGCCGCTTGAGTGTTGATGGTTGGTGCCTGGATCATATTGTGTTCCTCTGTGTCAGTTATCGAGTGGCCGGGCGAGTAGTGCTGTGCGACCTTGGTGGTTCGTAGATACGGGCAGCCTTGAGCTCTTCTGTGGCGCGAATGAAGGCGGCAGCTTGTTCGTCATTTAGTGCAAATACACCGGTACCGCGCAGCGTTTTCAGTCCCGATGCGGCAGCCATTGCCTCGCCGTAGCTCAGGGTGCTCAGAACCGGCTTAACGGTGCCGTCGGCGGTGGACAAGTCCACTTCAACCAGCAGATTGTTGCCTGCCACTTTGAATCGTACGCTTGGCTGGTAATCGGGATTGAAGGAGGGCTGGTGGGAGCGCACTTCTTTCATTCCCATGGCCAGACCTTCAAAGAAACCTTCCGCCCAATGCGTGCACACCGTCCAGCGTGTGAAATCGTCACCGAAGTGGCTATACGCGTGCTCCGCAGATGCCACGGCAAGGCCTGCTCGGTCTAACGCCCTGGCCAACACTCTCTTGACGCTCTTCAGCATGGTCTCTGCCTCCTCAGTTGTTACCAAGTCATTGCTTGATGGAGTAATTCTGTGGCCATGTTCTGTGTGCCACAATCCCGCAGAATTAGCAGATAGGTGCTGCCGGCGGTGATGCATCCTTATCGGCCTGCCGTTTTGCCTTGCGAAGGCTCGCAGAGCGTTTTGACTGAGCCGACTTGACTGCCGCCTCAGGGCTGACAGCTTCAATTGAGTAGATATCGCACTCCGAATAGTCAGGATCGCTTGGCGACCCGCCATAGCTCCAGCTGCCATTTGGGAAACGAACTACCGTCCAAATCCTGCTCATGTTTGATACCTGCGTTAAGTGGGTGAATAAAATGCCGTTACCCGGCGAGTGCGACTTGTTGATCTTCAGCAGACCAATCAGTGATATTCCGGTAAGAGTTGACCATTGAGATCAACTCTTGTGGGATGACGACCGGCCTGACTGCACCCTTGCCAATTCGGACGAATCGGAGCTTTGCGGTGATGCGCTTGATGACCTTTTGAATGCCCGGTGTCCCCAACCGCCGGCGCGATGATTGCCAGTTCAACTCTGAGACTTCACGTGCCTCGCAAAGGGATTTCACCGCATATCGGGCTTGGTCGAGGATCGGGCGAGCCTCTGGTACCTCTTCAGACATCTCCCAGGCGGCCAGGCGGCATGCTGTGTCGATGCACATCCAGCCAGCCTCATTGAAGAGTGACTCATTCGTGCAGGTCGGATGAGCAGGAGTCATCTCTCGATAACTCCAAGAGCCATCCATGTAGTTGTGACTGGCGGTAGCCTTGAGAGCTGAGGGGTAATCGCTATTGACCCTACCGTAAACGTAGGAAGGGCCCGTGTACTGGATGACTGTGTAGTAGTCGGCAATGCGCTGAATCAGCAGTGCTGTGGCTCGACGGATGTTAGATGCAGTGACATCGTCGGCCATCCCCAGTTGAGCGCGCAAGCGGATGCGATCCAGGGGGGCAAGTGATCCAACATCCTTCGCCCCTCTCAGTGTTTGTGCTGAATCTGGTTGATTTCGCATGATGCGCCCTCTTAGTTGATGGTCATCATTGTCATAGTGTGTTGCGCGTGGCAGAAGCTCTTGAAAATTAAGATTCGCGAATTTCGCCGCTGGCCCTTGGTCCGTCAAAGTTCGGGTATTTGGAAACAAACACCTTGTTGTGGGCCTGGATCATTTCGGCGGCTTCGCCAGAGATCCCCCAGTGTGCCGGGAGGCAGCGTTTTCCAGTGAAGGTCGAGCAGGGGTCAACCAGTCCGTACTCCAGATCTAAGTCTTCGCTGCCGAAGCACACGAGCACTTCGGGCGCATCCAGTTCTGCGTACATGTCGTAATCACTGAGAGGGTAAGTGCCCCACTTCAATTCCGGGTGCATTTCCTGAAGAGTCTTGAGGAGTTCCTCGGTCGAGGGTGCCATTTCATTTCCTTGGTGCGCCAGCGGGCAGCTTATTGAGATTGTCGAGGGGCTCAAGCGGCAAAGCGTTCAATGCCGAGTTGATTGCGCTTGTTGCCAATCACGTTGAGCGAAACCCCAATCTCTGTGGCCAGCACGGAGTCTCGAACGGTACCTAGTCTTTGCACCTGTGCTTCAGTCCACTGATGCCTAGGTTTTGGGGTCTGAGCTTCGATGCTCAATGCGTTCCTCCGCAACATTACTGTCTGTAGGGTTACGCCCAGTTGATCTGCAGCTTCCCGATCGGTCATCGTGCCGAGGATTGCATCACGTTCGGGTGTCCAGCTACTGGCCCGACCACCAACGAAAGCGCCGATCTGAAGTTGCTGGCGCTTGTAGGCAACGGAGCTGCTCGAGATGCCTATCGCTGAAGAGACGTCTTTATCGGACATCGTCCCGAGCAACCTGAGGCCTTCCTCAGTCCATACCACTTCTTGTTGAGTTACCAGGGCAGGGATTTTAAGTTCACTTCTACGAAGGGTTACGCAGCTCCGGCTGACCCCAAGTAGTTTGGCCAGCGTCTTGTCCGGCATGGTGCCGAGCATCTTAATTTTGTCTTCAGTCCACTCAATGCGGGCGTGGGTGTTGAAAGCCGAGATTTGCAGCTGAGCCCGTTTTTTAGTGACACGCTTATTGCTCACGCCCCAGATCCTGCCGAGTTCATAGTCACTTTTAGTGCCGAGGAGTTTGATTCGATCAACCGTCCAGAACTTGACCTTGGGTGTAGATTGTTCTTTGGGAGCAGCCTTAGGCGCGGCTGGAAGCGCCCCATGCTCCGGGGCACCCTTGGACCGGGATGGCTTGATGTTGAGCCGAGTACGCTTGCTGGAGACGACACCAATGGTAATCCCAAGCTTTGCGGCTACAGCGCGATCAGTATCAGTACCGAGGAGCGCGAGAGCTTGATTAGTCCAGGTGTAGGTGGGTTTCATAAATGAGTCTCCGTTGAATTTCAGAATGGGCTCATTTTCCTGTCACCTAAGGTGTGCCAGAAGCGGCAACATATGAAATTTTCCTTCGAGAAAGCAAAAGCCCTCCACGTTGGGAGGGCTCATTCAATTCAAGCGGTCAGGCGGCCAGCGCAGCGTTCGGGCCGTAAAGAAACTCGGCCCCCACCACACTGATTCCTTTCAGCTCGCACATTCCGTGATTTCCATCTACCTCGATATCCAGGCCCTGAACCGTGTACGACACCTGCAGGTGCTCAAAGACTTGCTCCCCCATCACTTGATCAATCAGTGACTCAAGGGTGGGGTAGTTGCTCTTGAAGCCTTCCCACGTATCGGAAACCCGGCAGCAAGCTTCGACTCCATCGTCCATGGCCATGTAGCCGCAGTGGGTCTCGGTAGTACCGAGGGTCTTGAATTCGGTGAGGATGATGGTGAGAGAGTTAGCCATGTGTGGACTTCCTGTAGTTGAGTGATAAGTCATCTTCAGTCATGTCATGGTGTGCCAGAACCCCCAAAAATTGATCACTTCAGCTACGCAAGTCGGTGCCGTCCTGTGATCCAGTATCCCGATCGTTGGAATGTGTCTGGCCCAAACCTGGACATCAAAGTGCTGATGTCGTCTGCTTGAGGCACAGAATCGGCAGTCGGTTGTTTAGGTGGCATATGGTGAATCGTGCTTGAAGGAGTTAATCAGGGGAGGAACGCGAACGATCAGTTATGTCAGGCAAAAGTTGGGGCCTCAATGTCTCCATCAAGGATCGCTACCATCAACCAGCCCGCGTCGGGTTGCGACCCCCGGGCCTCGACCAAATCTTGATGAGCCATTTCCATTGAGAGGATCTCAAAGCTGGGTCGATCAGCCCAATGCTCTTGGTCACGGCTGTGAACTTGATAGCCAACGATCGCCGGTGCCAGCGCCGTAATTGGCAAGTGCTTCACGACGACCTTCTCGAAGCTCGACAGCGCGCGGGCGAAAAAACCAGATTCGGGAGGGCAAAGCGATACAAGGTCTGCAATGGTCATTTGCTGAATGGTCGCTTTGCCGACAGTCATACGCTGCCAATACTCGTTGAACTGCTCGAGCGGGCGAATCCCCGTGGAGTCCAACACAAGATTGTTTTTTGGACTGAGAAGGGCGCAGTGGCGCATTTCACCGTTTTCAACGACAGCGACTGCTTGCCCGGTCTCGGCCAAGATGTTCAGGGCGACAGTGAGGAAGCTTGCTTGAAGGCACGAGGCTTCTTGCTCCGCAGGAAGCTCAATGATCAACGCTTTGGGGCCAGTGCAGAGTTTCATAACGAGCAGTTGAATTGGCTTCATAGGGCCTCCTGAATCAGTGAGACCTTATGTTCATCGTGATTCGGTCGTGCCAAAAGCCAGCGAGGCTGAATCGCCGGCCCCCCAAACCTATTGCTCGGTTGCAGGTTGCGCAGCATCCAGCTCAGCCGCTTGCTCTTGCGTACGAGCGTAAGGTGGGATGTGCTCGAGCATCTGCTTGCGGTCGTGAGTTTCTCGATCAGCCTCTGTAGACGGCAACATCTGCATTCGGATCAACTCACTTCTGACCTGCGCGTCGGATGTATCAACGAGGTTCTGAAATTGCTCATTCACTCGGGCGTTCCTGACTTCCTTCATAATCAACGGTACTGCTTGAACGGCAGCTTTGATCTGGTCGAGGGAGTCTGTCCGATCTATGGAGTATTGCTCGGCTGGTGTTGGAACGCCGGTGATTCGGGAGACAAATGGCGACGCGACGTTCCAACCTATGTTTGCTGCACCAGAACCGATGAAGCCTATCAGCACTGCTGCGCTTAACATTTCAGCGATATTGAACAGGGTTCTCCGGAAAGGGTTCAGCTTTTTGCGAGCTTCGGCTTCATCCTCGGCTTTGCGTTTTGCACCCAGGTCGCGAGCTACAGATATCATTTCGATCAGCTTGTCTGCTTCTTCACGGGTAGTGAAATGAGCAACTGTTTTCGAGCCGGAGTGGTCGGCAACCACGTAAGAGAGAGGTTGCTCGTACCCTTGGCGGGTATCTACCTCGTCCAGAGAGCGGAGTGAGTAGCTGAGGCTGCCATAGCCGCTTGCGATCTCAACAGCAAAACCCGGAGCCAAAAGTCTTATCGGCCCACGCTCGCTCGCATCGACAGTGATATCAGATGCCGCTGCAAATATTGTTGGGTTGCTTTCCATGTGAGGATCTCAATGAACTAGTGATGCCTCATTTTGAAGAATAGCGCCCTCTCTGCAACCCAAAACCATGTTATGGAATTCCGGATCAAATTCCATGCTAATGACGACTACGGATCAGGAAGGACACCCGATGCTCGATTTGGCACCGAAAACGACAAGTTGAAGAAGCTCCAAAGCCCGTGCCGTATCGATCTCGCTCAGCTCGTCTCGGAAACAGCAGGGGCATGGAATTCCATCGTCTCCCGATGCAGATGGCGAGGAAGCACACTCTTGTGAACTGCCAAGCCACCCGCATTTCTCGCACTCTGCCAGGTAGTAGCGCGAATTAAGTGGCACACGTCCAAGGCGGCCCTGGTGCATTGCAGCTCGCAGCACAAAGCCTTCGTCTGAAGGGGCATCAATGATGGCCTTGAGGTCGGCCGGCTGGATCAGAATTGGGCAGCCCAGTGATTCGGGGTGGTCTTCTCCATCACCTTGCCAGACCCAGATGGAAGGCTCATCACTCTGGTACAGGCGGTATAGGTTGAGCTCAGCCTGCAGTCGGGCGATCGTTTTATCCTGCGCTTTCGCATGCTGAACCAGACGATCGAACTTGTAAGCAGGGACAGAGCGGCCCTGCTCAGTTGAATTCGAGCTGTCCTGAACGGGACGGATAGTAACGCCAGCCCGATTACCTGAGGTGCATGCCTTTCGGTTGATATCCACCTGATGCACTAACTCATTTGCGATCTGAATGCAGTGCTCCGCGTTGAAGGACTGACATCCGCCTGCAGAGGGCCCATCATTCAGCAGCTGGCGTATCGCCTTGGAACCCTGACTGATGCAGTGATTGAAGCCCTCGATATCCCATGCGGCCGGGCTGGAGGGCTCCGCAATGTGAGTTGAGTTCAGCATAGCGAGGAAGCTTTCGGCGGCGCTTCTATCGACTTCCGGTGAGGCAATGAGAAAAGGCTCCACTGTCTGCTTCAGTGAAGGCCACAGCAGCTTTAGGGCCTGGAGTGTATTCAGTGAATGGTCGCTGTCGTTGCTGTCTACGGACGTAGTTGCTGAAGTCATTGGCTCAACTCGGTTTTAAAGGATGGGGTGGCTGATCGTTAAGTCAGCCCTTCGAAAACAATATGCCGAGATGCACTCGTGCCAGAACCGGGTCAGGAAGATCCTGCAGTAACAATTCCAAGCTGTTGGCCAGCCTCTCGGACTAGGTCGAGTGAAGCGTTGTCATACCCCCAATAATTGAACTCGCGTTCACCTGGTGGGACTGTTTTAAAATACTGATGTCGGATCTGATCCCCCGACAGAACAAAGTCACGGATCGCCCGCACGAAGTCCCTCAATCCGCCCCCATGGCAGAAGTCTGGCCAGCTTCCATCGCTGTGCGTATCAACGACTTTCTGGGTGTACTCGTCCAGGATCAGTACGCGTTCGTTGTGTAGGCTCAGTTCTGCAATCCGTCCGCTGGCTTTGTGCAGGAAGAACTGCCGGCCATGACTGGCAATTGCGTTTAGAAATGAGTTGGCGATGGCGAGACGATGCTCTTGAGTCTCTGAGGAGGTTGTCACGGCGGACTCCTATACTGTATGTGGTAAAGGGCAAGATCAGCTGAAAGGCAGCATTTCTGGCAGAACATCTATGGCCTCGAACTCTCGTCCGGCTGCATTCTCCGCAGCGCGTGTGCGGGCCAAAAGCCGCTGGGGTATCAGTGACTGGGCGTCTGACCAGGCGCGGCATCGGTGAGCAGGGAAAGCCCCCAGTAGTTGCGGAAAGGACATTATCCCTTATAGGGAAGGCCCCCCAGCGAAAACCGAGGTGCCTAAAATCACGCCTCAAGCTGCTGCGCTTGTTGCTTCGTAGTCAATTCTGTTCTGAGTGTTGCCATTCCAGCCGCGGGGCTTTTTGTCATCCCGGTATTTGAGGCTGAGGATTGCCGAGTGGCTTTGGGACTGACCTTTGCTCAGATGCGCCAGGTGGGTCTGGGCGTCGCGGTAGGTCATTTGTTTGCATTCCTCGAAGAGGACTGAATCGCTGCCGCTGGCGGCGATGACCAGGTTCCCGACGAAGCTGACTTTTCGGATCAGAAAGCGAAAGTCATAGAGCGCTGCCATGGTGTTTCTCCGTTAGGTTTCGATGAGGTCATCATCAGCCCCTACGGGGTGTGGCAGAAGCGGCTAAAGCGAGTCAATTGGGTGCCTATCTCAAAGGACAGGCACCCCCACAATTACTGGGTTGGTTACTCAGCTGGCTTTGCTTTCTTGCGGGTGGGTTTCTTCACAGGCTCGGCCGGTGCGAGCTTTTGAACCGCTTCGCTGATTGCAGACTTGTTCTGGTCGATCCAGCTAGATTCAGGAGCAGGGTCAGCATCGATTTGCAGCGTAACTTGGTCCACCAGCCTGGGATTGAAACCACGTGGCAATCGGCTTGCTGGCGACAGGTTGAGCAGGTGGCGTGTCCAGTATTGCTTCCATTGCCCTTTCGGGCGGGCGAATTCCGCAGCGACCATGCCGGCCACCGATGACTTACCAGCGCCACCCTTGGAAAACAGGTTCGCCTTGTTGCTGAAGAGATGTGCCTTGAGCGTTTGAGTCACTGATTTATCCTCACAATCTTGTCGTGCCGGCGACGGTCTTGCCGACGCCAGCGTGGTTGAAGTGTACCGCAATGCTTTCAAGGGGGCGTGCAGGCCGGTAGTCCAAGGGTGCTGGCCCCTTGATACAAAGTGTGCACGGTGCCATCCATAAGCTGCACCTGAACCCACGAGTGCCCATCGCATGTGTAATTGAAGGCTAGCGCTTCGGCCGTCATTGCCTTGGCCTTAGCGAGCGCCTCATCGTAGGTAGCCCACTCATGGCTGTCGGACTTGAAAGTCAATACTGTAGGGGTCGAAGCGTTCGGACCCTCTGTGCCGTACTCAACGTTAAACGGTGGCAGGAAGACGGAAACGTGGAGGTTCGGGTCCTCATACCAGTCCGGAAGATCCTGCCCCAAGCTGGTGCCAATCACCGCCAAGGTGTAAGCGTGAACGAGGCTGGAGCCCATGTAAGATTGACCGTCAGGTGTCTCGACCAACCAACGGCCAGTGCCGATTGGACGGCTAGACAGCTGCCACTGAGCTACCAAGGGCATGATGGCGAGGAGGGTGTTAGGGTTACTGACAGCTTTTGGGGTGTCGAAAGGTCCAAACTCGCGGCGATTGAAAATTATGTCGCACTGCCAATCATCCCACGGGGCGCGAATAAGGCCTTTCTTCGAGGGCTCAAGTGCAATAGCGAGGTAGAGGCTGAGCAGGTTGCCTTTGAGATTCTGGAGTTGCATATGGGTCACCAGTTGAAGTTGATGACCCATAGTCCGTCTGGATTGGATGTGGCAGAAGCCTCACCAGCCGCGATTTCTATTCAGCTTGGTCTGCTCCATTTGGTTGGCCAGAAAGGACTTCGCTTTAACATCCAGCTGCTCGCATGCCTTCGCACTCCCGTCGCCCCATTCCATGACTGAGCCACCACCCGGATTCGCGCCATGCCAGCTATTTTGAGCGGCTTCCTCAGTGGCGTGACCGGTTGAGACCCACTCAAACTGGTCCCCGTACTCGACGTCCCATTCAGAATCGTGGTCATCGTCATCATCGTTGATAGGCCAGCACTCATAGAACGCCAGCGACCACTTGCCATCCTTGGACTGCCAACAAATGTTTTCCCGGTTGAAGCTCATGCTCTTTTCCCAGCTATTCGATAAGGGGCCGGCAGGGCTGGCCGTTACTATAGGGGTGGATGCGCCTTAGTAGTCTTCGTCGTCCTGAGCGATTTGAGCCATTACCCAGTCCCAATAGTCGGGGACTGTTTGTTCACCAACGGGGTTTGCTGCGCTCCAGTCCGAGCGCAGGTAGTGCTCGTGCTCGCCAGCCTCAAGGAACTTGGCCACGAGCTCGCTGCGAGATAGCCCGAAATCCTCGTAGTCGTAAGGGAGTGAGCCGGTATTGGTGTACACCTCAGCTGTGGATTTGTTCGGGGCGAATGTGGCGGTAGAGGTAGGATTATTCACGGTTAGCTCCCTGATTTTATGAGCTATATTCCGTCGAAATTAAGGGTGCCAGAACCCTCCCGCTCAGAAATTCAGTGAGCGACCGATAGACCCTCAACTCTACGAATCTCAGGGTCGGATCGGAATGCCGGGGGCCTGACCGCACGTGGTTGCTGAATTAGGATTGAGCACACTCAATTTTCGAAGCGACCCAGTTCCAGTAGCCCTGCAAGGTGTCACAATTCAAGACCTCGTATCTCCAGTCTTCCTTCGTATACAGGCCATGCTCACCTGCTGCTGAATACTTCGTCGACACTTGCAAAGCATCCAGTCCAATGTCTGGTTTCCGTTGCAGCAACAGGGTGGGGATACCTGCGACGAAACCCTCAAGCAGGGAAGCAAAACCAGGGGCCCCGGTTTCCGCCCAGCCATAGACCTGATCTTTGGGTTCAGCAAAATTGTCGAACCGCACCCTGCTCAGTATTTCGCTTGACGTGGTGTGTGAGAACTCGAGAATGCAGACATCGAAACATTCAAGCAGTGGCTCAAGTTCCTCTGCAGTTTGAACCGGGTGGCGGTCGTGAGAGTAGTTGCAGACTGCTTTAAGGGTCCAGCCTGCGATCTTGAGGGTGTTGATGAGAGCGTGGGCCATCATCACTGTTGTTGCTTCTGGCGTTGGTTCTGACATTTGGCACCTCCTGATTTTGAGGATCCCAGGATGCTTGGCTTAACCGTGTGCCAGAACCAGGCGAGGAATGAATGTTAGAGAGGAATTGCAGTTCCACTCAAAGTGCAGGCGACGTCTCAGGCTTCAAATATTCCGGAGAGATAGCGTCGGCGGGTATGTCCAGCCCCCACCACTCAAGTACCTTCTCGCGGAAAAGGGCCCAGTCAGCTACGGTGGTCGAACCGTGGGTACAGAGCCTGCACTCTGGCGAGCCAGCAAGCTGTTCGGTAATAGTGTTGTGAAGGTCGATACCTCTCTCACTGAACCGTCCGACAGTGCTGGCGTCGCTGCATTGGACCCAAATTCTGTCCCGCAGCGGGGTGGTTTCAAACCAATATTCGAGAGCCAATTTCGTTACTCCGTAACTGGCCATTTCGGCCCGTGTGACACCAGATTTTACCCGTAGGCGTGGATTGAATCCAAGGTGAGGCTCTTAATCAGGGCTCACCGTTCCTCGGCGAGGATCTCATCGATCAACTCGCCTGTAAGCATTTCCATTTCCGCAACGCGCGCTTTGGTACCGGTGACGGTATCGAGCTGCTCAAGGTAGGCATTGAGGTGGCGGTATATGGCCAGCGGCTTGGGCGGTGCTGTCACCTCTTTGTAGAAGGGGCTAGTCATCCCGAGTTCGTAGGCAAGACCGGATAGAGCAGCTATCACGACCTCTTCAGCGGCGAGTGCCCAGTTCAAATCCAAGGTGCTGATGTCGACCCTATCCAGTAGGCACCCATTTGCCCGGAACCTCTGCGTTAGCTTGCTGGATGTAGGAAATCTCTCACCACGGGTATGCTCAATAGCCAGGACGTCGATGTACTCAGCAACCAGTTCTCGGTCCTGCCTCAGGCGTGTGTAGTTTATTAGTCGGCCGGCGTGGAAAATTGCGCTAGGACCACCACTGTTGGCTTCCACGATATCACTGTCGCTGCGATGTCCTTCCAGATCGCTGTAGTTCATTTCTGTACGCAGATCACCGAAGCAGCTGAGGTCAGGGTTTCCTGCCTCTAGCTGGGCGTCACAAGGCTCCAGAAAGATAGCCTGCAGAACGTCCATACGGCACGTGAATTGGGAGGGGAAGGTGAGCATGACCCCCTTAACGAAGACGTCGACGTTGTTAAGTGCGGGGCGGGCAGTGATGAGGTCCATAATTATGTCCTTATGCGAATATGCTTATGCTGCGGTCACTTTGCCAGTGCCAGAAGCCCATGGCAGGTAGTTAAGCTGGCCGCCAAAGCCCCATCCCCTATTACATACCCGCTTTTGAAATGACGAAACTGGATGCAGTCGGGGAGGACGCTGAATGTATCGATATTCGGTAACAGGGTTTTGGGTTGCTGTACTGCTGCTGTGCTTTATGTTGGAGGTCTTCTTCAATTGCAGGAGTCACCCATGCAAGTCAGTCAATTCAAATGGGACCGCTTTCATCAAGTCGATGTGTTCAGCCTGGTCGAGGGTGATCAGGTCATCGTTGCAGGCAGCATGGTCACCGTAGCAGCCCCAGCTTATGAAAAGGATGGTCAAGTTCACCTGCCGGCCGCGCCAATCGAGCAAGCAGTAATTTTGGTAGACTTCTCCGATACGGCTGCAACTCGCGCCATGGATTACGTAGGGTCTTCAGTCCATGACTTCGGGGACGGTACGGCGATCATTGCCGAACTCGATGGGTCTACAGACCTGGTCTACTCACCTCGACTGCCCAAAGCAGAGCTAGAAGCTTTCTGCCAAGAGCATCTTGAGCGATATCGGGCGTTTAACTCCCAGCACAGTGAAGCTATCGAGGAAGGTGAACCGGTTCCCATGGAGCCATGGTGGGCTTGATACGAATCATCACCCCTCGCTCTCAATGAGTTTTGATTTGAGTGAGGGAGTGGGTTGACCCAGATAGGGTGTTATTGGCTGATAGTACGAGATACAAGCTGGTTTCAGAGTTCAGAATGCCCTATGGAACGTCTCATTCTGGCTTCGCAGATCCCTGCGCCGCTAGTGACGCCAGCAGCTTATCTTTGGCGATCGACACAGTAGGAATTCCCGCATAAAACCGATAGATCTGATGGGTTACAGATTCGGCTTCTTCTCCGGTATCTCCTGCCCTGATGGAGAAAGAGTCACGCTCCTGCAGCGCGATATCGGTGATCGCCGAGAGTTCAGGCTTCAGCAGGAAGCCCTTGAGCAGCACTGAGCCGAACTTGGTTTGACCTTCAGGGGAAAGCCTTTGGTATCCATCCCAAACCATCGCGTACTGCCGTGCGCTCATCTCAGAGTGCTGCCAGTAATAATCTGAGCTCTTAGAACCAGCCCAAATCGCGCAGCCGGTTGCCAGGATGAAGAACCAAGTGCTGGCAAAAATGGATTTCTTGGTCGCTGCAATTGGTTGTTGAGGTTGTTCGGAGAACATTTGAGTCCTGATAGTGTTTAACCGGGGGCACTCAACGAGATCGAATGCCGAACGTCTGGTAAAGAAGGATGAGGCCTCGGCTGTAACGGCGGTATTCCTCATCGGTTTCGAGGTGGTCAGCATACCCAACCCCGAACTCTCGAGTAAGCCCTTTGCGTAACACCCAATCGATGAACAGTGGTCGCATCACCGTTTCTGCGAGTCCGCGCGTTTCGTGCACCCAGCACAGTTCGGCCGCCGGCGTGACTACTTGTACCAGGGAGCCTTCACCCTGGATGTACTTTACGGCCCAAACATCTGGCGTCGTATCCATAGCAATAGAGAACCAGATATCTCCGCTGGGTTGATCACTGAGCTTCGTTAGCGAGCGTTTTCGATAGGCATTGCTGACCATGCCTTCAAAAGCGAAGCCAGGCGTGAAGGTCGCACGATCAGTACCAACAATCAGGCGAGGTCCGAAATAATCCAATTGATCCCGAAGGATCTTGGACAATTCCGGGCCAAGCCGGCGCATGTAAAAAGGCTCGACGTAAACTTTAGGCTTGTCGGTCATAGGATTCCTCAAGTAGGAATGGAGTGGTCGGGTAACACTGCTCGGTGAGACCCAATATCACGGCACTACGTGGGAACAACGGAAAGCCTGCCCAGCGCCTGGTGACGCTTCAACCGATCAGTTGTAACGGGAACACCATCTGCAAAGTCGCGAAAGAGGCGAGCAGCTTCTTTGTTGACCAAGCCTGGCAGCGCGGACGCATTGGTAAGTGCAACCAAGCAAACAAGGCGGATTGCAGCATTAATCCGACTTCGCTCCGTGTCGACCTGGGATGGGTCAACCGGGAAGGGCCGGCGCGCTTGATCTATGGCCACGAGACACTGGTGAGTGGTGATGATGGAACTAAGGTCTATATCGGTCCCCGCGAGAACCTCGGCAAGAAGCGAATTGATTTCATCAGTGCGAGGTAGGACATTTTCAACGTAGCTCATTGGGGGATCACCCACTGACAGCGAGCTCCAGATAATAACCCAGGGGGAGTGCATTCCATTCCGGACGTAGGCATCGAAATTCAGCAGGCTCGTGTGACCTCAAGCCTGACCTTTTGTAATCAGGCGTTGAGAGGGATAGAGCAAATAGCCTACAGGGACTTACTTCGGGTGCTACCGGGGTGAGAGGGCTCGTGCCTCAGCCACTGCTGCACGGAACGCATCCTTGCCGTCCAATCCCATAAACTCAAAAAACTCCTCCTTAGGCAGGGCATTCAGCCAGCTACGGTACTCCTCATCCGACATGTCGTCGATCATGTCGGCTAGGCTCAGGAGCTTAGGTAGCAGGCTCTTGTAAGCGTCGTTCTCGCTCAGATCCTCAGGCGCAGTGGGTGCTGATGTCGTCACCTCGTTCTCGCCTTGTGCTGACGTTTTGCGTGATGAATATCCAAGTGCGATCTGGATGATCATCCGCTCAGCTTCCTGGAACTCATCACCCTCGACTGCGAAAGCCATGCAAATGCTGGCCAGCTCATTCATCAAGCTGCTCGGTGGTAGCTTTCCGTGCTTTCTCCAATGGAGGACATCGGCGGACAGCTGGCTTAAGTTTGCCTCCACAAAACCGCGGGCGGCCAGTCGTTGAATCTGTGCAGTCATGGGTACAGGCCTCACTTAGTGATTGGGGTCATTCAATTGGAGCCAGGTTCACCGCGCTCAGCATGTTGTTGTGAGCATTACCAATTGTTGGGATGTATGCGACGGCGTGGCCTTCAGCATTCGTCCAGCGAAAGGCCAAGTAGAAATGGTACTCAAGAGGACTGGCAGCGCCCGGCCAGCCCGCCAAATATCCTTCAGCAGCTACATTGCCAACGTTATGACCGCCCCATGGGCGAATACCGGCGATCTGAATTGTTGTAGCGTTTCGAGCGCCTTCCATCTTCTCCCGGATCTGAGCCTTGTTGTGCGGGTGCATAGGCCTTTGGGGCATGAAACGACGAATCTGGCGGATTTCATTCCTCAGAATTTGCTTCCAGAAATAGGGGCGGTCGACCTCCAGTCGAAAATCAAGGCTGACCAGATCGCCGACCTGGAATTTCGGTGTAGGCATTGTGGCTTCAGCTGAGCTGAATGGCTGAGTAGGGGAGGTGACTCGTGTCATTGGTATGGCCTGGGTGCTTGTAATGTGTCAATCCTAAGGGGCATACGGCTGTGCCAGAACCCTAGGTCATGAGCAGCTGTTTTAATCACGCTCGATCAGTGGCGCGAGCAGTGCACGGTATGTTTTGGCCTCCGCCACTGACTCAAGAATGTCAGGCAAGGCTCGATGCTGCTGGCGCTTCGAGGGTTCGAAGGAGGGGGATACCGTTTTCAGGAATTCTTTCACTGAGGAGATATCCAGATTCCGGTAGTACAAGAAGTCGTGAAGTTCCGGCATCTGGGCTTCGATGAACATCCGATCGAAGTGGATGCCACTCCCACACAGCGGCTCGACTTTCTTGGTGACACCGTTCTGCCGGTAGAACTGAATCAGTTGGTGTTCCGCGGCCTTGAGAGTAGTGAAGGACTTGACCACCTCATCGAAGAGTCCGTTATTCGTATGCATGCGCGTGACAGCCTCATCACTGAGCTCGAGGACACGAACCATGGGCTGCTGGATCACGATTGAGGTACTGGCCAGCACAGTGAAGTGTTCATCAGTGACCACTGCCCCAATTTCGAGGATACGGTGTTCGTAAACTCTACGGTCGAAGAGCTCAGTAAAGCCTGTGGTTTCCAGGTCAAGCCATGGGAGCCTGCGTTGAGATCGGGTCATTGGGTCATCCTCCATAAATTGATGTGCCCATTGTCCAGCCGGCTTGGGTGTGCCACCACCCAAACTACGCTGCCATTCACTCGTTAAAACTGGCCCTCGGGTCAATGCAATGCTCCGGTGGAATTCCAGCTAGAGTGCGAATGGCATCGAACTCCTGAACCGCCGCCCACGCCCCGTTACCCGGATCAATGCGCCCTGATACGTACACTGGGAAGGGGACGCGCTCGACTTCACCGTATGCCCTGGGATTGGCGAGCATTTTGGCCAACTGCGACTCGTGATCCAGATAGGCCTGCTTGTTGAATTGAGCAACCAGTTCCTCTGTAAGGATGTCAGCACCGCACGCGATCAGGCCGACCTGGCCGTTCACCAGCCGCTCGAATGCTGCCTGGTCTTGATGGTAGACATTTGGGTCGTACTGTTCAGGTGTGAGGCGGATAGACAGTCGGTGCTTGGCACCGTTGCTCAGCTGTACCTGGTAATGGTGCTCACCGCGATATGCGCTGAGGAAGTTGAAG
Source organism: Pseudomonas sp. MF6394 (assembly GCF_002018845.1). Taxonomy (NCBI): domain Bacteria; kingdom Pseudomonadati; phylum Pseudomonadota; class Gammaproteobacteria; order Pseudomonadales; family Pseudomonadaceae; genus Pseudomonas; species Pseudomonas sp. MF6394. The sequence goes on from NZ_MVOJ01000001.1 coordinate 319,789, forward strand.
ACAGGGGATGTGGTGCGCATGGTCAGCTCCGGAGTTTGATGAGGACCATGCAATCGTAAATGCCCCTGCTAGTGCCAGAAGCACCAAGCTTCGCCAGGGGCGTTGGCACTAACAGATCTACTTGTAGCTTGCTGCCGCATACAAGAATACTAATACCAAAACTATCACACTCGTACTAAGGATTCCAAATGTAACTGAACGCATGCTCTTCCGTGTGTTGAGCGCAAATGTCGGGATGTATGTCATCACACCGAAAATCAACAGCAAGCTAACATACCCCAATAGAATGGAGAGCAGGCTAGGATCGTTACTTGAAAATAAGAACGGAATTGCAGTGATGCTTATGAATATCAGGCAAAGGTCAGCGCCAGTGTCGACTACTCGCCTCAATACGTCGTGACACCATAGAAAAGCCCCATTTTGAGGCTCTTCAGTGCTATAAAACAAATATGTGATGCAAGCCAGGATTGCGCTTCCAGCCAGCATCAGCGTGATTGTGCTGATGCCTATCTGCTCGTCTAAAACTTTGTTCCCAAACACCGACAAACTTTCAGCCTGGGTGATGAGCGTGAGCAGTCCCCCGAGTGCGAAATAGAAGATCATGAAGCCGGCACGGTCGGCCAGATGCTTTTTCAGGTATCCGAAGTTGAAGCTGATGTCCTCTCGGATTGGAAGGATTATCTTGCTGCGCACTGAGTTAAAGCTGCGTTTTAAACGCTCAAAAAAGACTGCCATAAACATCCCTATCGTTGTGGAACGGAAGAAACCGATCTGTCCTAATTCCCAGACTCTTGTGGGCAACTAGCCCCGCTTAGAAATCGACGTACGCTCGGCCACCAAGTTAGCCCTGTGCCGGTCTAGAGCCATATCCAGCTTCGACGCGGCGCTCTCAAGGTTAGTGCTTAGCTGGCTGGCGGGGGCGAACACGTCCCCCGAGCTTGAAAGCTGCAGAGCCCTCAATTCTGCAAGGGTCAGTGTAACCTCAGACTCCGACTCAAGCTCCTCTTGGGTGTATTCGCTGAACAGTGTCATGCCTAGTATCCACTTCCTCAGTTGGGAATACATTATCCCTGCCACCTGAGCATTGGCTAGCCAAAGCGGAGGCCTGAAAAAGTTTTCACAGCAGGTTCTGGCACGCGAATTTTGATGTGAGGATTGCCTCCTCAACGAATGCTGCCATCCGAAAGCGCCGGTGGCAGTGAATCAACGCAAGGCGCTTGTACCAACTGGAGATTCAAACGTGGTCACTCACTACTCGCAAGACCTTGGCACCTCTTCCTGCGGCCGGACCGGTTCAACCCTGGCCATCACCCAAGAACGTGGGCAAGTCTCGTGCAAGACGTGTCTGCGCTCGATGGAGAAGGCAGCACCAACACAGCTGACTGAGGGCCAGTCCGCGCCAGCTCAACAACCAAAGCCGCTGGTCACTCAACCTCAGCGATCGGTACAGCACGCGTCGTCCAAACTTACCGCTCGTGCATCCTGGGGTAATCGTCTGGCGCAGATGCCCGGTCGCAACCGCATGCCGCGCGGCAATGCTCAACAGGTGTACATCTGACTTTCCGCTAGGGCACCTAGACGGGTGCCCACTACACTTCCACAACCCTTTGAGTGCATCACTCTCCAAGCTGACGCTCTCAAGCTCGTTGCCCGCCTCAACAGGATCCTTGTTATCTCCTATCTCTTCACAAAACGTGAACTAATTTTGCTGTCTGACCTGCCCCATCAGTAAGGCGGAAAGTTCTCCACCTGATAGTTCCAAGCCTCCATTTGCTTTTTCTTTGCCATGTACTCAGGTGTCTGGGCAATCCCGTGCTCGTCGATGCCGTAGCGTTGCTCATCGCTCAGCATGAGGGGTAACACGTACACCACAAAAACCACCATTGCAGCGCCTACAACAGCTGAGAAGCCCAGGCCGAATACTAATCCGCTTACAACCATGCGCTCACTCCTAAAAGAGATCCGGTAACTCATTATTGTCCGCAGCTAACCGTGTCGCCAGCATTCCCGGCCTATTGGATGATATTACGGGACATAATTGCTCTCGACTGAGAATTGGTCACCCTTGGCTTAGCCCACAAAAACATGAATGACTAACGCAGTCAGAAGGGTCGAGCCAATCCATGCCAATACACCAAGGATCCAGGCGGGAAGCCCCTGTTTGAAAGGGTCCCAACCCCATGTCCAAAGTGCAACCATAGGAAGCCAGTGCAGTCCCGCCTTAGGGACATCCTGCATGTTCCCACCGATCACAGCAGTAATTGCTGCCAGAACGAGGAGGGTGGTTAGCAACCACCTTGCTCCCCTGATTGTTCGCTCAAGTGGAGGCTCTACTAGCTCAATGCCGAGTACCTTCATACCGGCAGCGCCAATTTGATGGCTTGAACTTTTGTGGGCCTGGTGTAGGACTGTTTCAGAATTGAGCCTGGCAATCTCATGGGGAATCTCTGTCACGATGTGAGGCCATTTATAGGCTAGACATCGCTCAGCGCCAAACCAAAATGACAGGCTCGAATTTACGCTGATCGCAGAATATGCGGGGGACCTGCGACGGAATGGAAGCCCTCCAGGTACTCAGCATGCTGCCGGGTGCCTGCCTTCAGGTTTTTGAGCGCCGATTCCTGAAGGCTGAGGCCATCTACCCTGGCCCGCTGGCCTTCGCGGTAGGCCAACGATTTTCTATCTTGGGATCTGATCATGATTGACTGCTGTGTTCGGCTCTACTTTCTAGACGAAGAAGTATCGGCAGGATTTATGTCAATTTGAGGGCCGCGCTTATGTATACCGCCTATGGGGGTGGCCCGCGTTGATCTCGGCTACTATTTTCGACCTGACGCTATTGAGCGCCAGCCCAAGTATGTTCGAGCCGCGCCAGTTGCGCCGGTCCAGGATGCGTGGATTGGACTCCCAGAGTTTTACGCCATAAACCCCATCACTCCCGCTTGCCTCAACAAACTCAAGATCACCTGTGTTGATCATTTCAAGTTTGAGATCCTCATGCTGAGTGAACTTGGCATACAGAGCATGTAGAAGGATTGCTTCCCGCCTCTCAACCCAAACAGCCTCGACGAAACCATCGACCTTGCGCCCAATAGCTTTCTGTTCAGCGGGATCATGGGTAGCCATGATTTCCGCAGCGCGGACTTCATCTCCAAAGAGGCGGGCCTTCGCGAACATGAGCATCTGTTCGACGCAATTGAAGATAATCCCCTTGACCGTGAACGGGCGCAGGTACCAGTTGCTGTATATCTCGCTCTTGTGGTGGAAGAGCAGGAACCCATTAGCAACCTTCACGGCCAAACCTCGGACAGCAATAGCTCCACAAACGTTGCCTCACCACTGAAACTACACGAAGCGAATTGACCGAGACTCCACCTAAGCGCCCGCACATCAGCCAAGCAGTCTAGGGTTTCTATGGGCGTTAGTGTGAATGAGATAGTCACAGTCATCTGCAATGGCCTTTGGCGAGGGTGTTTGGGCCAACCTAGGTTGGCCCCGTGATCTGCAAGCCTTAAGCCGCAGCGTTCTCAGATTTGTGCCCGAGGCTTGCTTGGAAAGATCGCAATGCAAACAAACGGTCTGCATAGGCGGACAGATCACGGAATGTTTTGAGGCTAAGCCCCGCTTGTTTTGCCGCCCAAAGCCAAGGACCAATTGTGACGTCCATTACGCTGATTTCATTGCTCGCGAAGTAGGCGTACCCCTGAACCATGCTATCCATTTGTTGCAGGTACTTACGCATGCTTGTCTGTGCGGCAGCGTCACCTTCTTTGGCAGCTTCCAACAGGGGGAAGAGTTGCTTATGAAAGGAGCGGACCTGCTTGCGGTAGATGGCACGACTAGCGGTGTTGGCAGGGAGCAGTGGGGGCTGGGGGTGTTGCTCGTCGATGTACTCGATGATGATGTCGAGTTCGCCGGTTGTCACGTTCCGATCACTGAGCGCCGGGGACTCAACGACATCGACTGAAAGCGCCAGATCGGCATGCTGGGCCATGTCCAGCTCGATGTATTCCAGACCTTTGACTTCGGCTGCAAAGCGGACGATATGCGATTGTACGCAGCTAGCAGAAGTGAACAGTTTGGTAGTTGAGGAAATGGACATTTGTGTAGCTCCGGATTGCTTGGCTGATGGGTGTATATTAAAAGCTCTTGTGTGTGCCACCAGCTACCGAGCCCGGAATTAATGACTTTCGCATACCCGATCTTGGGGAATGAATGTGGACCAACCCGGCTATTGGCCAGGTCGGTAAGTTGACTTGATTATGACGCTTTAGGCTGCCGTTTTTACGAGCGGCGGCGCCAAGTACACACCTTGGATTGCGCTTTCACGTTCCGATGTGGTCAACGACCACCCAAGGGTTTTTGCAATTGCATCAACTCCCTGTTCTGCCTGTTCGATTGTCGCGTAGTAGGTATGGATTCCAGCTGGGCCACGGGCCGTTTCCGCGATGTGTGCCACACGTTGCTTGCTCTGTGCTTTAGTCACGACCAGCACCAGTGCCGACAATGACGTGTGAGGGTAGTCCCCGCTGATTTCGCTAGCCACAGAGAAGGCGTCACGATCATTCAGATTTGATCCCATTCTGGCTGCGCGTGCCATTGCGCATTGCTCTTCGGAGATGAAGTCCAGAGGCGTTGCCGATTCAATTCCTGCCTCGGGGCTCGGATACACAGGCACACCGGAGTGCCAGCCATGGAAGCGGAGCTGCATCATGAAAACACCCCACTCTCGAACCGTCAGCTGTTTAGGCATCTTGGAATGCTCAGGCTTGAAGCGCTCGTAAAAAGCGTTGTCCAGGATTTGAAGCATCATTCGAACTGCACGGTTGCACACCTGGTGATCACAAGAGTCACTAGCGTTGCCTTCGGGCGTATCCGCGAATGCCTTCTCCTTGGCTGCAACAGGTAGGAGAAGGCGCAGCAGTTCAAAGGAGTATTCCAGGTACAGTTGATTGCGTGCAGGACTGAACGGCTTGCTCGCGATCTCCCCGGCGATGTGAGGCGCCCGGATGTCTGAAAGCAGCTTCACCAGCGACTCAACTGTAAATTTTGGGGTCTGGGAGATCATGAGGTTTGTCCTTGCTGATTTAATATGAGGCCAGTTTCAGTCTGTTTTTGCTGTGCCAGAAGCAACGGTGGCACTCATTTGTTCCCCTCAAATAAAGTGCCGGCAGCGGCCTTGATCTCCCAAGGCGGGGACTCAATTAAGGCGCTGCTGACCCATGAATCCGCAGTTCGGCCTTTGCTCGATAAGATCAGGAATTACTCAAGATAACGATGAAGTGATTCCCGCTGAAGGGGCCTTCCCCAATTGCAACCCTGAGCTTATCGACGACGTGCTCCCACCCGGGCATGTCGCTATCGGAGCCCTCACCGGTCATTGATGGGTCGACGAAGATTGCAACGTCAGCAATGTCGCCTTCGCTGACCGGGCCTTGCCGGGAATGCCATGTCATCGCCTGAGAGTTATTGAGCCAGCTGATGAATTCCGGCTGTGCGAACAACTCTGGTACGGACAGCTTGATGCCCGTGATAGTGCTGGGAACAGCTGATGCAATTGCGTGGCGGATTTGAGCGGACATGGACGAACCTCTTATTGAGTCGGATTGGGTGGTAGCTATGGCTTGCATGGGAAGCCAGCAGTTACTGATGGGTGATCACCAGCTGTAAGTTGGAAGTCCGTCGACCGCATCAACAGCCTGGTCAAGCTGCACCCATGTCCCGCTCCAGGTTTGTCCGCTAGCTGAGCAGGGGAGATCTTTCGTTTTCAGCCATGCAGCGATGTCCTGGAGGCACCTAGGGATTTCCTCCCCCGCGGCAACCTTTTCCTCGATGCTTTTCAGGGAGATGAAGAAGCCGTACGGCCACGCTGCGCAGGGAACCCAGGCGTTCTCATTGCCCAAGGCTGTGAGCGTCGCTGCAACCTCTTGAGTCAGGTGGCTGGTGCTGATTACAGGAAGGGAGATCAACTCCATGGGGGCATACCTCATCGCTTGATTGATGAGCCATATTCAGGACGAAATCGGTGTGCCAGAACCCCATAATCGCTAGATACACCCGGCAGATTCATTCCCCCGGGCAGGGCTTGTAATGGTTTCCCTGCCGTGTGCATATCGGCAAAGCCCTCGTGTAAGGTCGGGGTCTGGAATCGCGTGTCATAAGCCAAAAGGTAGCCCTACTTTTTGGCGAGGGGAGGGTACCTTGTTATATTGCCGCGAGACCGACAGGCCGGTACCAGCCCCGCAGGATCATTTACCTATTGAGGATGCAAATGCCAATCTCACTTTTTGACAGCGCGCCGCCGCCCCGGGATGTTACCCATCAGGTCCTGCAAATGGTCGTGTCCAATCTGACGGAACTGAGCATGCTGGCGGTGCCGCCTAGCAACCACCTCTATGAGATCTACAAGTGGGCTGTCCCTGCTGAGGTGAATCTCTACATTGATCGAATTGGGCAGGTGCCGATCGCTCCTGTTGAGTTGCTTGTGGCATTCGATGAAGAAACCCCGGGGCATGTCCTGGGGTTTCTGATGTACTTGCCTGTACCGACACATTCCGATGCTTGTGGTGTTACCTACATGGCTGTGCAAAAGACGCACCGAGGGCGCGGCATCGGTTCGGCAATGATGAAGAAGGCAATCGAACGGTACCCGCACATCGAGCTGACCTGCCCGGTAGCAAAGGTTGGCTTCTACGAGCGACTAGGGTTCCAAGTGCTTGATACCCACAACACCCAGGTGGTCATGAACACGAGGAGCGCCAGCACTGAGGGTCAGATGGCGATTGTGGATGTGGAACCGATTTACCGCTCCAGCCAGGCCCTTGAAATCAGAGACAGGCTTTTAGCGCGCTGGGGCCGGAAGGAGATGGTGAATGCTGAAACTCAATTGAACCGGCACGTAGCCCAGCTTCAACGGCAGGCCGTCGCGTTTGTCGGGGGCAGGCTGGGTACTGGAGTGAAGGCCTAGCCTCAACGCTCTATCGGGCCGCCAAAACGAGTCCCAGCGAATCGATTCGCTGATGTGCCTCTTCCACCGAATCGCAACAATCAATCCAGAAGTCAGGATCTGCTAGGACTGATATGGCGATCGGTGGAACATCCGGGGACGCTTCACTCTGAGGGCCTACAATGACTTGGGCGCCGCTGCGTAAATAGTTGGCCATGTCTGTGCGGGTTTCTGGAAACACCTTCAGGACGTGTGCATGCTGTGCTGGGGATAGCCCTTTAAGATCAGGCGGGGACGATAGAAGCTGTTTCATTCTATTGGGTTCTCATTGGCAGGGTTGACCGTCTTGCAACCGGGGGAATGGTAACCAGATTACCGGAACTCAGCGCACTGGCGGTCGGCTTCAGTTTGAGCAAGGCCTTCCTCTGCTTTGCCGGCCTCAACAAGGTCCGTGTACATTTCCTCAGTGTATCCCGATTGCGCCATCTCACCGTTGGACCAGCCGGCATTGAAGCCTGTGTCGCACTTGGAAACAAGAACAATCCCCCATACCTGATCGCTATCGTCCTTCTCGTCGGACGCATAGTGCGGACCTGATGAAACCAGCCCCTCGATCTCGTTGGACCAATAGAACTCTACCTGAGGCATGTCACGGCCGAGGAGGGTGAAGGGGATGAGCGGTGCGCTAGACATTTTGATTCTCCGCAGATGCTTGGATGGAGTAAGCATGAGAGCTGTTGCTGCGTGACACCATCACTCGCATAACTCTGGGCGCAGTCTTAGATCCACTAACTCTCCGAGGGTCAGCTCCCCGGCCAGGTACCGATTCAGTTCAGGCAATGGTTCGGACCCGACGCCAACACCGCTGAGTTCTTCTCGAAGCCTCAATTGCCGAAAAGCCAGTGCCCGGGATTGCTGCTCAGGGTTGAGGAGGGCGGATCTAAGAGTGCGCTCAACTGTGTCGCGGTTAGTAATTGCCATTAGTGAGCCTCAATGGGTGTGGATTTGGCCAGGCTTTCATCATCTGCATGGTCGACAGTGAGGCTAACCCATGCACCCTGCATTCGATACCCAACATGAGGTTCAACAGCGTCTACTCGTAGCTGGCGGAAAATCATCGACGGGCTGTTGGCACGGTTTCAAGTGACCGAAAATTACTGCGTTGAGAAGATGCCCATCCTGGGCAGCGAATGTTGATAGAGGATCGTATGGCCGATACACGCAAGATGACTAAGGCTCAGAAATTCGTAGCTGACATGATCAAGCACCGTGGCTTGGAGTTTGTTCAACTGGACATGCAGGTCGAGGTAGATGGTGACATCGGAACAATCATCGGAATGAACGACAGCGCGAACCTCAACGTACGATTCTCAAATCAGCTAAAGTACGGGAAGCATGTTCACAACTGCCATCCATGCTGGAAAGTAAAATACTATAGTGCTGAGGGGAAGTGCATCGCTCATTTTGATGGTGATAAGTGTGTATTCCGCCCCGCTCAGACTGTTGAATAAATTTTCACATGCAGCGGCCAATTACACGCACTACTTAATCAAAGGCAAAAGAATGCAGTCATCAGACAAATCAGTATCAGAAATTACTATGTTCACTAAGGGCGCAGATGGGGTTTGGCTACCTGTAATCATGGACCCGATGGGTGATGCTGGTAGGGAAAAGGAAATCGAGCAGTATCTCGAAATTCAACGAGTTGAACGCCAAACCCTGGAGAGCCAGGGCGAAAAGGTTCTGAGCTACAAATCATGAATTCGCCCTGGTCAAACCTGGAGAACAGTAAGATTTGACCAGCTTTGTGCGTTCAGTCATCACCAATCAAGTTCGCTACTAGGATTGGTTGGTTGCTTCGGGCGGTGAACATCATCGTGACCGAAACCTTGCTATACAACCCTCCAAAATACTCATCAGCATTCACACCGGCGAGGCGCTGTTTCAAGGGTGTGGTGCTGGTAATATGTTTGGATAGAAGGTTTTCGAATGAATCGTGATCCGAGTCAATCCAAGCTTGCAGGTCGGTTCTCAACTGGGCAATTGGCTTGAGCTTCTTACCCTTGGCCTTAACCCTTGGCAGATGCGTTCCAAGCACTTCTGTTTTCTTGATGGAATAGCTTAGAGCCACTGAGAGCAGCTTTACTCCGTTGGGTGCTGAGAGCTTCACAACCATCGTCGTGTCCGAGGACATTGCTCTGAGGTCTTCTGGTTTCACAGAAAGCTCAATCTGAACGGTCTTGAATGGTGCAGGCAGGATTCCGCGAATCTTCATGCTCTGAGCTATCTTAGTTATCTGCCTCCCAGCCAGGCGAGCCCAGCCGACATGCTTCTGATTGAGGACGCAAAGGCATCGTGAGCCCTTATCCAGCGGAGGCAGGATCTTGTTTCGCTTCTTCCAGCTAAGCAGGTCGACCCCGGGCTCAAACCGTAAGCATGGTGATGCTTTGGTAGGGGTTACAGTGCCTAGATGGTTAATGCCAGACGGATGTGCGGATTTCACTGTCTCTTGGAGTTCAGCAAGGGCTGCCGTTTTCCTCGATCGCCTCTCACCCTCCAGGCGAAGCTCCTGAGCATTTAACCGTTCCGCATTTGCTCGTTTTGCATCAACTTCAATGGTGCGAAGTGACTCGTTGAACTGTTCGTATGCCTCCTTGCCGCGCTCTACATCCTCAGCCATCTGGTGGAACCAATCCCAGTCGACCTGAACTAGACCTGGATCAGTAGTCCATTCCCGCACCATATTTCGTACTGACTCACAGGTTTTGTCTCGAGCTGAACCGTCGAAACAGACACTCAGCTCCTTGTTCCGCCTCCCTCCCTGAGTCAGGTTTTGGCTCCCAAGGGTGACAAACTGATCCTCATCCATGATCACTTTTGCATGCAGCTTCGGCACTACGAAGACTTTACATTCCTTTTTGAGTAGCTGTTTGAATGCGTTCAGCTTTGACGCACCGCTGAGAAAATCGCGGAGATCGAAGCGTGTATAGAACGTAGCTTTCTTGTTCGCGAGCAGCGTTAGAGTAGGGTTCTTCGTGATGTAGGGGGAGAGCACGGTAAGTTGAGACTGAGCACTGGTGATCTGTTGAATCCACCGCGGGGCCATCTTCGTTCGAATGCGGATCATCGGTCCTACCCTGGAAAGCCGGAAATGTACGTTACGCCCAGTATATCGGCAGCTTAACTCTGTGGTCGCGTGCACATGCACCCCTTAAAATGCTCACCAGACTCCGTGAATGGAAACGAATCAATGGATGTTCACCACTTAGCACCACCAGAGCTGGTCAGCTTGGCAGCGAGCTCGAGGGAGATCTTTGAAGGCATTCTGGCTCAATCACTGGGCCACCAGCGCACGCTGGGTACCTGTCTGTATGCGGCGGTGATGTGCGCGGCGGTAATCAACCGCTTTACGAGTTTCCAGGCCGCTGTGCGTGGGGGGGATGGTGATTCGGATGGCGGGCTCTACATCGACTGGGTTGGTCATGGTCACTATTGGGTGGAGGCGACAGCCGGCGATCAAGCCTTTGTTGTCGATGTCACTGCGGACCAGTTCGGGCTCCCCAAGGTAGTAGTGGCGCCCCTTGAAGATCTGCCAGCCAGGTACATACCTGGTGATCAGAAAGCAGTTGATGAACATGCTGCTGATCTGATGCTAGAAATCCAGTCGGAACAAGCCGGGTAATGCGATCGGTTTGTTTTGGTTACATGCTGTTGGCACGAGCATTCGTGCAGTTATCCTTACTCTCACAGCCCCGAACGGGGTACTGATCACCTTCGGGAGCGTCATCGTGAAGAAAACTGATATTGGAGTCGGCCGGTTCTATACCGACGGCAAAGCGGGTCTGCGTGAAGTCCTTGCCGAGGGGCCGCAATTCAAGCTGTACGAAGCAGTCGCAGATGAAGACTGCCTCCGTTATAAGCCCCATGTGAGTTCGGGCGGCATTCCTGCTGGGACCGAAAGTAACACCACTCGAGTTTCATTTGCCGCCTGGGCCAAGTCCGAAGTCCTCACGGGTGATGTTGGCCAGTGGCTTATCAATCACCAGTCGATTGCCATCGCCAAGAAGCTATCACCGGGGCAGCGAGCCTTCCTCGCGACGTTTGATCGTGATCTAAACCTGACAAGCAGTATTAGTTGTCAGCGTGGTGAATTCCGCTCTGCCAAGTCTTGCCGGGAGAAAGGGTTGATCGCTGAAATGCCTGAGTCATTGGCTAAGGATATGGATCATTTCGATCTCATCTTCACCGCCCTCGGCCTGGCCGTTCTAAAGCGGGTCCTTGAGGACCCCGCGTACGCCTGAGATGATCTGCATAGGAGCCGGACAATGGATTCCAAACGAAAGGGAAAGCAAACGCTGATCAGGTTTTGTGTCCTCGCTATATCAATTGTTGTAGCGCCGGCCGCCACTGCAGGTGACCCTGTTCAGTGTAAAAGGGTGGGAGGCAGCATTGTCGTAACGGCAACATCTGATGGGAGTGTGTACGCTATCAATGGCAGCGCGAGGACTATGGCGGCCGCCCAGGGCTGGAAAGATGGAAAAGAGCGTTACGAGCCGTCTGAACTGCTTGCGCTGCTTCAGCAGGGTGTGAAGAGCTGCTCAAGCACAGGCTCCACCTCAACCGCTGTTCCGGAATTATCGAATCACTCTGCTAAAGTCGATTCATCTCCTGCTCCCGTCGTAGCCTCAGGTGCCAAAACTTCCAGCTCGTTTAGCCGGGAAGGGTTTTCCAAGGCAGCAAGCAGCGGCGACATACCAACGCTCAAAGAGTATGTCGACGGCGGCTATGCTGTTGATACTCCTGGGCCAGACATGCCTTGGCTCAATCAGAAGGGTAATCCTGTGATCGCCGCCGCTGCGGCAGCCAAGAAGTGCGCTGCCGTCGATTATCTTCTCTCAGCAGGAGCGAAACCTGACTTCATGGGCATTAAGTACGGCTGGACCCCGATCGCGCATGCAGCGCAGGCCGGTGCTACCGACTGCGTCCGTTCTTTGCTTGCTGCTGGCGCGCGGCCAGATGTGGCATTAGAGCGGGGAGGAGATACGCCACTCATCATGGCGGCATACCAGGGTCACTTCGACGTAGTGAAACTTCTCGTAGAGCACGGTGCTAGCCTCAGCTCCAAGAATAATGACGGCGACACCGCATATCGCGCAGCCGTCGTGGGTGGGAGCAATGCAACTGCTCAGTATCTGAAATCCAAGGGTGGGAAGTGAAAAGATGACGACCGCAAGCAAGCATGAACTGGAGCCATACTGGGGGATCGTAGGTGCTGGCTTGGCCAGCCGGCGAGCAATGCCGGGAGCGATGAACATCAGCCCTGAGCACAAGGCCCCGCAATACGTAGTAACGCTATGCGAGGCTCTTCTCGCGCAGTTGCAGTCTGCGGGTGCAAATGACGTAACACTGAAGGATTTGACCCGCTTGGAGCGTACTTGCACCGGCGCTGATTACCAGCACAAGCTCGCCCTGCGGTGCTTGCAGCTTGAGCGCCCGGTCGCGGCTTAGCTCGGCTGGGAGCTTTCGTAGTTTTCAATCCAGTCTTCCAGACCCTTGGCCAGGGTCTGAAGACGTTGGGCTGGCTGGATTTCAGTGAACACTGGTCGAGCTAGCCAAGCCTCGAGCTGTACGATGATCTCGTTTATCTGTTCTTCCCCGCCCCAGTCGCAGTCCTGGTATTTCTGCTTTGTGAAACAGAACCATTGCACTTCGTCATCAGACTGCAATGGGGAGTAGTGCTCGAGCATTACGGTTTCGATCTTGTCTGCCAGCGTGACAACGCCAACTTTCATGGTTTCGCTGACTGATGCCAGGGTGCCCGGCGGCATACTGAGCAATCGGTCGCCAATCAGAAACGCCAACTCCTGCATGCGGTTCAGGTGGGCGTCGTACTCAGGAAACAGTTGCGGCGGCTGACCTGGGCGATAGATGCCAGTCGTTGTCAGGGCTTTGTTCATTTGCATGGTGGCTTCATCAATGGCTTAGAGTTGAGCCATCGTAGATCGCGTTATGGCGTGCCAGAAGCCAAGCGCCAGCTCCTGGCTTGTTGAGGATCACTCGACGGTTGACTCCCTGAGCTTGTCGAGGACGTCTAGGTAGTTAGAGTGCAGCTCTGGCCAGCCAGTGCCGGGGTTGAGTGCCTCTGCTGGGAGCTTACCAGTGCTAACGAGATATCGAATGCGAGGGTGGGCATGCCCTACCTTGGCCAGCCAACCGGCGCAGGCGAATTCCTCTCCCACCCGGCTTTGGTGACATGCGAATATCGGGTCGAGATAGCTTGGACCCATCCCATTGATGTCCGGGCTGCAGTTTCTCAGCCGTTCAGCCTTCTCCAGATCAAAATTGGGAATGTCTGAGGCTTCTTGATTCACTCGCCAAGGACAAGAGCCGCAGGGCTTTTTGAGAGGGTTCAGCGCGCATGAACTGGACACGGGTGATCACCTTGATCTGGGCGGTTCAGAGACCATTATTATGCCTGAGCTGTGAATCGCCACCCTAGGTCAGGGGCTAAACACGGCGGCGGCCGGTTGAGCTGCTCCGTCTAGTTTTCCCGCGACGGAATAGCGGTGGCTTTGGGAGTTAGTTGGTGGCGACTGCTGGCAGTGCATCCCCGGTCGCAGTGCGATGTGCATTGCGTAAGTTGGCCAGCGCAGTGAACAGAGCTTGTAGGTCGCCGCCGAGTTTCAGCTGCAGTGTTACTTCGCCGGGTGTGTCGCCCATCATCGGCAGCTCTTTCTCAAGTGCATCTGCGAGAGTGAGCAGCACAGGGACAGACGCATCGAGATCTTTGCGGCTGAAAAGGGGCGAGGGCGCCGAAGTGTTCTTGGGTGTGATCTTCTTGTGGCCGTTTTCGCGTGCTTTGGCCAGTTGATCTTGCATGTGAACTACGGTGTCCGCCCCTTTCATCTGGCACTTGAGATCTTCGTTGATCGCGCGCTTAACCGATACCTGTCCGGCCACAACCATTTGTTTTACTTCAGCCGGTACACGGTCGAAGTCCAGCATGGTGCGCACATGGCTCTCCTTGACGTGGAGACGGGTGGCAATCTCAGGGACGGTCATCTTGAGCTCAATTAGTTCGCGATACGAGTTGCCCAACTCCACAGGCTTCATGGCCACCTGACGGTTAGAGTTCAGCTGGCGGATGATGATCGACGCAGGGTCCGCATCGGTTTCCATAACCCACACCTGCTTGATGGTGCAGCCCTCGGAGATGGCAAGCATCAGGCCAGCGTAGCGAGTAATGCCGGTCACCACTCGAAGCTTGCCGCTTTCTGGTACCACAGTCATAGGATCGACGTGGTCGCCAGCCTTGTAAGCATTGGCGAAGCTACGGATCTGGTCCGGATCCAAGGATTCACGACGGGAGTCGGACATGTAGCAAACCAATAGAGCGACGGGTAGTGCAAACGCGTTGTTGCGTTTCGGGGCGAAATCGAGCCCGAGTTGTTGGTTCTTGATCAGGGTCTGGGTTACGTCGTGAAACTTGCGCAGAGAATTGCATGCGGCGAGGGAGTCGATGGCATGAGGGGTGATCAGGTCCGCGGCGATGTTGGGGGTAGTCATGAGGAGTTCTCCTGTTAGTTAATGAGCCTAGTTTCCTACTGATTTAGGTGTGCCAGAACCATACTTTAAAAAAATACGTAGCTTGAAAGCCCGTGTGCTCAGTAAAGAAAACGGCATATTTTTTACTTCCTTTAAATCGGCATGACAGAGTTTGTAAAAGTTTAGGAATTGGCTTTTATTTTCCATCCGGCCAAGTTAGATTGTTCAGGTGTTTTCTTTTTGTGGTGGTCGTGAGATGTCGAGACATAAATTCTATTCTTTTTGTACGGATTCAAATGTACAGGTGTATTTTTGTATTTCCGCTCTGGGTTCGATGCTTGGCATTGTGGTATTGATGTTGCTGGCTAGGACTTCAGGTGCTTCGATCTCTGGAGTGGACGTAGTTACCTATATGCATTTTGGTTTGCTTTCATCACTCTTCACCTGGTTTGCATATTGTGAATTTTGGGTGGGGTGGAGATTTCCGAACAACCTATTAACAGATGCGGCTGCTGTTCTCCTCGTTGCAGCAGCGCCTATGCACTTGCTGTTCTTCCCACTTATATTCAAATAGTTCAGGCTTTTTGGCGTCATTTTGTATTGTAAAATAGTTAGTTAGGTAGGATTGGCCTCAGTGATTAACAAATCTACTCATTGACCTATGAGTTGCGGATTCATGTGTAAGATTTGCACGAGTAGGCATACCCAAAAAATCAATAGGGAATTTCAGGGGGCGCAGGTTAGGATAGGTGTCATACCAACTTGCCCAGCATGACAATATGAACGACCAGACAGTATTGAACCTTACCTCTATGGCCAGAAGCATTGAAAATGCAGTGGTGCAAGATTCAAGATCAATCATGGCCGAGTGGGTTATTAAGTCTATTGAAAGATTGGCTAAGGAAGCGGGGCTCCTTGAGAAGCTAGTGACTGATGCCGCAGGGGACGTGTCCGGACCATTGACCCTGATATTCGCGATTCAACTCAAGCTTGCACCTCTGATCGGAGCAAAGATCGGGGTGGCCTGCACGAAGGGACATCTGGGACGGTGGGAGTTCGTGGATATGCCCAACTTAAACGAGCAGTTTTCGACCGTGCGCGAGATCGCCGTAGGGGCGATCGGAACCCTTGATCGGGACTCAATGGAGCGTTTCGGGTACCGAGTGACGGACGTATTCAAGCAGGTTGTCGCCACCGGCGAAGACCAGCACCAAGCAAATGCCCGGGTTTATGCTGAGAAGGTAGGCTTGCATCAAGCTGGTGAGGCTCCTGACCGAGAACAACCTGCAGCTCCGGGCGCCCCGACAGCTATCGACCTGACGGAGGCCTGCGCAGTCCTTCAAGCCGATTTTGCTCGTGACGGGCTCGATGTCCATAGCCAAGATCTCATGAAGATCTTCTTGGATGAAGTGCGGGCCCTGAACTTGGGCAGTCAGGTTGCAACCCTTCCAGATGGCCACGTCTACTGCGACCTGTCACTGCTGTATCTCGCGCATGCCAAATGGGTTGGAATAATTGCACAGACTTTGGAACTGCCATTGTCCGAGGACCTTGAGTCAATCACGGTCGCACCAGCTGCGACGCAGACCCTAAAAAGCCTCAAGGGCCTTGGGCATTTGCGAATCCGGGTGATGGAGGCTGAGACCTTAAATAAACGAGGCTTTGGCGTACTGGAGCCTATATTTGAGTCAGCTCGAACAGGTGAGTCGATGGAGCAGGCGAGGGTCAGGCTGCACCACCAGAGCCTGGGTCTTCGTCCGGTGAAGTAGCACCGCTCAGCCCCAGGGCAAAAAACGTGAAGTTTTTGTTAGGCCAGTTTGAGGTGCATGAATCAGGTTTGAAACATAAGCTCGGCGTTCAATTTCCCTTTGCGTGCCGGCTAATGACTACCGCAGCGGTCGGGCTCCTCGCCCAAACTACCAAATCGCGACGCACATGCCTGTGGCTTGTGCTCGCAACGCTGGGCACAACTGTTGCCAGCTCACTGATCAGCGATTTCGAAGACAGCATCATGCTCGGGATAGCTGCCACCGTCCTGCTGTTGGTCGTGAACTGTCTACCCTGGAGCTTCAAAATCCACGGAGACACACCCGTTGAACTGCTCTACCTGTCCGACTATTTCAAACCCGTGTTGATAGCACTTACCGTAGTGGTAGCTCTTGCGTCTATGGGGGGAGGTAGTGACACCTGGAGCGCCATCTCATCGCTTCTGATGGTGAGCACCGCACTGTTACCTTTGCGCAAAAAACTTCTAAGAGCCTAAATGCCAACCTGGGCCGGCATTCAGCTGAGTTTTGAGCGCCAGGCCGGCCCCGCTTCGGCAAGTTTGGCCGCCTCATCAAGGCTCCCGCTGGAACCCCACCAGGTAGATCTGTCCCACGCTCCGCCATCAAGGCATCTGACGTCATAACGAACACCGTCCGGGAATTCAGCAAACCAGCGAAGTTTTTCCGCCTGGATCTTGGCCTCAAGCTCATCATCGGAAATAACGTAGTCGTTTGCCTGCTCGCGATGGTGGGCCTGATTGGCTTTGATGATCTCAACGCAAGATTCCCAGTCACGGGAGATGATGAAGGGCAGGTCCCACCAATGCTCCGTCTCAAGCGACTCGCGGTCCTCATTTGGAGTTTGGTCAAAGCAACGACGCAATGTGGGATTTAGGGGAAACCGCCCTGCGACCAGTTCTTGATTTTCGGGCCAATGTACTGGCTGGTATGTGTCGACCTCGACAAATTCATCTAGGAAGAGGATTTTCCGGGTACTTTCAGCCGGCTTGGTCATTGTAGGGCCTCTGATTGGGGATGCGTTGAGGGTCGCTATCCTAATGATAACCCCGCGGTGTGCCACCAGAACGAGCTCACCGCCTGGCAGTTTCTTGGCGAATGGTTAGCTCGGTCTGAATTTCGACCCCACACTATGGGGTGCACCGTCACAAATCCGTCGGTAGGATCTCATTTGTTGCCTTACTTCGGCTTGGCTTCGGCTTTGAGCTTATCCCCTGGATACAAGCGCATGAACTCCATGGACTGCTCTGGGGTGGCGCGTAGCCAGTCGTTGATCAGCCCGTTAGGAAGGATGACAACGCTTCGTTTCTCATCGTCGGGTTTGTGGTACTGATTCATGAAGTGATTTTGTGCGTTGACCGTGAGCATTGTGAAGCTGAGTAGCCGGCCTTCAGGGCTGTGCCATTCGTCCCATAAGCCTGCGATCGCCATGACCCCTTCATCAGAGCGGGTAATTCGGGTGGGCACTGCTTTGCCGCTTCTCCAATCGGGTTCGTAGATCCCCGAGGCAAGGATCACGCAGTGTTGCCCTTTCTTCCAGGCATCACGGAAGGAAGGTTTGCTGCTGACCGTTTCAGATCTGGCGTTGTAAGTTCGTCGTCCAAGATTCCGGTCTTTAGACCAAAAGGGGAGGAGACCAAACTGGCCAACTTGGGCTTCGAGTTCTGACTGATCATCATCGGTTGCTTCGCTGCCACGAAGTCGGATGAAGGGACCAAGGTAAGTAGGCCATAGGTCATGTTGGTATGGTTCTGTAGGGGCGACCCCGAAGCCTGCAAGAAGGCGGTCTTCAGTTGGGGCTTCGTAGTGTGAGCACATAGTCAGTCTCCAAAGAGTTGCGTCACAGGATAGACCGCAAGCGACATGTTGTGTCGCGGGGCGAGGGTAGGGCCACACAGGGATCGGCCAACTGAATACCGGAAATGGGATGTGAATTTCTCAGCCGGATACATAGTGCATCTGATTGCCGCCTGTCCAAAAGGTGTGACCCACCCTCTCTGGATAGGGTCAGCAGATGTAGATCCGATTTTTGTAAGGAGTACAGATGACCGCGCCAATGACCATCCTGGCCGCCGCGTTGGACAAGGTTCAACACGATCCAGCTGCATGTTCGCTGCCGGCACGCGCACAGGCAGAACGCGCGGCGATTCTGGTTATAGCCCAGACCATTGAGGTAGAGGGGGAGCCAGCACATCACCCTTCAAGTGGCTTGCTTCCCTACGTAGGGGAAGTTACAAGGGCCAAAGAAGGTTTGCGGGTGGCGCTAGAGGAGCTGGCCAGCGAGGCGCCGCCTGCAAGGCGTGCAGTGCTCTTGGCCAATTTCGAGCGGGCCCAGGACGTGTATTACCAGGCCACCGCCAGCGTTGCCGAGATCATCGGCCGAATCGTCAATGCTCCACCTGCGAGAGGGGGAGAGAGTGTTGACTCTGATTGGTCTGCCGGATATGTTTAAATCCTGGCTGCGAGAGACAGCCTTTATGGGCCCTGCCCCGCGACCCTAAGGGTGGCACCGCCGGAACTAGCCAAGAAGCCTCTGCTTCTCTCCCAAGAGCCCGCATTCGATGCGGGCTTTTTGGTTCTTGGCTTCCGAAGTCAAGCCTTCCGGACGTCGAGCTCCCCCGGCATTTCCGCTCCGAGATCAATTCCAAGCAACCGAGCGCCGCGAAGAATCGCTTGCTCGGCATGGCAAGCATCAGACATATGGACTGGCCGCTCATCACCTTCAAGAGGAAGGCCAGCCGCGTTCCGAAGCATTTTGATTGCGAATCGAAATGCCGCTGCACTTGGCTCTAGGTTTTCGAGTGGAACAGTCAGTTGCTTTGTTGGTGCATGGTATTTCATCAGTGCTTGTCCTGGGCCTAATCGACTTTTCAACAACCGCGGTTTTTATCCTTTGGAGGCCCAGGTCTGAGCTGAGGTAAAACAGGCCTGCTGCGCTCTATGCGCCCCGGCTGTCCAGCCGCTCACTCGTCATCAACTACTTCAAGCTTTCCGAAAAGCGCGATTTCGCCCAGATGGGTCTGGTCGGGCAGCATATGCTCGAGCTCGCGAAGGATTTTTTGAGCCAGACCTAGGGCTTCGTCTTTCGGGATAATCAACCGAACAAGGTCGGGATAATGGGACTTACCGTCCAATACTTCCTGGCCCTTATTGATGGTGAATTCTTGATCGTTGCAGCGCATAGTGCCGATTCCTTTTAATGTCTGTTGAACATGTCTGCTTGAGTATTGGCCGTATCTGTCTTTGGTGCGTTCAGCGGGTGGCCCAGCTGACGGCGAATCTCACCAAGCCAGGCCTTGTAAGGTGTGTTTGCTCGCTCCCCCCAGGGGTAGGCTTCTATTAACGCCTTACGTAGCGCTTTCATATCACTGCGGCCAACGTTGCGAATCACTTGCGCTACCACCGGCGCAGCTGCATCTGCCCATGACATTGTGTTTAGCTCCCGCTTATCAACTTCAACGGCGATACCAGTTTAGCTTGAAGCATCTGGCATCCGCGGGTATCTCGGCCGGCACCCAGCGCAGGCAGTCCAAGTACAAACGTTCAGGTTTGCTTGGGCTCGGTCGAGTTGCTTGGACTAGATAGGCTGAACCACCAGAAGTGACGATATAGTCGCCGGCGCTCAAGTCTTCAGCTCCGTCGATGTACAATTTACAAGGGGTGTAGGGCTGACGGCGGCTAGCCATAGACGGATTCCCTCTTAATTCAGTGCTTCTGGGAATTGGGCGTGATTGTACGTTTGATGGTGACAACCCCCAGATCAGCCTCAAATTCCAGATCATTCTTCGCCTCGTGGGCAAGGCAGATCAAAGCCCGGGCCATGCAGCTTGCAGCGCCTTCGGCCCCGAGAAGTTGTACTGCTGCCGCGATTTGCTCTGCGAACTGGCGATTTTCCATCGTGGGCTATTCCTTGCTATTGCGGACAGTGCCCGCTCGGTCATGTTCATAGTCGAGCACTGCAATGAGTGCCACAAGCCATAACAACCTTGCAAAATCCTTAACCTGCCGGGCATCCATTTTGGCGCTCTTGCTTTGGCTAGATCATTTGATGGACCGGGTAAGATGTAGGCACTTATTTTCGCGAAAGGATGCTTAGCGTGAACAACGCCATTTCCCCAGGTTACCCAGCAATCGATCAAGCCCGCTACTCATGGTGGCGGCGTTGCTTGATGGGCATCACAGCTCTCTTTCTTGCGCTAGCAATACCGACCTGGATATTCACTGTCGTTGGGAAAGAAGAATGGAATTCCCTGTGGCTTATGCTCGCACACGGTGCAACAGCCGTAGCACTTCTGTTCCTTGCCGCAGTACAACTCAGAGGCTCTGGCGGACTCAGGGCGCTTTTAGGCCGCGACCTTGGGCGCACCTACAAGATCTGTCTACCAATCGTAATCGTCATCTATGTGGTCTGCACCAGCCTAGACGTGGGGCTGGGGTTCGGCCGCGAGACTTTTATGGTTTCCTTCTTGGGCGGCCTAACTGCCCTGGAAAAGGTGGTATGTCTGGTTATGCTGCTGGCACTTCCCCCGATCAGTGAAGAGCTTCTGTACCGCCACTTTTTGATGAGATTGTTCCCTTTGAACAGCCGGCTCTGGCAGTGGGTTGCGATCTTGTGCACCAGCTCGTTATTCATGCTGATGCATAGCCAATATACGCATTGGCCCTCATTTGCCCTGATCGGGTCTTTGGCTGTGCTTTTTGCCTACGCACGCATGCGCACCGGTGGCATCTTGGTGCCTATTCTCCTGCATAGTTTTGCAGAGGTCTGCGGCATGCTGAGCGATACAGTTTTGAGCCAGTTGGTATAGGAAGCTATTGAGCCATATGCAGATGCGGTGCTGTGCATCAAGGCCATCAAGGCGCCAGGGATCTAGGTCGCGTTCTGTCCTAATATGGAACTGCCCTTTGGTGCGGCGTTGACAGGGCACTTTGCCGACCTGGATGCTCACATGTTCAGATTTGATATAGGGGTTCTAAAGCCCGATCTGAGCATTTACGAGTGGGCTGCGGGATATGAGCGTTGATGCGGAAGCTACCTGGAGGATGGGTGATTCCCAGCAGTGCGATAAATAAGGCGTCCGAGACGCTTGGCATCAAAGTGCATTTTCTTTAGCGGGCCGGCGGAGAGGTTCCTGACCTGCAGGAGTTTTGCAACATCGTCATTTGAACTGTCGATCTGTGATTACTTGTCCAGCATACGTTCCTGCTCCGCCACTAAAATGGCCCGACCGTAGAGATTCGTGGAGATGTGCGAAAGCACCAAGCTGCCGAGCCCGCAACCGATAAGATTCTTGAATGGAGGCCAGGCATCGGTGCCATACAAGCGAGACAAGACTGAGGTTATTTCCAGCGCATTCAGCCCCCACGTGAAGAAACTAAGCAGAGCCCCGAGGGACATGACGAATGACATGAACCAAAAAAATCGGGCGGCTAATTTACCGACTGTGCTCGCGACCATAGCCATCTCCTGATGGTTTAGTGATTTGGACGCATTGTGCCCTTGACTTTGAGCATGTGAAAGCCAAAGGGTATCCAGCAAATTCCCGATGTCTGGCCGCTGGAATGAATCATTAGCCAGTTTGAGCAAATACACGGTAAAGCATGGCCCTTTTTGGATTTGGCAAACTGGACGGTCGCGTTAATCTGTCGATTGACTATGAAATCCGGGGGCAGGGCTTTGAGGTTTTGGACTACAGCAGAAGAGAAGGTAATCAAGGAACTCTACGGGGACACTCCAATGGCTGAGTTGACGTCCATCCTAAACCGAAAAGTAGGGTCGATTCATGCTAAGGCAAGGACCTTGGGCATCAAGCGCAGCGACTCTTTCCGAGATGGTCAGCACGGTGGCCGATTCAAGTCAGGGAGCAAGTCCGGGGAATCTACCCGTTTCAAGAAGGGGAGGAATCCCCACGCCAACAAGCTTGCAAAGGTTTCTGCAAAGACGCCAGAGTAAGGATCCCTCCCTAGGACAGAGATCTCCCCAGCATAACCAAATTGCTAAGACTCCTGAGCTTTGAGCATTTCCAGATGTGCTTCTTCATCATCTGTCGATTTCCCATTCGCCGCCCGCCAGACAATCCTCAGTTCGTAGAGTGAAATTAGCCCCGCGTGAGTCGTGCGGAAATAAGTACCTGAATCATCAGACCGGATTTTCTCCAGCTGCCCGCGCCCATGCAGGTCATTTACGATCTCATCGAGGTCGCTGAGTCTCTCAGCTTCCTTCGGCGAAACGTGCATACCCTCAGGCTTGTTGGCCAGCCAAAGCACCTTTTCGGGATTGAACAGGTTTTTGGTGCCGGGTACGCCTGTCTTCTGGCTTACAGGCCTTGTCGTGGTTGGCGTTACTTTAACTACTGGGGACGGTGTCTCTGGCGCTTTGATGATCAGCCCCTGGGTACAAGCCCAACCAATGATCTCTTCATCGAGCCAGTCGGGCATTACCAGCTCGTCGGCAATCATCCGCCACTCAGCGTGCGTTGCTCGAGCCAAAAATGCAGAGCAAGAAAATGCCTGCGGCATTCGTGGAAAATGAAACGGCTCATCGCAATGTGTATTCAGAAACGCCGCCAGCCCATCACCACCGTCTGGAATCACCACATTGGCAACAAGCACCCGCGCGTGTGATACGGCGACTGACATGAACGCTCCGTAGATGTCGTGTACCTCAACGCCAGCCTGCCAATGAAGTTGGGGCTCGAACATGTACCATTGGGACAATGAGCGATTCAGGTACTGGGAGATGTTCCTGATCAAGCGTGGCCCGGCCGGGCGAGGATTATTCTCAGCTTCTTTCATCATTCGATTTCTCGGATCCGTTGGCGGCCACTTCTTTACCCTTGGCAGTAATACGAGCCAAGCCATTACCGATTACTTCGAAAAGCCCTAGCTTGAAGCCTTTAGCAATTGCGTCAGCGGTCAGTGAGGGTACTGCGTACTCAACCATGCCGGAAGTGGTTCTGGCTGCGCACGCAAGAGTTTCTGGTAGGTGATCGGTTGGTTTAGCGTCCGGATCATACTCACAGTCGAAAGCGACCTCAGAGAGAAGAACACGTCCTACAAACTCCCCCACCGGGTTGGCCCGGGCAAAGGAAGCGCCATCTAGAATCAGTGTGTCTCCGCCCTCAATGCGTTTCCACCAGATCCCAGCTGAGGTTTTCTGAAAACCGTAGTAGTCCGGCGATATGTCGAAGCGACCGCACTCAGACAACGTGGGGTCTTGGATGTCATCACCCTCAAATTCGAAGCGAACCTGATCGCAGTTGAAGCTCGCAATGTTGAGGGCGCTGATGTCGATAACGGACGATTTGTTGGTAAGCAGTGGGGCTTGGGTATTCCACAGATCCTCGGTGAGCGGCTGTGCGTTTCCGATGTCTATCACCCCATCCTGAAACAGACCAAGGTGTAGTGCGCGATCACGAAAGAACACTACAGAGACGGGCGATATGTTGATGGCCACATCTGTCCGACCTGCCAGCTCGTTGTCGTAGGCATCTGCTGCAGTCTGGAACGCTGGGAGGTTAGCCGTGGGTGATTTCAGGGCTTCGGTGATGTGCTTTTCAATGGTCATGGCATGGCGCCCTATGCAGGGATTGAAGGAGAGTGGTTGACTAGGGTAGAGGGGTGTTATCCAGCCCGTACGGTCTTTATGCCGGTTGTGGGTGATTCAGGTGGATCCGACGGGCATAAGATCGATTCACGTCTTTCTCCAATGCCTCGACGTAGTGGGTCACAGCTTCAGTCAGGCTTTCATCAGTCATGGCAGGATCGAAGCGCTTCATGTTGGCGCTAAGGATGTTGCGACCCTCGCTGTCATAGTTGCTGACCAGCATCAGAGTTTCAGACCATGGCTCAAGGGAGATTGTCGCGGTCTTATCGCCAACCACAGTCTCATAGTCCATCCGGGCAATAAGGCAGCTAATTTCCATGTCTCGGGCGGATGCGACTTTCCAGCCAAGGGCGTTAAGTGCTGCCGCGATGCGGGTTTTAACAGCGGTGTACTCGGTAGTAAAAATGGTCATTGGAATAGGCCTGATCAAAGAGTGTGTTGTTTCGATGGGCATATGATCAGGTCGTTTTGCCTGTGCCAGAACCACCCTACAAACTTTCTCAGGCCCCCGACGCATCCCTCGCTTGGGCTCTGGTTTCCTAGGCTGAGGCTTGAGTCGGCGTAGGTAGTGTGAAGCTCAAAACCTCCCACTCTTCCATGAATCCGTGATCGACGAGCTCTTCGATGACAGTCGGACCCGGGGCATCAATCCATTCAGCAGTCCTCAGCCAGGCAAGGAATTCAATCTCGGTTTGGTCGGATTGAGCCTGTAGGCTCGCCAATCCATCCTCCAGCTCAACCACCAGATCTACGCCCCAGTATTCGGGGTTACGATATTCCCGGGCCTGGTTCCTGATGACCTGCGAGAGGTGGCCACCGTAATAACGGAAATCGCTGGTTTCGCGCCAGCCGGGTTCGAGCAGCAAGGCTCGCGCCATACTGGTCGAAATTGAATAGTAGTCAGGACCGCCCACGCTTCTCTCTGACACGAATTCCCAGTACAGAGGGCCTAGCGTCGGGTGGGTGGCAGATACAACCACTCCGGTACGGGTTCGGCGTTCGTCATCGCGTTCGATTGGCATGGCTTGCAACTCCTAAAAGGTCAATGGCGCCATGTTACGGGGATTAGGGTGTGCCAGAAGCTGGGCCGCCGTGCGACCCGGCCCTTTGATTGCCTGCGCCGATACTTAGGCGAGATTGGCAGCCCATTCGGGGATGGCATCAGTTGTAATCAATCCAAACCCCACTGGGTCATTGAACAATTCAGCGTTTGCATCGATTAGCGATTCCTCCAGGTCGGCCATCTCGTGGTGGCTGGCTTCGGAATAGGTGGAGTCCATAGAGCGGATGCGTTGAATTTGAGCAAATACGAGCTTTTGGCTTTCGGCATCGATCACGATCCGAGTCATCCGCTCGCTTTCGTCTGCTTCAAAAATGTGACCCCAGTTTCCACTGATGTACTTAGACATGGATATTCCTTTGAATCGTCGCTTTTGGTTGGTGGCCGGGATGGCGTCCACCTTTGAATTTAGGCCTGCAAGCGCTTCCAGACAGGTAAGAGCTGCAATTGAGGTGAAACAAAGTACTGGGGAAAGTCGAGTGCGGCGCCGGGGGCTTCTACATCCAACCAGGCGGCTGAGGTTAGCCACGCCGTGAAAGCGTCAACATCCTGCCCGCTACGTCGCTGCAACGACTTGAGAACGCCTCCAAGGGTGGTGGTGGTAGACCAAGTACACACTTTGGTTTCGTCTATGTCGTGCTCTTGCTGAAACTGCTCACTGTCGAGCATCAGTTTTGTCATGTGGTCGCGATGACTCCACGCCATGATTCCCTCTCGCCAGCCTTTGCGCAGCGTCATTGCGTCCTCAAGATTGGTCGTTAGCGTGTAGCAGTTAGGGGCGTTATGGTCCGAGCCATCGACAAAGCACCAGTAGACAGGGCCCAGGGTTGGATGGCTGGCGCTGATCACGACGGTTGCTTGTACGCACTGGGAAACAACATTCAGCGATGGCGATGCATTGAGTGACATGGGTGACTCCTCAAGATTTGATGATTCATCTTGCGGCCGGTATTGGAGTGCCAGAACCCCCTTCCACAGGTTCTTACAGGCACAAAAAAGGCACCGCCGAGAGGTGCCTTGGTGTGTTGAACGGAATCAGCTTGGATCGCGGCACTCTTTGAGAACTTTGTCGGCCGTCTCGCGGGAGTTCAGACCTTTACCCCACGCCTGCTGGACGTAAAAAGGCTGACCCTCAACGATGCCCGCGGCGTCCGAGTGCGAGATCTCCAGGTCATCGGCAACGAACTGGGTTACCTCGCCTTCCCACACGCTGTAAGTCTGAGTACTGCTCTGATCGTAAGTAGGCATGGCTGTGTTCCAAGTGGCTTCAAGATGGAACCATGTTCAAACCATATTAGGTGTGCCAGAAGCACCTAACGTTGCTGCGGGGTGCAAAAAGCCAACCGGTCAGCCTTGGGCCGCTGCGTCCCAAGCCTGAACCGTCGCTCTGTCCGTGCTCTGCAGATTACCGTACGCAGAGTGGTTCAGCAGTTATAACGGCCGCTATATGCCTATCAAGCCGCTACCGGCCGCACAATGTTGTCAGGCTCGGGGTGAAATTTATCGAAGAAAGATTTCCGCCGGTCCTTATCGATCCAGCGCTCGTGCTGGCCCGGGTTCCCGTCAGCCAGGACGTCGATAGCGCTGTAGTGATTACCGACGAAGGCCACATCCTTACCCTTAGACGGGTCGCGCGCTACACACTGCACCCAGCCATCAGCGACATGGGTGATCTCTTGCCAGATAGAGCAGCACGCGAACCGAACAAACCAACCAGGTTGGACGCCCAGTTTCTTGAGGTCGGTATCCGAGGTGCAGCGGGTGATGGTAGCTGGCTTGGCTTGAGTCATTGATTAAGCTCCTTGTCGATGAGCCCAGTATCCGGGTGGGGGAGGTGTGCCAGAACCTGCCCAAGTGAAAAACAGCTACAACCAGAACGAAAGCTGCTCAAGGGTCGTTTGTGCGGCTGGGGGGACTGCCGGCGACTGTTCCGTTTCGAACTTGGACTGAAGAGCCTTCAAAAGAGCGTGCGGGTCATGCAGCACGTCTTTTATCCCATGAACATAGATCTGGTTACTCATTTTGGCCATACGATTCCATTCCCCAAGCCCGCCTTTGTAAAGGGTGGCCGTACCCAGCCCTACGAAGTAGTCGACCACCAACATTGGGTTATCCAGCGGTGCAATACGATCAAGGGCATAGTCGAGATCGAAGCCCATAAAGTATTCGGCACCTTCCTCGTCGATCTCAAACTCATCCCCGACGTTTGCACTTTGAACAATCGTCCCATCCGCCAGAGTGGTCGTAGACTCCCAGTCGACCATCGCATGGGCGAGGTTGCGGAAACCTCGCCAGGCGCTGTGATACTCAGCGTCGACAAACGGAGCTTCAGCCCGGAACGCCACATCCTTCTCTGTGAATTTGGGAATCGAATCCAATGAAGGAATTTCATACCGCATTCCGCGCTCATAGATGTCTTTGTAGGCCCTCAGAGCCGAAAAACTATTTTGATACCCGTATCGCGCACTGATGAAGTCAATTGCAATAATTTGACGCTCGTCCAAGATAGTGAATCGAGGGGCAATCCCCAGTCGACCGGATTCAATCTCTTCACGGATTTGGACTGTCAGCATGATTCGCAACAGGTCGAGACAATGTTGTGGGCTGTACGAATTAGGAACGATCTTGATAGTTCCTGTTTCTTCATTAACAGTGCGTGCAAGCCAGCAGCGGGCGGAGGGATCGAAGTGCTTTGCCAGCATGAATGAACGGAGGTCACGAAGAGGTGCCATCCAAGAATAAACGCCACCCTCAGTGGCGATAATATTGTCTGCGCTAGTGTCTTTGGATATCTTCCCACATGTCCAGCATCCAGTGCGGGCTCCACATGCCGGGCGGGCTTGCTCAGTACCGCTCAAGTACATATTAACCATGCACTCGCCACCATTCGCTTCCCGGTATATTTCCACAAGCTCATCAAAGTTGTCGTAGGCGGCGAACTTACCCGAGCGAACATAGCCGATGTATGTGAAAACATCGAAGGTATCCCAGTTGGCAATAGGGCTAAGGACCATCTGGCCATTGCCCATAGCGTCTACCGCGTCGGTAGCGCTTTCTCCGCGCGCCTTCATCTTGGTGGCGCGAGCGCTGCTCTCATCAAAGCGGGTGCCGATGAGAGTGACTAGGTTTGCATCCTTGGCCTTTACGCCATCCTTCTCAGCAATGTAAGCCTTGACTTGTCGCTTGATTTTATCAAGAGGGGCCGCCTTGACCATCTGCTGGCATTTGGAACTTGCGCCAACACTCATGATCGACCGGCCGGACAAGATCGCCACTAGATAATCGTTGCTCAGATTGGGTGAGGCTATCCATACCCTAGTAGGAATGCCTGCGGACTTTGCGAAGGCTTCGATAGATTTAATCTGCCCCTTGTTGTACTGGTCAATTCTTGGGTTTTCCATCCTTGTATTAGAATTGACAAGGTGCAGTGTGGGGACTTCAACTCCCTCAGCTTTCAGTTCGGAAAGTGCGCTGTAAGCCAGATTCAAAGTAACACTACTGTCCTTGCCACCGCTCCAGGCGACGGACAAGTTAGCGCCATTGATTACTTGCTGTTTGATTGCGTCGATCGCACTTCTGACTTTCTCATCAAAACTCAGGGTTACAACCGGCCCACGTGGAGACTCAAGCTTGATCTCTTCGAAGAGGCCTACTTGTTTAACGTTAATCAGGTTTGCGTGGGCGGTTGTCATGATTACTTCACTGTGTTCATTTCGGTATGAGCACAGTTTTAGGGCGAATCATGTGTGCCAGAACCACCCTGGTAGAAAATTTTAGACAAGAAGCCCCCAGTTTGATGATCCTTGGCAATTAGTTTGTCTTTGCACTTCCATGCTGGTCATCTAATAAAAAAGCAGTTGCTCACTGTCCTAGCTGGTGGCACGTGTCCATTGAGTGGATTATGACTATCCGTGGCATCCGTATAAGCCTCAGATCAGTCCCCTACCTAGGAAACGATAAGATGAATCACTGGCTCAAGACCCTCCTGCCAAAGAATGCATCTGCTGTTGAACTGTCGCAGAAAATCGACGATGCAGATGAGCGTGTCCAGAATTTAAAGGAGCAAATCATTGCCGTACAGTCACGGCGCGCTGAGCTTGAGCGTGAGGCGAAAGATCTGGCTTCTCAATGTTTGAGCGACGATCAGCTTGCCTCTGTATGCAGTGATGAAGCAGCTTTGCTCAACAGTTGCAGAGTGAGCGCCTCGATTCTCCAGAGCGAGCTACGCCGGCTGTTTGTAGAGTCCTCACCGTTTTTGAGCGAGCTTGCTCAATCAGAAATGGACAAAACCATCTCCATTCATGACAACCTAGGCCGTTGGCTTTCCCGCTTTTGATTCAGCCGAGTTTCCCAGGAAGCAAAATGTCATGAAAATGGAAGAACCCGACGACGTTTACGAGATCCTCAGCGAAGCGAAATTGCTAGCAAGGCGCTACTACCATTTGACTGGCAAGCCTCTGGGCGTCACCGGCGAGGTGGCTGAGTACGAAGCATCTCGAATCCTCGGTCTAGAGTTGGAGCAAGCCAGAACAGCGGGCTACGACGCCATCGAGACTAAAGATGGCATAGACCTCAAGATCCAGATCAAGGGACGGTATTTCCCGAACCGTCGCATGCGAGGTGGCAGGCTTGGATCGATCGACCTGAAGCAACCTTTCGACATTGTGATGCTGGTTTTGCTTGATGGCGACTACAACGCCTTCCAGATCTTCGAAGCAAAAAGGCCAGACGTCGAGGCGTTGCTGACCAGGCCGGGCTCGAGAAGTAGGAACGAGCGAGGTTCCTTGGGTATTAGCCAGTTCAAAGCGATCAGTATCCTCAGATGGGAAAGGACAGGGGTAAGTAAACCAGCTTGATTCTTGCGCTATGGCCGGTCTGGGCCGAGGCGTTATCCTAACCAGCACCAAGTAAGCACCATGAGGACCATCAAGTGCCACAGTCACTATTTGATCGGCTAGCCCAGTTCGACGCGGCCATGCTTGCGTCTGGACGGCCGGCTGTTCCTGGAGAAGAGCGCCGGGCGATACAGCTGACCAACTCTGTGAATCCAGAGGCTGGGCGGGGGTTCGACTGGCTTCTACCTGAGGCGGCAGGTACCGCCAAGATGATCCATCACGAAGAGTCTGCAGAATTCATGGTCTTTGCGTTTGATGATCGGAGCGTGCTGGTCTTGCTTCAGACTGGTTTCGTTTTCTCGGTTGCAAGTGGCAACCCCGTCAGCCTGGGCAAAATTAAGGCCTGGCTCGAGGGTCACAACATAGTGCACGGCCCTTCTTCCGGTCCCACTGCAGCCAACCAGTCCTTTGACCTGCCGAACTGACTGTTCCTGAGAAAACCACGTTGGATATAAATGCAATAATCCTCAAAGCGAAGCTCGGGCATACCCGCAAAGCCGCGGCGTAATCCCAAGCCTAAACACGGCGCGTGGCCTGAATGGTCGTGTCAGTTTCACAGGAATTTCTTGATGATAAAAATCAGTGTGGATTTGTCCCGGACCACTAAGACAGAGTACGACATCTACATGTCTTCTCGGCTACGCACGTTCCTTCAAAATGAATTGGCGAACGACCTGAGTGGCTGTGAGGCTTTGGTTGAGTCATCTGGAGGACCGCACAACGTTGAACCCGGGACAGACAAACAGAAGGCGGATCCCTTTGAGCCAGATGGCGTCATAGGTCACCAAGTGCGCCACGCTATCGAGGAGTATCAGCGAGCATTCACTTATGCTCATCGTCGCAACTGGTGGCACCGAACCCTCTGTTGGCTCGGCAGCGAGGATTCTTTGGCGAATGAGCTCCTGGTGCGAGAAACACGTGCACACGCAGTAGCTTTTTCTGGTCAATCGTCTGCTCACAAGATGGCTCTTGAAAGAATCGTCCGGATCAATTTACGGAAAGCTAAGAAGTTCGGACTCATATCGATCTTGACCGAAAGCAACCGGCTGCCCTAGTCGAGGACTATTCCTAGACTATTCGAGGTATTGAAAGCGAGTCCTATCAAGCATGCCTCTTGTTTTCTGGTTAGATCCAGGAAGTAAGAGACTTCCACCAGCTCTTGTCCTTCTTGTGCCGGATATGAGTGCGAGCGGCTAGCTTGTCTTTGTATTTGCGGCAGGTCCCGTTCAGCGACTTCCCGGCTGCTGTTTTGACGATCACCCGATCGCCGAGTTTGTGGTTAACACATGCAGCGAATGCGGCCGGTGTGGGCGAGGGGCCTCGGTCACGGGCAGCCTGGCTGGCGCTGGCCGGTGAGGTGAGAATGACCGAGATGCTGCCAGCGATGAGCGCACAGAGGATGAGGTGGCTAAGGGAGAGGCGTTTCATGAGGGTCTTCTACCTGGGCTGTTCTGGATCAGCCAAGGGTGCGGATCATGGCACGTCGATGCAACTCATAAGCATGACCCCAAATTCAATCGCCCGCCGGGCGCGAATGGCTTAATGGAAAACGGACATCCTCTCGGGAGAATTGTCCGTTTGGCATTCAGCTGGCTGCAATCACTCTGGGGTTTGTACTGATGTCATGATTGGCTGCGGCTCCCAGCTCTTACGCTTGTGCATATGCCGGGTGGTAAATCGAGCTGGCCATCCCATCTTTTTCAAGATCCACCTGCCCAAACCGCTGGCACTATCGGTCCATCTATCAATTAGCTTGAGCTCCGCCAGGCTCTTCACACCACACTCACGCTCATCGCGCAGTTCGGACTCAAATCCGAACCAAGGTTTCAGGCGGCGATAGTAGCGATCAGGCACGAACAGGTCCCCCACGCACTTTGCAGTGAAGGTTCCGCCAATGACTTCGATACCTGTCCTGCTCTGATCGTGATTGGAAAGAACGAAGCCGAAAGCCATGTAGAACCGATTGCGTTGCTCCCGTGCTTTTTCAGTGCTGGCGTCGATATCAGCAAGGGAACCTGGGTCAATTGCGTAGCCCGCAACATCCTGCTTGGTGAGCCACTCGATCACGTTGGACATGAGAGCTGGGCCCAGACCTACGCCCTTTTTGTGCATGATCAATTGACCAGTAGGCCCGAACTTCACGCGTCGGGTTTGATGGCAAATGACGACTGATACCTGATTGTTCCAAGTATGGAATGAGGATCCACTAGCTGCCGGGTGGACTGCGCGTGCCCTGTAAAACTCGTAGTTGCCCATGTGCCGTGATTCTGAGGATGTACGGGTGTATTCAGTGATGACAGGATAGACCTCCCGACGATCGCCAGCGGGCACCTCATATACGAACAGATCCTTGACGGTGCAGAGCTGCTCGAGCTCGTTGGAAATACGCTTCAATGACACTGCGCGACCTCAGCCATATAGGTTCAATTTTGTAGTGTGCCAGTAGAGCGAGGCATCGACTTCAGAGAAAGCGAAGCATTCTAGCTTCCTGAGCATGCTGTACTTATTAGTGCTGAAATCGGGATGCCTTGCTCCTTAAGGCCACCGATATAGCCTTCGCACGCTGCTTTCTTTGAGCCAGGATCAAGTTGTTCAATCTGAGCAGCAACAAGCTCATCCCGTTGGCGATTTTCAACATCAACCTGGTCCTGTTGTGATGCCGCGCGCTTCGAAGCGAGGTATGGCTCCAGGACATAAGACTTGCCAGCTAACATTACAGCGATGCCAATAGTTGCTCCGCAAACAGCCGTAATTAGTGTTTTTCGATCGTTCATGATTTAACCTACTCTTCGGCAATTATTGAGACTGGAGACGTCGTGCTGCGTAGAAATCAAACTCTCGCAACCATAAAGCAGGATGTTACTGCCACCCCAGTCGTACCTTGCCAGTATGGATATTAACGTTTCACAGAGTAACCCTTGGAAGGCCGAGCCTTCGATTACCTTGTTCCGTTAACGCTGATGTTTCGCAATGATTTAGGTTGGATCAAATTGGCTGCCTAGGTGCTGCATGCCGACTGAATCAGTTCGCGGGCGTGGCTATCATCTGATGCGTAGCCTTCACTTACAAGCCAATCACAGGTGGTAGCAATCTCAGCAGTTCTCACCGCGGCCCTGATAGTACCGATCAGCTTAGTATCCAGCCCACTTGGTCGAACTAGTTTTGTCTTGCTTATACTACTGTTTCCCTCCCGCGCGGTGGAATTGATCTCCTCGTAAGTGGCCTGACCGAGCGTCGTAAACGTCATCTGGTCGCGGCCTTGAGTGTCGACACCGAGCACCACGAGACCCTTACGCTCAAGTCCTCGGGCAGCACGCTTTTCCCCGGGCTCAACCGGCAGCGAAGTGCCTGCTTGGGGGGCGGGGTAGATGATGGAGGCGATCAGCGCTTCTTCGCCGGCTGAGAGTTTTACAGCGGTCATGGTCATAAACTCCGATATCTGTAGGATGGCTCACATTAACCGGCCGGGCTCAGGGTATGACTTTCTGAAGTCCATCGGCTAAGCCTTCCCAGGTGTCTGCCATGCCGTTTGTGTTTACTGAGACCATCCTAGTATCGGGATCGAGCCAGTAAACTGTACCTCGTGAGCCATGCGCGTCGTGCCCACGATCCCCAAATGATGACTGTGTCTTCCAGCTTCAGGTCTTCAAAGGTGACGTTAATGGCGTTTTTGCTGGTCATGCTCATACCTCCAGGGTCAACTCTGGCCTGCAAGTGTCGCGTTATGCATCGCAACCACGTATGCCGCTAGGGCCGCGTCGCCTTGGAAGTGGCCGATGCGCAGGGTTTCGTTCTCTGACTTACCTGGCACGAAGATCTCACCGGCGCAGTTGTGCTCCCACGGTACTCTGACCTCATCAGACAAGGCATTAAGCAGGGCGGAACGACGTTCTTGATTCATTGACGGTTCACCTTTCACGGTGCTCCCTGTGGTAGCCAGCGCCGTGGGTTGTGGCTAAAGCCGACATTACACACGATTAGGCGCCCAGCTGCTTGGATCCGTACTCAGCTTCCATGTCCGACTTGAAACGTTCAGCCTTGAGCTTGCTGGCGAAGTGATAAATCACAGCATCCTCAGCAGGATCTGCATGGGTGTCTTCGACGATCCAGGGCTTCTTGGTGCTGCCCTCGTTCTTGCGCAGCGTGAATCGAACCTGTTCCGAGGGTTTGACCCATTGTTCTTGTTCGGAACTCCACACCACCGAATTGCCAGCTTCACAGCTGTTCCAACAGCGACCGTTGAGGTAATCGCCAGCCTCGTTCTGATGCTCGGTGGCTACCAGGCCAGTATCTTCACAGATGGCGCAGCAGAAGTGCTTGAAAAGTGGAGCGGTGCTGACGACGGCGCCGGCGATGCCGATAGCAGTGAGAGGTGACTCGGTTTGAGTGTTCATGGATTTGCTCCTGGTCATGTGGTAACGATGGAGCAATTCTCTGGCCCTTTAACCCGTGCCAGAACCACCTGGAGGCAACATTTCAAACCTAACGAGGTTGGGCCGTCTAATAGGCTGGATTGACACATGGCGACTCAGGCCAACTCTTAATAGAGATCACCCTCTGGTAGCCGATGCTGCAAACCCTCATTCATGGCGTGCGATGAATAGGCAAAACTGAGCAAACTCTTTGAAGAAAAAGTTTCTGACAAGTTGAAGGATGGTACGAAGTCCTCAACTACGCGTCGGATTCGACAAGTCGGGACAAGCTCAAGCGGGATTTGAAAGTCCACGGCCCCCAACGTGCCGCGCGGTGATGGCAGAGGAGATGAGTGGAACAATTACTAATGGCAAGTGGAGCGAGGACTGTACCAAGGGGAGGCTCAGACCAAACAGGTTCATATTGAAACCGTTCAGCCCGTACAGCCCGCAAGCGCCGGTGAGTCAACCTCGTCCAGCGCGGATTTGTGGAAGTTAAGGCTCCTTTAAGGGCTGACAAGAAATTCGGCGCTAGCGTCTTCGTGTGCTTCGACCTGCCCCCAGAAATGGCTGACTGCGTCACGAGCCAGATTTCCACGATACACGTCGCCGGCATATTCATTCTCGTGGCCGAGGTAAGGGCTGTTGATCACGAGGGTTCCACTCTCTTTGCTTTGCGCCGCATAGGCGCTGTCCATGACCAGTACCTCGGCCGGGCGATCGGTAAAAATGAAGGTTTGAGCACCATTATCCATCCCCAAGGCTACCCGTACAGGCTTTAGCAAGGTCAGCAGGCCGTTGCATACGGACTGGGCCGCCAGCATGCTCTCCGAGGTCATGAGCTGATAGGGCTCGTCCGGAAACCCATCTTCATACCCGACGACGCGCCAGGCCTCACCGGCGAAGCGGGCCATACTTACCTCGGAGTGTGGATCCTGGCCGGCATCAGCCGCGAGGTAAACGTCGCCGTCACAGTGGTCGATCATGGCCATCTGCACACCGCCAGGCTTCTGGGACAGGATCAGAGAAAGGTTAGGGTATTCGGCCAGGCTCTGCTCGTTGCGAACCGGCTCCAGGACACCTTCCACTTGGCGCGGGTCGATTGGAAGGAACTGTGATTCGATGCCGTACATGACACGGATGCAGCGCTGAGTCTCGAACTTAATGAACACTGGTTGGCCTAGTTCGTTGATGTGA
Organism: Pseudomonas sp. MF6394; assembly: GCF_002018845.1. Taxonomy (NCBI): domain Bacteria; kingdom Pseudomonadati; phylum Pseudomonadota; class Gammaproteobacteria; order Pseudomonadales; family Pseudomonadaceae; genus Pseudomonas; species Pseudomonas sp. MF6394. The sequence continues at coordinate 355,234 of NZ_MVOJ01000001.1, forward strand.
TCGGTAGGGTTCATATCGATATCTCCGTGAGTGATTTGATGGGTTCATCATCACGTGGGCCTAGGTGTGCCAAAACCCCCCTAGCGTTTAGACTGGCCAGCCTCTTCTATGGATGACTGACAATGCCCCAATACCGGTTTTCATCTCCTGCTGTTCGCAGATTTGGCTTCACTCTCGTTTCCGCAGCTGGTGCAGCAATCTTGGTGGGTTGCGCCGCGAATCCCGGGAGCGATGAGTCCTCTTCATACGATACTGCGATGTCTCAACAAAACACCGCTATCCGATCGGTTCGTGTCTACAAAGCAATTCCAGAGGGCGCCATTGGGGTTCGCTCGGTCATGGCGGCCGCATGTGGTAGCGACGCAAATGAATTCGGATCTGATGAAAACTACATCCTGACTGGCTTGAAGATGAAGGCTTACAAGAGTGGGGCCAATGGCCTTGCTATGGTCGACATCCAAAAGATGCCAGACCCTAAAGGTCAGTGCGATGTTGGATTCTCGGTGGGTGGCACTGCCAAAGCGTTCACCGTCCAACAGTAGGTTGGAATTAGCTGGAGCTGGTTATCTGCTGCATCAGTTGATGGACCTTGGCGACGATCTCATCCACCTTTGCGGTTGCTGGCAGATCCAGCATATTGCGAAGGCTTAGGATCGCATTAGATGCAGAGCCGGCCGCTTCCCGATGTCCATCGTGATCTCCGTTGTGTTTGATAGTTTCCAGTGTCGGCCAGCTCTGGATGTGCCACCAGCTAACGGCTTCACTTGGAATGAATTCCGTTGCGGGGGTTTGAGTTGCCAGGCGGATAACCTTTGGCATCATGTCGGCCTGACTGAGATCAGGCTCGGCTAGCCCGATCTTGCGTCAAAAGAGAAAGCATCAGAACTAGAACATGAGGGTTTGCGGACATGAATACAGCTACCACCGCCACTGGAAGCCACATGAGTCACGAAATGCAGTTAGCTACATTGCTAGGAATCAAATCCTTGTTCAATGACGGTTTCAATGCCTCTTCTATTGCTGGCATCCTCGAAGGGCAGGTCAAGGCCGCCGATGAGCGAGGCGGGTGGGGAAAAGCCAAGACGAATCTAGATCAGGGTGCACCTTTCATTATTAGCTTGATCGGAACCGGCTTGTTCTCTTCTTCCGTCGAAAGGATATTCGCGATCGTCGACCGGCCTGACAGAGCGATTGATGGGGCGATCGAGTTACTGAAAGCGATCCGCTGAAGATACTCTTATCATCAGCATCAGATGGTGATCGGACTCAGATGACCGGGCAGCTAGTAGAAACTGTTCGTGGCGGCATGATGCTGCCCTGGTCTCCTAATGCGATGCTAGGCTCAATGGACCAGCGCCTGGACCGTTGCCATCATCTCCCGCGGCATTGTCTTCAACAATCTTCCCGACCCACATGGCTGTAGTGACCTCTCGGCTGCGCTGAAACTTCACCCAGACGAAATTTGGGTCAACCTGAGGGTAGCCGAGCAAACCGACCGGGGCCGTTGTCATCGACTCCCATAGCTCATTGAATCCCGCCCCGTCCTCTGCCTGGCTAACCAGCACGTACCCACGCTTTTGCTCTTTGATGATCTTCAGGATCTCGCCGAGAACCAGTACAGGGAACGCTTGAGGTTCATCGATCACCACTGGGAGATGTGGGTCTTTGCTCACCTGGTACCAAAACCAGTTTGCGTTCGAGCAGTCCGACGTACGTCCATTCAAGTAGACCGCGTTTGGCAGTGCGGCTTGAAGGAAAGTGGTTTTGCCGCTGGCCACTTTACCGGTCAACAGCACGGCTTTGCGTTCCTCAAGCCATTGCTGAACGGTCGAGGTCTTCAGCTCACGCGCTACATTACCGGTGGTTTGCTTCACCAGATTAAGAAGTGCCAACCGATCAGCCTTTGACAGAAGCCTCGCCTTGATTCCGAGAAGCCCTGGGGCTTCGATGAATATCCCATCACGGTACGAGATACCGTTCAGCGGGTAAATGCCAACCTTGAGCTTACCGGCAAGCATGGCTGTCTTGATATCTTCGTAGAACATGGTTCATTCCATCAGATCGGGTTTCAGGCGAATCATTCCGCCAAGTTGGGTTGAGTATATCGTCAGGTAGAGATGCAACCACCCACAAGAGAAATCGGAATCTAACTTGAGGCTTCTGGCACAGGCTGGGCAGGTCAAAATGGCCACATCAACTTGAGACACACCTAACGAACCGTTCTGGAGTACCCATGACCGACCTCCCCGAAGCTACACCCGCTCAAATCGCTGCGCTCAAGCTGCAAGTGCCCGGCATTGCCAATCACATCAATGAGTTCCAGATGAGCACCCTTGCCGCAAATATGACCTTTGAACTCGCGCCATCGGTGACCGTCGGTTTCCGCCTCAATCAGCTGGTTCAGGATGGACAGGTGACTGAAGAAAACCTTGTCGACGTAGTTCGAGCTATTCGCATTCCATTGCTTGCGCCTAGCATGGCTGCGCAGATTGATGGGGCGATCGGCGCGCAAGGCTACGCAGTGAAATCAATATTCGGAGGTGACGACTCTCCTTCGTTCGCGTATTCAGTCGGTCTGACTGGCACCGTGGGGTTTGAGCTGATCTCGATGGCGGGGATGGATCATCAATTGAACGCCTACATGGTCAACGCATATGCTGAGTTGGCCAAGGCTGGCGAGGTGATCGAAGAAGAGCGCACAGATCTCGTTGAATTGTCATCAACGCCAGGTCAAGGCCTGCGCACGAAATGCGTGCCGGTTAACGTATCAGCGGCCATGGAGACGCATGTTTGCGATGTCCGAGGTGAGGTCGAGCGAATCTATCAAGTTCTTGTTGCTGACAAACACAATCTGTTGCCAGATGAAGAAGGCTACGAGCAGGCATTCTTGCAGCCTTGCTTCCCTGCTCTTAAAAACCCTGCCACGCATTAATTCAGACCTGCAGGCAGCCCTCAAACCGAGCTGCCTGCCTCCTTTTAAGTCGAAAAGTACCCCCCGAAGGGCTCATCGTCTCGACTCAGCTCATCCATACGCTCTTCTGAATTTCGCGGACCAGTCAGCCACATTGAATCAGCAGACGCCCTCGATTCGTACTGCCAGCGCTCCTGCCCTTCGAAATGAAGGTCCGTGGTTACGATTACTGGAAGTTCTGTGCTCGATGCGTTAGGGGGCTCCGGAATGTCGGGCTTACCGGCTACGTACCAATCCCATGCTGCCTTTGTTGTTTCGAACAGGGGCCGGTAGGCATAACAGACGGTGCAGTCATAAATGAGGTAAAGCCTGCGACCATCCTCAAATTCAACCATGGCCAGGGATCGTGACATCTTCATACTCGATAATTAAGTGGAATAGGTGCTAATCGATGCTACTCATTCTTTGGGTATCTACGCTTAGTAGGGTCAATGATATTACCTCATTGACCATTAATGCTTGAGGCTCTCAATCATGTTTCAGATGCCTGGCTACTTGACGAATGATCGTCCCCACACAGACTTGCTAATAGACATACTATGAGCAAAATTGGCCCTATGGCGGGAAGTAGAGTAACCAAACCTACCGCAGTTCTGATGACGAATGGTTGAGTGGAGATGAAGTCTTGCGTCCATTCCCCGCACACGGACATCATTGCGTAATACGAGGGTGTCAGGCCCAGAAAAATTGAGCTTAGTGACAGCAATCCAAAGGGAATGCCCCATAAGGAGTGTTGTTTGCCCAGCTGCAATGCAATACACAGCGACCAGGCAGCGACTATGAAGGTCACCCATTGAATATAGGCTGCTGGCAAAAGGTTTGAGCCGCCATCGGTGAGGACTGCCGACACGTGCTGCCACATTTGGGCTCGCCATTCCTCGATCACAGGTACTAGAGCTATGAGCCCGGACAACATGCAAATACACAAAATTCCGACACCTATCTTAAGGGTGCAGGACAGAACTGTATCTCTCACCAAGTTTTCTTGATTACTCATAATTTACCCATTTTGAATTAATGCTTAGTGTTTTCCCATGACTGGGAATTAACCCCTAAATCAGTTGTTGTCAGCTAGTCCCGGAGCCGGTTCATATGTAGGCTCGTCTGTAGTGCAAGAACCTCCACACTTAGGGCAGTCTGCGAAGTAGCCAATGAGAGTCACCTCAGGGTTGCATCCGTACCAGGTGCAACGCGAGCAGGCGAAGGTCCACCGTGCTGTAGTTTTTGCGTCTATTGCATCAGTAGAAGTGACCATCTCTGCTCCTAGCGCCGATCAGAGTAAACGCCCGGTAGAGGGCTGAATGCTGGTTTGCCTTTCTGCTTTTCACGAATCCGCGCCATCACGTCTGGGCAGCTGATTCGATCAAGCTCAGCTTCGCCGCACTGATGCATTGCAAGCTTGTGGGCGTGACAGAGTGCAGCCAGTGTCACCATAACGCCGCCGACCTCTTGCGACTGCTTGCCAACATCCCGTCCAAATACGTAGTCGACCAGCTGGTGAGCCTCGTCGGATGTAGCGCCGCATGCTTGAACCAGCTCGAGGGCCTCCTCAAGAAACCTTTGGTTGCGCTCTTGAGTGTCCTGGGCGATCACTTCTCCAAAGCATTCGACCAGCCAAGGGGCTACACGGGATTGAAACGAGGCTCTTTGCAGCGAGGGCCATGCATAGACCGGTCCTTGTTCGTTCAGCCAGCCTTGAACGTCACCACCGGACCACATCTGCCGAAGCATTGTCGGGAAGGCCAACTCGGCCAGACCCTCACCGCGGAATCGCGGCGATGGTTGATGGGTGTAAAGGCTTACCACTGCTCCGGGGGGGAGGGCATCAAACTGCCGGGCAAACTCGGGGCTGAAGGTCACCAGCGGTTCGTCAACTTCAATGCCCCGGTGCACAACGGTCAGCTTCACTGATACCGGTTCATTTTGCAGGGCCTGCAGATGAGCAAGCGCAGCATCGCGTTCTGCCTCTGCTCGAGCGATTGTCTCGTTGAGTACGTCTCGGAGCTCCACCGACCCAGGGCGCTCTGCCTCGAGCTGCATTTGGAAGTGATCAATCGTTTCTTCGAATAGGGTAGCTACGCCTGGTCGACGAACTTCGTGTTTGTAGAGCGCCTGGCGCACGCGATCCCGGTAAGACGGCGTCATGGACACACTGTAAATCCCTGCGTCGTCGCGGACCAGTGACTCCCGTAGTAAGGAAAGCAATTCATCGTTGCTCACCTTCAGCTTGTCGCGGGCCTTCCCGGTGTTGCGCACCATATCGTTAAGTCGGCCCAGCTGGCGCTGAAGGGACTCAGTACGTGGATCCGGAGGCGACTGAGGTGCTGCGTTGCATGCCGCTTCCCAGGCATCAGCCATCTCAACGTCATCAATACAACGCCGCTTGGAGTACCAGGCCTCGGCGAATGCCACCTCCATGTCAACGGTCAACGGTAAAGGCACGGTGATCCAGCGTTGGATGTCAGTCATGAAACACCTCGTGAGTGTGGGTTGTAGGGGAGGCTAGGGCAGTCGGTCAGATGCCATTGAGGTGTCTCTTGAACTCGATGCACCAAACCCAGGGGTTAGCCTCCCAGCTGCCGGGGCCGTGCTTCTCTTCCCACTGGTCGATGAAGGCTTCGCGGGCGGTCAGCCATGGGGTCATTAACCGTCGTGGGCCTTCACGGCCAACCCAGCAACCGCTGCCATCACGCGCCTGACGCACGCCCTCGCCGATGATCTCTTGATCACTGATGTCGTGTAGGCGTTGAATTTTGAGCCCGGTTATCTCGAGGGTCAGTCGGCTTGCTTTCCGCGGCATGCAACGACTGGAGCGCCACCTGAAAGGTACGTGCTCATCATGCTCTGGACTGTAGATGCCTCGGACTCCGTCCTTTTCATCTATCTCATAGCTGCGATCGTCATCCGCGCGATACCAAGTGGTGGTGAAAGGGTAATGGTTAGCGAAGTCCTGGCTCCAGGCTTCACGCACCCACAGCAGATCCCCAGCTTGGCCAAAGGGGCAGAGCTCATCAGCGTGGCTCGCAACCCATGCTGGGGATTGGTCGATCAGCCACTGTCGTGCAGCGCCTTTAACGATCAGTCGAGTGACGTTGCTGGCACCGTTCTGGAATGCACGAACCTTCTGGCCCGTGAATTCGATTGCGCGCTCTCGCCGCTTAGCCGGCGCTGCGTTCATTTGTGGACCGCCGGCTGGACGGGGGCGTGTTTACGGCTCACTGCATTCCAATTAACGGGCAGACCTTGTTCAGTGAAAGCTTGGACAGACTTGTTGCAGCCCGGGCAGCGAACTGCGAAGGCTGCCATATCAGCACCGCAACGCTCACGGCCCAGTGGTCCTGCATGTCCACAGTTGCAGGGGGAAAACTCACCGGGTGGTTGAGCGTGCACATCGGTGGGACTCAACCGAGTGTTCTCGGACAAATGAAAGGGGCACATGGCATGTTCCTGAGCGAATTCGGGACGTTCATACTGCGGGGCATATTGGTGTGCCAGAAGCATCGCCCCCAGCTTGATGGTCAATAAATTAACGCGGGAACATCAGATAACAGAGCCAAAACCGGTGTGCGGAATCCGAAGCCTGGACTTGATCACCACCAGCAACGGGTAACGGCGGAGCAATCTCAAGAAGCATTACAGCTGCCGCGGCGTTCAGAGTGCATAGCGTTGGGCGTAGGCTAGAGCAGCTTTACGGGTGCCGTGGCCACCGTCGTTCCATACGTGGCCATCTACGAACTGAACAGTTACACGCCAGTCGCGCATACGAGTCCTCTTGCCAGTACGAAAATCCCGAGGGCAGGCATAAGCCTCGATTTTCTTCACTTCTTTCTCGTTGATGACCATGTGATGCCCCTTTTTGTTATGGCCTCCATTATCGTGGTCAATGGGTGTGTCAGAAGCCCCCGGGGCCCCGATCCAACAGCGGATTGTCCAGCAGCGCGATTCTGGAAGCTGGGATATCCTTGAACCAGTTCAATCCCTCGTTTCTGAATCAGAGGTAACAGCAGTGGACGCAAAGAAGCTCAGCCAGATTGCAGATTTTGTTCGTGATGAGCGCCGTCTAGACACGGCATTCGTCAATGTCCTGGAAGGCATAGATAGTGGTGCCATCGCTGCTAGTGACTTGCCGATCTCGGCAGCGCCTGTGCAGCGAGTGACGTTGGGGCAGGGTGATGCTGTATATGCTGCCAGCATGGTAGAGAAGGTTTCAGGTGTGGCCCTGGATGATGCTCAGCGCACTGCTCTGTTGAGAGTTGTCCAGGACATGCCCTCAGGCGGCACCTTCTCTGCTCTAGTGGCCGAAATCGCCAAAATGGAATCCCTTTCTGCCCTTGCTGAGGGATTGAAAGAGGTTCAGACAGCTGGCATTTACGACAGCCTCTTCACTCAAACAGCTAGCTAATCCCGAAACGTCAGCCCTTTGTCCCTTAAGGGGTCAACCTGAAGGCGCTCCGATGCTCCCTGCGAATTTATGTCGGTTTAACAGATTTTCAGCCCCGCTTTATGGCTTCAGGCACGCCAGACTAGGCGGTATTGTGGTTTCTCTGTCAGCGCCGTCCTCTTGGTGCTGAACCACAACTGACTGGAATCAACCGATGGCATGGATCACTGCAAAAGACCGACTTCCAGCAGCAGGCACGACCGTCCTGTGCAAACTTCGCCACTGGAATACCAAAGCAACCGTTGAAGAGAAGCTCACCAGGGTAGATGAGAGTGACTGCACCTGGCGTACCGCTGGCGATGGCTGCGAGATCAGTTACGACTGGGATGTGATCGAATGGGAGGAATAAGCGAATAGCCTATCGAGTACACCGAGATGTATCTTGAATACTTCACCATTAGGTGCTTCTGGCACTCGGCGCACTCAGTTTTACTGCCACCATCAAAATGGACGTATTGGCGGGATCTGATATGAGTTTGCCAGAGTGGGTGAAAGTGAAGTGCAGGGCGGTTATTCGCCAGCCGGTGAGCTGTATGAGCGACAGGGTGGACAACGTTCGTGCTGAGGCCTACAAGCACGGTTATCTTTGGGACCACCTGGCCCGGGAGTTCGTCTACGTCGGTGATACACCGCCTCAACCAACTCTATTGTCTGCCGGTAACTTCAATTTATAGGTAAAGAGTATGAAATCAGCACTGGAACACTGCATTGACGCGAAAGCGGATCGCTTCCTTGTCCAGGATGATGGCGTTGTGTTCTTGCAGACATATGGCGGAGCGACTGTTGAACTGGTTGGCACAGATGCGACACCTTACCTAAAGGTCGCTAAAAATATGCGTACGGGGGACCGCAAAAAGACGAATGAACTCGTTCCGATCGGTTTGCGTTCGGATTGGAAACTGAGCGTCCAACGGCAGGATGGGTACACAGTCTTGACTGTGTATAGCCAGATACTTCCAAGTTTTTCTGCCGAATTCCTTGCCTCGATTGAGGCTCAAACCAACACGTCCGGCTAGCACGGAAAATGCTCCACGAGCAGGGTGGTGGCACGTTTAAAGCGCAGTAAAGTATCACCATCTCAACAAGGGCTGGATTGGGGAGTGGCCTGGAGTACCGATTGACCGGGATAGCCTGACCTTCATCGGGAAATCAAACGTCATGCCAGGCCGCTTCCCAATACAGCCCTAACTACAGGAATCGACCGATGGATAATTCGACCGTTGCCAAAAATGCACGCGCCTTTCCACCAGAGTTGGTGGCTAAGCTTGGGCTCATTCCAGACTCCGTAATGGCAGATCTGGTAAAGGCGCTTCCGCTGCATGGTCTTAACTTTGCAATGCTCAAGCCTGCAGAGTTGGAGGTCTTTGACTTCTTCCGGCAGCAAGGCCGCAAATATGGTGTTGCCGCTTCTGTTGTAAGCGATGCTGACCCTGCTGAGTTGGAAAATGCCACATCGCAGCAGCACCAGGACGAAATCATGCGCCGAGCCAACAGTTCTGTATCAGTAGTCCTGAGCTAAGGAATCAAGATGAAACCTGCCCAGCGTAGAGCAGTGAAGACAGCGGTCAATAAAGCCAAAACCGAGATCGCTCGTCTTGAGCGAGCCATCCAACGGTTTACACCTGGCACTCTCCCTCATGACAAGCTCACTCGTGAGCTGGCGGATCTGCGTCAGCGAGGCGGGTGACCATGTTCAACCGAAACTCCTTTCAGGCCGAGAGCTGGAAAGCCAAGTACCGTGCAGAGCTCACAAAACTGCAAATCTTCACGGTTCTACTTATGGCGCTGCTCGCTACAGGTTTTGTCTTCATATTCGTTCAAGTCTACCGGCACCCTAGCCCTTTCAGTTTTACCCTGGTAGGAGTTTCTGTGGTCCTGGCCGCTGCCTTTTACCGATACATGTACTACCTGCCGACCAAGCGCGATCGCCAGCGATATTCAAAACCCAGCGCCGGCAATCCCTCCTACTAGGTCCTGGCCTCTACTTGTCAGTGGTGCTCTTTACTCGACGCCTTGAACTCTTGGTAGTGGCTCTCCAGGAATAGAATCCTCGGCTTGGGGCTGTACATGAACATCCTTTTTCCCTGGTAGGCCTGATACCCGGCATCATCTACTGACTTGGCAACCTCCACGGTGAGTGTGGCCGGGTTGATGGTTATCAGGTGTGCATCGAACAGCCGGTGCAGATCCACCCTTAGCAGTAGCCCATTGGTTGCATCATCCGATTGATCCCCGCGATAGGGAATGATGTGGGCGGCCTCGAGCAGGGTATCCACCTTGCAGCCGGAGATGCAGCACTCTCCACCATACCGACCAAGCATGGATGCCCTGAAGTTGCCTTGCCCAGGGCGGGTAACCGAAACCTGTGTTCGCACAGTCCGCCGGTCGACCTTGAGCATGGCCAGCTCAACAGTGGGCGACGGCGCTGTTACCTGTCTCTCGTTTGGAAGCGAATCCTCAAGCTCTTGAATCAGCTCGTGGTCCATCATCAGCCGATAGGTTGGGTTCGTTGGCTGGCCCGAGTTGAGCGCTCGGAGGATGGACAGCGTTTCTGCTGCTGCCTCCAGTGAGGCAAAGCTGTCAGGGCGATTTGCCCAGGCTGACTTGAGCTGCTCCGTGGTTAGGTCTCGAATGTCGGCCAGGCTGAGCACCGGTCCTTCCACAACCTCTGTCAGGTTATCGATCACCGGGTTCTGTACGTGTACCACTTCCAGATCGACCAACACTTTCTGAATTGTCGCTTCTGCCTCGGCGATCGGGGTGAAGATGGCCAATACGTCTGGGTGGTACAGGTAGGTGGTTGCGCCGGCATAAAACTCATCGTCCCCGATCAACACCCTGTAGAGGGCAAACATCTCGGCCGCAGCTTCTTGTGAGCCACAAGAGTGGGCACGGCTCTCCCAGGCCAGCAGGATGTCATCACCCGTAAAGTCGGCAATGTCTTCAACGTCCAGGGCGTACAGGTGCGTAGGAGGCGTTGATAAATCCTCCTCGAGGACGGTGTCGGGCCGGGAAGTGATGAGGCTGGAGAAGTTGATTGTCGAGGTGAGGGCTTGACTGTCGTGGTGAAACGCACGCGAGCCCAGTACGCCCCCGTCTAACCACTGAGCGTATGCTGAGTGGTCTGCTGTACTGGTGCTTTCGTCCAGATAGAGACCGTAAGCAACTTTGAATTGAAGCCATGTCTCGTAACCAGCGTATTGGGCGCGGCTCAACCGTCCAGTTGGTTTCTTTGGCTTGGCTTTGGAAGTCGGGGTGGTTTTGCGCCCCCGGGCCAGCGTGGTCATGCGTGATCCGTCACTCGTTAGATGTGCCCTACAAGTGCTGTAGGTCAGATGGCCACGAGTATCGGTGATAAACCCGGGATTGGATAGCCGGCGACAGAGCCCCGGCCATACCAGCCCGGGGTGCATATCAAGTGAAATTCAGAATTGGGTGCTACTGCATCCAGTTGATCCAGCGGCACCGGAGATAGCCAGCATGACGCCGGCGCGACGAATGCCCAGTTTAAGCCGCCGCGCTCCGTTGCACGGATTTCTTGAGCTCGGTGAAGTAGTGGTCAATCACGATTTTCTCGCCGCCAGTAGAGTCTTGTAGCCACATAGCCACTGGCTGGCCATTAGTGGCGGTGTAGCCTTCCCGGACCTGCTCCTCGTCCAGGTCGTCACGGTGATGGCTGATGAATGCCACTTCCGCCGGCCGCTCGGCATAGATGCCGTGCAGTGCGCCACCAGTGACATCTGCCACAAGGCGGATCGGGGCGGTTGCTACCTCAAGCAAGGATTCGAATGCTTCCAGCACCTGACGCACGCTCTCTTCACAGGTACCGACGTTGAGCTGAACGGTTTCGTCCGGGCGATCAGACAGGAAGCCCACCACACGCCAAACCACACCGGCGTATTTACCAGTCGATGGCATGTGCTCGAGTTCGTTAGGATCGCTGGCCAGCGCATACATTGGGCTGTCCAGGGTATCCAGCACGATGCTGATGGTTTCGTCCACTTCGCAGTGGATGAGCGTCAGACGTGCGGCGTCATGACCAGTCAGGCTGTTGGAGTTGGCAACCGATGCAAGGATCTCTTCGCGCTGGCGGGCATCCACGGGCATGTAATGTTCGCCGCTATCGTAGATAACGTGCAGGCAACGCTCCATGGCGAACTTGGTGAATCGCAGACCAGCTCCGGGATTAGTTTGTGGGGTGTTCATCTAGTGGCCCTCTCGTGAGCTCTGTTAAGAGTTCTCATGATGGGGTTGCCTATCGGGTGCCAGAAGCACCTGCACCCTGTGCAGATGCCGGCAGTCCGTTAAAGCGGTCCGGGCTCAGTGGCATAGGGCGAGGGTGGTGACTAGATTCTGCAGTTCACGGTCGGGTGTTTTTTGAGAAGGCGGATGTTCTCGGTTACTTTGAAAACCACCGGTGTGCCCCCGTCCGTGGAGTAGCACCAGCGGATATCATCGCTGTAGTCGAGATGCGTAACAGGCAAGCGAATCCCCGCGACGTGGCCCAGTGCCCGCTCAACCAATCAAAATGCGCGGATTGAATGGTCACTCCGAAGATTCGGATGATTCTGGGGGCAGGGCGAGTTAACGACCGTTCTAGTCGTGGCACGCCTCGTAACGTAATAAATCGGTACTTTCGCCTTGTGCACATGAGGCATAAGAGCGAGACATTAGTTTGCCAGGGTAATACTTTACGCCGCCAACGACCCAGAAAAGAACCGGGTATGGATTAGTTGAATAAAGTCCGCCGGAGTCTTTGGGGAAGAACCGCTGCCCATTCAGATTCAATTCTTTGCCTCTGTCCTGGTTGCCTCGACAACCTCCCGAGTTCGTACCAATCCAAGTCGAGCCGCTGTAAGCGCATGATGGTCCAGCTGGAGCCATTGTACCAACAGCGGTTTGTTGGTTTGTTATTTGGCCAGAAGTGTAATTGGTCGTTAACCCGCCAACATTTCTGACCTGCCCAGTCACCAAGCTTTGTTCCCGGGCTTGAACATACTGGTAGTAGTTTTGGGTGCAAACCTGCTGTTGCGTGAAGCTACTGCCCTGCGCAACAGTGGCTGCGTCAGGACTCCATGCGCTGCAATTGAACAAGGCCCCATAGGGTGTCCAAGACGTATAGGTTGGGGCGATTGCTGCCCACTTGTCCGTGAAGGGAATCCATATCGAACCTGACCCACCCTCAACCATCCCTGATGCCGTTACGGTAGCCCCGCCAATTTGACTAGAAGATTTTAAACTCACCACAGTTTGTCCATTTGCGTTCGTATATGTAACCGAAGCGCCAAGGGTTCCGCTGGTTGTTGTCCACGTAATCGGAATACTTGCTTCAACAAGTGAGCCATAGGCATCGGTAACCGTCGCTGTGATATACGTCACCTCGCCAAGGGCCGCGAGGGTAGGGGGGGCTGCTGTCAAGACAATGATCAATCCCTGTTCGCAGTTGTTCCATCCATTTCTAGTAGGCTCACACACTACATACTGCCAGGTGCCGGGGTTGCTTCCCGGTGCTGTCCTAATGGGGGCCCATGTACCAGCGCTTGTATGGGCGCTTGTCAGAAGTGAGAGCGCTATAAGTATTGTGAATATTGCTCGCACCAGTTAAATCCCTCAGATCAGTCAATCAACGGTTTGGAAAGGCAAAACTGCAGCAGATTGCACATGACTCTGGAGTAGATAAATGTGCAGGGCAAGTCAAAACAGGGGTTCCAAATCTAACCACCGTCCCCGATGAAACATATAAATAATACATATCGTAGTTTCTTGCTTTTAACTTGAGGATGGGGTCCTCACGTAGGTTCTGAATGCGCACCGATCTAAAGGGACAAAAGCGAAGTCCGTCCGTTGCACATTCACTTGAAGCACCGCTTTAAGCGTTTCGAAGCGTTTTCGGCGCGATAACTCATGGTCTTGATCACTTCGCAGTGCGTGAGTACCAGGCGGGAGGCGTCTTCGTCAGTCCGACCGGTGGAATTGGCAACCGGGGAAAGGATCTCTACGCGCTGGCGGGCGTCCAAGGGCATTTATTGCGAGGCGCTGTCGTAGATAACGTGCAGGCAACGCTCGATGGCGAGCTTCGGGAATCGCATAGTCACTGCAGGAAAAGTCCTGGGGCGTTCATCTAGTGGCCCTCTTGTGGGATCGGTTAGGAGTTCTCATCGTGAGGGCAACTATCATGTGCAAGAAGCGCACGCACCGCTAGGCGGTGTTGGCAGTCAGCTACTGCTAATCTTGCTCAGTGTGACGACCACGTTCTGCAGTGCACGATCGAATGCTTCATCGGCAGCATCTTCGAGAAGGCTGATGTTTTCAGTGCGATTGAAAACTACCGGTGTGCCCCCGCTCGCCGAGTAGCGCCAGCGCAGATCATCTCCGTAGACGACTTGCGTGACGGAAGGGTGAATGCTTGCGACGTGGGCCAGCGCCTGTTCAACCAATCCTAAGGTGCGGAATGGATGGTCACCGCCGATGTGCTGCCCGGCATTCGCTGCTACGAACAAAGGGTTCTGCTGCTCAAACCAGTGCCATACATCGGCGACGTCGTCGCCCTTGTCGAAGTGCAGAAAGGAATTGTTCAGTTCAGCGCCATCATCAGCCAGGCAAACACCGCTAAGCACATTCCACAAGGTGCAGAGTTCAGCCAGCGTTCGGAAACCGTTGGTGGCTTTAGTGGCAATTGGGAAAGGGGAAGGGCGGTAGCTGGTGGTACCTTGCATGATGACCTCGATGGTGTCCGCTGGATGATGGACACATTTTGAGGTCGCTCCGAGTGTGCCAGAACCTAAGGCACACTCTGTATTTCCAGCGCTCCCTAAGACCAATCCGGATGGTCGGGATCGATCAGAGCACGTCCCGGCACAATCATTTCTTTTCCGGTGTCGATGCGGGCAACAACCCAGTTGCCACGTCCGCCGTAGTCAGTGGGTGATTTGGTGCGGACAAGGTTGCCGCTCTTAATGAACCGATACGTTGTTTCGGGTTGAATTTGCATTGGGTTCTCCTCAGTAGGCGTTGAGTGGATTCTAGCCCGGTACCGCGCTCTACATCTCGGAATTCGACGATAACAATAGTTGCCGAATGCCGGCGCTGCTGGGCCAGCGGTCAGAGTTTCAACTTGGGGCGGTGGAGCGCTCTGCTGCCTTGGCGAAGAAGGCCTGCATCTCCTCTGTTGCATTGTCGCGGTGATGCCAGATCGCCGCAGTCCTGCCGGCATTCTCCTTGAACCACTGTGCCTGTTCGCTGACACTTCCCTCGCTTTCATCCTCGTGGTCGAAGCACACAACGATGGCCTCGATAGGTTGCTGACTATGGATACCCACTAAGCCGCCATCGGAGAGTTCCACTACCACACGAGTTGGGGAGGGTGCAGGTGCTGGCGAAAGAAGCGACTGGAAAGCGCCCAGGGCTGCCCGCACGCCTGCTTCGTCATTACCACTGTTCAGCTGCAAGGCATCGCCCGGACGGTTGGAGAGGTAGCCCACAACGCGCCACACGACGCCTCCATACGAACCTTCTGAGAAGGTGTGCGAGTAATCGACGGATTCTGCATTGGCAGCCCGCTGGTAGAGCTCCCCATCGATGGTGTCCATAGCCGCGTAGGAAGCGCCACCAATTTCAATGGTGATGAGATTCAAACGCTGGTGGTCTCCGATGCTCAACGATCCATCCAGGGCAATCGGCGCTAGAATGTCTTCACACTGCCGAGGGTCAATCGGCAGGCAATGTTCGCCGTCCTCAGTCACGATACGAATGCAGCGCTCGATGTCGAACTTGACGAAGCGCAGGCCTGCGGCCGAAGTCAGGGTGGATTTCATTGGTTGTACTCATGAGTCATTGGACTAGATGATCACATGCTGATGCCATTTTCGTTGTGGCAGAACCTCAGGCTTTCAACGCAAATGAACTGAATTGTTGGGCTCGGATTTATCCTTGCAGTTATTGGATTGCCTGGGTCAAAAACGCCGTGCTACAAGGCTGTTCGATTCAGAAGGTAGATTTGAGTGAGCAATCTTTTAGAAAGTAGATCCGTGTACGAAATCGGGCTTGATGGTTCACCAGAAGGCTCGGCTTCAAACACCAGGCGCGGGAGTCGTAGTGGCCGTATAGCTCCGACCAATGCTGAGGTCTTCGACTTTGAATCATGTGAGATTGTGAGTGAAACCGCTCTGCGTCATGCCTTGATGACGCGCAGTTCGGTAGCTTTGGATTACATCGCAGATGTGGTGCCGGATCTAGCAACCCATGCGGAGGTCTGCTCCCACGTCATCAACACGTTACCCCGCGCTCCAAATGCGATCACCTTTCTTACTGAAATCAAGCGCCGCTGCCTGATAAAAAATGTCTATACCCATTCGATATTCATGCAGGCCGCTTTTCTGCATGGGTCTGTAAGGGTCAGAGTCAAAGACTCGACGGAGAAAGGGGCCAAACAAGCAGCTCATATTGCATTTGTGAAGCAGCTTTGCGAGAGAGTGTTGGCCGGTGATGAGTTTCAAACGCCCGGGAAAAGTCCCGTCCAGCATCCAATTGAACAGTCGTGCCCAACGGCATTTATCTAATCTTCATCTGAGTATTCGCAAGCTTGAGTTCCCCCGAACATCCCTGAGTCTGGGGTGGGCCTGAATAATCTCGCCCGTCTCTACCAATCCCTCAGCTTAGGGCGAATTCCTCACTGAGGATTTAAAGGCGAGTCCAAGTGCAGGTCACAAAAAGCCCGGACAGTGCCGGGCTCAGTCATTTGAAGCAACGCTTGCAGCGCTTTGACGTTTTTACCAACTCAGGATCCCGGTCTATCCCTGGAACAGAGACGCTGCCGCACTTTGAGCTGTAAATATGCGATTCCTGCCCCGTCCCGCCTGAAAGCACCTCGTGGAAGAAACGGTGAATCAGATAGCTATTGCCGGATGAAGCCATGGCCACCGTGTATTCGCGTTGCTGTGTCGTAATCATAAACTCACTCAGGGTCTGTGATGAGCATCCGGCCTGGCACCGCTGGCGCGGTTCGAATTTCGGCCAGACCTTTGGCAGTTCTGAATCCGATCTCGGTCACTGCGACCGGGTATTTAATTCCGCCATCCGGATTCAACACCACGAGACCAAACTTGCGGAGCTCGCTGAGCGTTGCTTGATCCAGGTCGGACGCGCCGTTGATCAGGTCTTGCAGTTTCTCGCTCGCTACCGCACCCAGTTCAACCGACCACTCACGGCCGTCGCGGCTGTAGTGGAAAGCGAATGACTCGGGCCGGGTTTCGATTGCGAGGAGCTTCAAACCTGGGCGTTCAGTGGTTGCGGGATTGTTCACGAATACACTCCGAAGTTTATGCGCGGTGGCCATGATCGGCATTGTAACTGGCCACCGCACAATCGACCTGAATTCAGCCTGCCAGGAAACTCAATTGCTCCATGGGTGCTTGCTGTGGGGTAGGCTTTGCCGCGGGCTTGGCGTCGATGACCCAAGT
The DNA here is from genome assembly GCF_002018845.1 of Pseudomonas sp. MF6394. Classification (NCBI taxonomy): domain Bacteria; kingdom Pseudomonadati; phylum Pseudomonadota; class Gammaproteobacteria; order Pseudomonadales; family Pseudomonadaceae; genus Pseudomonas; species Pseudomonas sp. MF6394. The sequence continues at coordinate 372,104 of NZ_MVOJ01000001.1, forward strand.
CGTGTTGGCGGCAGGGAACTGGGTGAGGGAGTAGATCTCGTCATGACCTTGCGGCATAGCGAAGTGGATTTCTTTACCAACAGAGCTGTGTTCAACCTTCGCCAACAAACGCTCAATGGTCCGCTGCTTGTAGTCTTCGACCTTCACGGTCGTGTCGACGATAACCCTTACGCCGGTGGCAGGCATCGGCTCTGCGTTTTCCACCGAGGCTCGGAGTGCCTGAATGCGTTTGCGGTAGCTGCCTGGCTCCTTAACCTCTGCTTCCCAAAGCGAGGCTACGAACTGGGCAACGATGCTGTATGCCCAGCCCTCACAGCGCCACTGTCCGTCACTGCCCATCATCAGGACGTTGTCATTGTCCCGGACCTGCATGCAGCGCGGCGATGTAACGTCGTATGCCTTGGCCTTCTGAGGCTTGTAGCCCAGGCTTTCGTCACGCGGGTTGCCCAGTGGGATGTTGTAGCTCTGAATAACCCGGTGTGCGCCTAGCGTCATGCCGTCATACAAGGTGCCCAAGAGGTTGCTGTCCGCGTACAGGGAAAGCTCAACGGATTCGCCGGCCTCAAGCGCCGCGACCTGTTTCCCATAGCCCCATGCTTGCATGGCGGGCTTGGAGTCGTTGAACGCGCTCATGGTCAGCGGAGAATTCCACTCTTTGCCAGCTTTCAGGATGATGTCCAGGTTGGCCATCGCGACAGGGTTGGCCATCTCTGCTAGCCAGCCCGCGATATAGCTTTCAGGCCTGATCGTCCGTCCGCCAGCACCCTGCAGCGATTGGCCTTCGCAGGAGGATGCAGACCGAAAGATCGCGCGGATAATCTGTGACGACGATCCAATTGCGCGGGCGCTCCAGCTCGGAGTGTGAGGGTGGCAGTTCTTTTCGTAGGTTTGCTCAAACATGACGTAGCAAGGCTGGCCATCTTGACCGCGGAATGCGCCAATGAGTTTGCCGGTGGTGACTGTAGAGCCCATGTTTGATACCCCTGAATGTGTTGAGAACCTGTGTTTCGATGGGTTCAGTATCAGGATACTTTGCGTGTGCCAGAACCAACTGGGACAGAGTTTTTACCTAATGCTGGCGCTATGAATCCTGTCCCAGGATTTGAGTCAGTCACGCTCCGGCTTATGGGAAATGAAAAGGCCTAGACATGCCGGGCTGAAGCATGAGAGGAATTTGTTAAAGCCCTATTATGCGGAGGCGAAAATCTCCCCAGACAGTCCATCGAGTAAGCTCAGAAGCGATCCAGCCCATTCCAATGATGATGAGTTCGCTGACTACATAGAAAGTAGAAAAGCCTTCAGGAGGCTTTGGAATCTGTACGTTTGAACCGAGAGTGGCGAAGACATAAATCAGCCCGTAAAACACTAGCATCGCGACCCAAAGGGCTCTATCCGTGCCCTTCTGGTAATACCGCTCGTAAACAAGTCCCGCCGAGGCTTGGATAATCCAGACAAGCAGGGTCATCCCAAGAAAATATTGGGTTACTGCTTGGGGCAGGACATGCCAGAGGGCTGTAATACCACTAATCAAATACAGATTGAATCCCGTGATAGCGGCGAGGATGAGCGATCGACGTGGGGGTGTTTCCGTGGTTTCTTGCGTCGGAACAATTTCAGTCATGTCTAATCCATCATTAGCGGCCAAAGCCAAGCTTCCAATTTAACTCAGAATGAGAGTCGCTCTTTGAAAATCACCATGGAGTTTTCCGTGGGCCAAGGGTTCATTGATTGGCGGAACTGGAGGTTCGAAAGGCAGGCTCCGGACTCGCACTCAGTTCAACCGGCACACTGACCCAGTCGCCAAACTTGGTGACGACGACGGCACGGCAGAGCGCTACCAACTCGTTGCGTGCAGGCTCGGTAGTGTATTGATCGCCGCAGTAGTAGATGTTTGCAATCCAGCGCTCGGAGGTCTCAGTACCTTCGGCCCCGTTGTGAGCTTCTGGGTAAACGCCACCTGGTAGTCGCGCATCAATGGGCCGGCTTGAGCCCATTCTGTGCTCGGACGGTGCGGTCACCCAATAGACAGTGCCTGAGGGATTTGTACCCAATAGACGGTCGTCCGAGTACCTAATAGACGGTGTTCCGGGCACCCAATAGACGGCGGCCTGGGGGACTGGTACCCAATAGACGGTCTCCCGCTGATTTGCTGGCAACCCGCTGAAGTGGTGCATTTTCAACAGTGCCCGACGTATAGACCCCTCGCCTGGATTTCAAAGTTCGGCAGCGTCAGTTCTCGGATAGCCAGGTTCCGGTGCCACACTCAATTCAACCGGCACACTGACCCAGTCCCCAAACTTTGTGACAACCACAGCACGGCAAAGCGCTACGAGCTCGTTACGCGCAGGCTCGGTGGTGTATTGATCGCCTCCGCTGTAGTAGATATTTGCAATCCAACGCTCGGAAGTCTCAGTACCTTCGTCCCCGTAGTGAGCCTCTGGGTTGAGCGCCACCTGGTATTCGCGCAGCAATGGGCCGGCATGAGCCCAGTCTGTGCTCGGACGGAACGGGATTAAGCCCCGTGAGGTAACGCGATAGGCGCGTGCGAGGTTCTGGTGTTGAGGGCTCTCGATCTGAACCTTGATCCCGGCCGCTTGAGCAACAGCCCAGTCCAGGGCTGGCCCGTCCAGTTCCTCAAGGTAGATTTGTACGAATCCGGAGAGTGCTTGGGGTTTTGCGGGTGGCACAGGAGCGTAGGCTGTCATTTCGGTATCCTCGGCTGAAATCATTACCTCTATGCTGCCTTGCTTGGCTGTGTGCCAGAAGCGGAAACATCACCGCCATTTCCACCGTTACCAGTTTGGGGCGTCCGGTTAGTTGGGGTCGACGGCTTGCTTGGCCTGTTCCAGCAGTGCACGCACACGTTGAATTTCCTTCGCGCTATGCGGCGTGCCGCCCGCGTTCAGGTCTAGGTATTGAGTAAGCAGTTGCTCGCGACTGGTGAAGTCGTAGACTGCGACCTTCACGTAGAATTTTCGTGCGCTGTACGCGGTGCCCAGCAACTCCTTAGCAGTGAACCCGAATGGCTTCACGTTTCCTTTGACGAACTCAGTGATTGCAGTGAAACGCTGCAGCCCGTCAACGCACTGCAACCCAGGCGGGAGATCGGTATCTGCTTTGGCGATATTATTCCAGCTAGCGCTGTTGAACTGGATAAGCAACCCGCTGACAGGTACAACGCCGCGCAAGCAGTTTTCGATGTAGTGAGCTTGCTGCTCGGGCGTCCAAACATGTCCGCGCTGGAAGTCCGGAATTAGCTCCAGTCCACCATAATCTTCGCCGAGACCAATCAGGGCCCGCTCCAAGCCATCCCAGCGGTAATCCGCGGACCAGCGCGCGGTGCGCAGTGGCTTGATGAGATTATTTAGTTGCTGCTCGAATTCGCTGATCTGACGTGCCATTGCTGTAATCCGTATTTAGGGACAATTAGTGTCCGTTCTTTCATGTGGCCAGCATGTCGGTGGAAGCCGAAATACAACCACAACCTTTTCAACTCAGGCTTACACCATCTCGACCTGAACACGGAACGTCCGGTCTTTGTCATGCAAATCCAACCGGGAGCCTATCGCGCCAGATTCCAGACCTGCCTTGAATTCGAACGCGCTGGATTCACTGAAAAAGTACGATTCCTCCACCTCTAGAAGCTCCCGCCCATCAAATGACGATTGCACAACGCAGTAGACGTACTTGCTGTCGATCGGGGCATCTGGGTAGAACTTGTACAGATTAATGCTCGAGGAGTGGGGCTTGCCGTCTTTGCCGACAGTGAATTCGATCTGCTCACTCGAAAAGCGGGCGTCTTGGTGGAAGCCGGTTACCGTTACAACGTAGGGCTGGTCGTCCATGAATCCCATAAACAAGGTCTGGCCGATGGTGGGTCGATAGTCCGGGGTGTGGGCGCTCATGGGTGATTTCCTTTATGAAGGGTCGCATTTGATTGACCCCATATTCGTAGAGGATTCAGCGTGCCAGAAGCCCCATCCAGTCAGAATGATGAGTAAGCACGGGCTGAATCCCAGATGTGAGCCGAAGGCTGCGCAATCGGTTTCCGCAGGTTGGGTCTGACGAATTGAATCGCTCGCCGCCGGTGTTAGGCCGCAAGCCCCAGGTCTTCACACTCCTCACGCCATCCGGCCCAGAGATCTGCTTCAATCGACGCATAGGTATCGTGAAGGTCCTGGCAGTACGCGCGGTGGGCTTCCTCCTCCAACATTTCCTGGTTGCACTCGTAGGCATCAATGCATTCCTCTGCCGTGTCGACCGGCGACTCTCCATGTGACCATTGGTGCATCACTGTGCGGTAATGCCCTTGCCGAATGTGTGCGACCGTGCCGACACGAGCGTCCATGAGTTGAGCGATAGCCATATCGACCGCAGCAAGCCAGCTTGTGTAAGGGAAGTGTTCATGTGGCTCAGGTTGCAACCAACTTGCTGAGAGCCTGCCAATCGATCCGCTCTTAACGTTGGTTTCATGCAGTTCTGTATAGAGCTCGTGAGCAAGGCTGTATTGGTCTGCCAGCTCAGGGATGTCTTGAAGCATGATTGGCACGCAGGGGCCATAGTGGCGGTAGGTCAGAACATCATTCGACGCAAGATCGTGCACCGCGTTGTAGGCAGCCTCCAAGGCGGCTTCGGTTTGAGCCTCGCACCCTTCGATGCCAGCAAAAGCAGCGACATTGATCCAGAGCAAGCGGGCGGCGAGGGCTTCTTGAAATGCTGGGTTCATGGTTGAGGCTCCGAGTCTGTTTGGACAGTGGAACCATCATCAGGGGGTATTAAGTGTGCCAGAACCTCCCAAGGGGAAAATAAGGCTGCCGCCCCAACGTTTGGAATGCCCGCCTAATCGAACTTCCAATGCCTCAGGCGGGGTACCAATGCGGTCGTTATCCAGCCTAGGGAAAGGTGTGCTGGGGTCGCTTGATCCTTGGTCGATCTGTATCGTCATCGCCCATTGACACTGAATCGCCGGAGCAAGTACCAATGCACGAGTACATAGACGCTTTCAAGGTAGCCATGGTGCGGACCGATGGGATTGCAGGTGGATTGTCGAACTACCCGCTGAGGATCACTCCAGGGTTGAAGATCGACATACCTCAGATTGTTGATGCGATCGCTCGTGACTTCTCGGAGTTTCTCCCGCATACCGACGTGCTGCCAGGGAAATGCTTCAGAGTCGCCCGTGAGCTGTCATACATCCTGCTTGAGTTGGGTGTCCGGCATACCGTCACTGTTGGAGACATCGAGCTGGTTGATGGCCTCTATGTGGGCCTTGACCTAGAGCAGCTGCAGCGCGACGTTGCCGGGGGCTATGGGTTGGACTTTCAGGATGGGCGTCCTGTAGGCCGGCCGATAAATGCTCATGCCTGGATCACCTTGGAGAATGGGTGTGTCATTGACACCACTATCCTTCCTTCTCAGCATCGCAAAAGCCAAAACCCATCTGAGCTTCTGAGTTTTGCTGAGTCGGTCTATTTTTCCGGCAAGCAGCACACTCCAGTAGTCCGGCACTTACCGATGATGACCGGGCTTGTGTATCACCAGTTGGTGCTGATCGGGGAGGGTGACGGTGACGCACAGAACTACTGTCAGTGGTCGGAGGATTACGCGCGGTTGATGGGGAGGCTGGACTTGGTCAGGTTGGTGCCGGCACTCAGACCTAATTGATTTCAAGGAACTCAACCCGTGTCTCATTGGCACCGGGTTGGAATTTGATGAAATGGCTCAATTGATAGGCGTAGAAGGCAGCATAGGTGCTTCGAAAAACGGGTGAAGCTCCGTAAAACCCGCATCTCGATAACACTGCCACCAAGCATCTACCTGGTCCTTCACACTCTCGGTCAGCTCCTTGATTCCATTGCGCAGATCTATCGCTAAGAACGCGCATGCCTTGTAAGCGTCTACGGCCTCAAGGTCATCGCGGGAGACTACTGCGCAGGCAGTCAGATGACGTGAACGTACATAGTGAAAAGCACCGGCAGGTATGGCGCCGGCCATGTACTCACTGTGCGCAGCGGCTAGGTTCGCATCGAGGACCGGCATAACACCGATCAAGTTGCTTTTGAGGGATTGAATACTCATGGTCTGACTAGGGTTCATGTTTTGATTCCTTGAGACCCAGGCGAGCCCGGGCGTGAGGGTGGGATGATCAGGCTCAGGCAGCTTGCGGCGGGAGGTCGCTACGTTTGTTTGCGATCCCGATGTTGGATTTGAAGTAATCCATGCACGCTTCAAAGCCTTGCGAGATAAGCGCTGAGTAGGCTGCGCGGTGATCACCATTGAGGATGTAGAACCCATCCATTTGATCACGCACTAGCGCAGTGGTGTCGCAGCCATAGATCCACATGTCGTGGTCGTTGAAGCTGACGTAGAACCCTTTACCGTTGATGGTCGAGTTGTACTGCACGACAGGCACCGCCAGTCCCGAAGCGAGTGTGATGGTGTGGGCGGTAGCCATATTGATTTCCTTGCATGAGCTGAATTTGATATGGCCATCTTGTTGCCACTTACCCTGTGCCAGAACCCTCTTTACGAAAAAAGAGCCGCATGGGCCCCTTTTTTGGTGGACGGCAACTAACTCCGTTTGCCAGCCCGATCATCTGCGCCTCGTGACCAACCGCGGGCGTACAATCGGTCTTCCCAGGTCGAATCCGGATTGGGGAAGGCTGGCCCCGGGTCTCCCTTCTGGCCTGCTTCACGTCCACGCTGATACGGCGTCTTCTCGTCCGCGGGGCCCAACAGCGCTGCTAACTTACTCATAATTCCTACCTTGAATAGCCGGGGCCGGCCAGTACAGCCAGTTGGTTGGGATTCAGAGTGGGGATTTCAGCTGCTCAACCCGAGCCTTTTGTTCCAGGTCCATGCACAGGCGGACCTGCTTTGCCGTCGCCTTGCCCTGAGCCCACCGGTTTCGCAGTGATTTCATTGTTCTTTCTTCAGCCTTGCTCATGATCTCTCCACACTCTTGGAAGTTGATGAGGGCAATATTGAGGCGTTCGCAAGCGTGCCAGAAGCATGCTTATGGAGGATCCACGAACCCGGCCGGGGGTATTGTGAATTGCAGGATCGAGTAGGAGGCGGCCTCACAGCCGCCGTCCTCTCACACCACCGTACGTACGGTTCCGTATACGGCGGTTCCTGCCTACTGACAAATAACGTCAGCGAGTTTGGTTCCGTTGATGTGTCGCCTGTGGTATCTAAGCGCCCAGACCGGCCCTCGGAGCTTCCGGCTCCTACCTCCTGATGGTCTCGACCCCCGCTACGCGGAGTTTCTGCTTTACGCTCCAACAGAGATCACACCCGACTATCCACTCATGGCAGGTTCAGCCCTTCATTACTCCGGTTCGAGCAACTACTACGGCCTCGGCTGACTTCTGTTCGCCCATCCCGTCATCTCGCGACGCCGGTAGCACATGGCAGGCTAAACAGATCTCCCAGGGTAATTCGCGCGACCTTCCTGCTTATGCCTGTCGGATCTACGTCACAGCGTTCCGTGCAAGTATCGGGCTTTGACGATTGTGGCCGTCTTACCCCGCTGTGCCGCCTCATCCGCTTCCTGTTCGTCAGGCCAGCATTTTGCCTCGGGCTTCCTTCAGATTCGCAGTCACCCGCGACACCCTTACCTCTGGCTAACACTTCCCCTTGCCGGGTGTGTAGAGGACTTTCACCTCCAAGTCGTTTGGCTCACCACCACAGTGAGCTAAACAGCGCCAGTCACGGCGCTACGCGCCATGCCTGGCGCACCACAAAAAAAGCCGCCCGTCAGGGCAGCTCTTTGGAAATCAATGATGCTTGTCAGCCAGCGAGGCGGCCAACGGGCTCGAAATCACGGCCTTTGGACATTGCTACGTCCAGAAAACGGCTGGCTTTCACGGAACGATTAGCAAGGACCGCACGAGCTTCTGCTTGGAAGCGTGCTGCCATCATTGGTTTCGGTTCGTGCTTTGGCTTCTGCATAGACACCTCTCGGGTATCGGGATTTAGGTGGATAGTATTACTGCTCAATAGAGATGACAAGCCGGTCCGTCGGATCGAAGGCGAACCCCAGGCTCTCATATACCGGGATAGCACCTGCTGCAGGCTCCTGGACCTCGATCTCCGTACAACCGATCATAAGGGCGTAGTTCTCGATTGCGGTCAGCGCCAGCGCAGCCACGGCACCTCGTAGGGGGTGCGACTTGTCTGGCTTGCCCTCGAGAATCACGATCTTGATGCAGATCTTGCTCTTTCGAGGTGTGGCGTAGCAGAGCCCACAGAGCTCCTGACCAAACCATAGCGAAAGATCGAAGCCGCGCGTGTCGTCCTGCTTCCAATGATGCACATCGTACCAAGGATAGAGGGTAGCCTCATCACCCCAAAGGTCCGAGGCTTCGATCTCCACTGGCGTGATGCTATCGAAGCGGATTTGAGTAGTGTCTATTCCCCGGGCCTTAAGGTTCTCGTTTGAGTGCGCCAGCGCCTGGGCTGCCTTGCGTGCTTCAGACCTCAGGATCTGGTAGCGGTATTCGTTGCCACGATTCTTGGACATTGGTAACCAGCAGCGGGATTCGGATCGTGGCTAGGATAACGGCTTTTCTATACTTTCACAGGGGTTGCGCGACGTGCCTGACTGGGGATGTGGCGGGAAACGGACATTTCCTGCTGGTGGATGTCCGTTCTCCTTCCTAAGTCCGCCCCCAGCTATTCAGCCGCTTACAGAGGAATTGAACCGGAGTTAGCCGGCGACTCCGACTTAAGAATGGTCGGTGCAATCGCAACGTAAGTGGTGGTCTTCTTGCTGGCGGACATCTTCAAGATCCCGGGCAACCTCATGCATGAACTCTTCGAGCTCGATTTCACCCAGCCCACCGATATGGCGCTTGTAAGACTCATGGATCTTTTCAGCTGCAACAGCTGGCAGGTCCTGGTTTCTCCATGAATGGAAAAAGTCCTCATCAAAGGAATACGTAGCAACCGCGGCTTCGGCACAGGTCATTTGCATCAGATCGGCAATCGCGCGAGTAACTGCGGCCATCCATTGGGAATAGGGAAGGTCCAGCGGTTTGACTGGTGGTAGCCAGTGCGACTGCATCACCTCGATAGATCCGTCGTGATAGTTCTTGTAGTAGAGCTCTGAATACATCTCGTACGCGAGATTGTAATGGTCCTCCAGCAAGGGAACATCCTGCAGCAGGAGAGGGGCAACAGGGCCGTAGTGGCGGTGGGAAAGCACGTCGTTCGAAGCGAGCTCATCTACTGCGTTGCAAGCGGCCTGGTACGCGGTATCGACCTGAGGTTCCGATGCTCCAATGGCTTCGAGAACGAGGTAGTCCGTCCACAGGAAGCGGGCGGCGAGGGCTTCACGGAATGCTGCGTTCATAATTTGTCTCCAGAGACTTGAGTTGTTCAATGGAGCAATCATGGGTGGCCTTTGCGTGTGCCAGAAGCAGGCACCACTTCTGGATCGCTAGGGAATCTACAAGGCTGCGCTCTTCGAAACCGCAGATGGGGTGTCGTTTGCTATGTGGTGGCGCAGGCCAATCAACCCCAATGCTGGGACCCATATGCCTACGAAGTCGGAAAGCAGCTGTGCCCACTGGATGTATCCCCGAGGAGGACCTTCATAAACATATTCGTGAGGCTGGATCCCCACCTCCCATGTGAGTGACCAAATCCACATCATTCCTGCACTCATGAGCGCCGCTTGCGTCGGCCGGGTAAGTGAAGGCCAGTCCCTCACATACTGCCGCAACATGACTGAGCCTATGAGGTAGAAAGGGATGACGATGGTGCAGATGAACTTTCGCAAGCCATGCTCCATCTGGAAAGGCATCCAAGTGGGCCATGACAGGAACAGAGGAAATCCACACAGGCCCGCCAATGCGACCATAAGGTTGGCGCGACGGCCTCGTTGCGTGGAAAACGACCGGATCAAAGCCCACCCTACCAGGGTGCAGCCTGCGAACCCCACGCAGTGTGCAAGCTCCCTCGGACCAAAGCCCCAGGCGGGGTTTGAACCGACGAAATACATCGTTGCGAAGGGGCGGGTGACTGCAATATCAAAGCCGAGGGCAATCAGAATCACGCCGAAACATCCCACAGCCAATATCTTTCCTGAATTCATTTGCTCGAATAGCCCTTGTGCTGTGCACGTCCGAGGATCTTGCCTGAGCGGGGGTATTAAATTCCTGACTAAGGATTCTGACTCTCTTGAATTCGCTCAATGATTACCTGGTGGCGGGAGAAGTTTCGGATCATGTAGTTGACCGTCAGCAGAGTTGCCGTGTACCCAAGACTAACGCCGATCGTGCCTGCAATAAGCAAGGGCCAGTCGTAGGGGGCTTGAGAAAAGAGTGTCAGCGCGGCGAGCAAGCTACCCAGCGTTAAGCTGGCCCCTAGATGTACCGCATTTCGCGGGCGGCTTACCCAAGGCCACTTTATCCGCAGCATAATCAGAGCGAAAACTGTGAGGAAGTAGAGCAGGATTAGGGGTGTCAACCGGTGTGCCTCAAGAAAGCTCTGACTCACACTCCAAACTAGCAGTAACGCCATCACCCCAATAGGCACCAGGTGATATTTGGCTCCTTTGGTGTCCCAGAGAGATGTGAGTATCGAGGATACTGTGGCCACGATCCCAGCCATGCTGAGCGCGACTAACAGCATCTGAGCGCCCCCTGTAAACCCGCCAGTCTGGAAGGCAATGCCACCCACTGCGGTGAGCCCCCCACCGATGAGTGCGATGGATCGAGTAATCACCCGATTCAGACGCTGTGGGTCTCTGAGGGTTGTGCATGACTGCCGCGCCCGTTTTATTGTGGGACTGGACGTCCGATCAACATAGTCGATGGAGAAATTGGTTTCCGAATCTGTGTGCCGAGCCGCTTCAATAATGCTCTTGATCCCGTTTTGGCCTGCGTCCAGGCACGGCTGCGCAACTTGGGCACCTGCACCGATCGCAGTCGGGTGGGCAGTGACGTCGCTGATATCGACGGGTTTTCCGGGGAACACCTTGAGGCGCCAGCAGTGACTTTCAGTCAGGATTAGAAACGATGCGTCCTGATTATGGATTCCAAGAATAGCCGTTGCGTGGGCCGCGAGATCGGCCTCCAGCGGAGTTGAAGGCCTAGTGGTACCAGCAGGCAGGTTCCGGTCAAGCAGGTAGTCAACAATCAGGTTGCTTACTAGAACGTTTCCGGATGCGCCCACGGCGACGATAGGCGAGAGCTCAAACGTGAGGGGTTTAACTGGGACCCAAAGCTTGGATTTCAGTGACCAATCCCGTTGGGCGATGTAGCCGGTCTGCACCATCGCTGCGCTGTCACTCACCAAAGTGTCGGCGCTGAGGGTTTTCAGATCCCATGTGATCGTTGTCAAAAAGCACCTGCGATGAAGTTGATGGGAAAGTTGACACGGTCACTGAGGTGCCAGGTAGGGGCTGCTGCGGCTGGCCTGTTATTCAGCCGGGAAATATTCCAGAGTTTCTGTATCAAAGCGAGTGTTGATAGCGTTCATTACCGCCTCTTCAAAGCTTTGGCCCTTCGCGTTGCACCAGCCGAAGCCTTCCACGTGCCAAACGGCGCGGTGTTGTTTGTAGGTGTGGTCGCGGTTGAAGTCGATTTGAACGGAAGCGAATCGACTCCGCTCATGCAACCACTCCCAGCATTTTTGCATATTGTTGGTCATGATTTGTCCTGTCCGCGGCTGGTTATTGCGGTGCCGTATCCCGAAGTTGTGTGGTGCGGAACATAGTTGCAGATGCGAGGTGTGCCCAGTCCCGAGGTGTGACCTCGAGGCAGTCGCTTTCAAACAGCTGGTTGATGGTGTCGATTAGTGCGGAAAGAGCCTCCTCTGTTGGTGCGCTCTCTACGGCCTCAAGGGCCTCATCGAAGTCACAAAATGTCAGGGTGGCCATTCCTTTTCCTTGTAGGCTGTTTGACTGGTTTCTTGTTGGTTCACACCCGCCGAACGATGTCGTTTATGCATTCGACATTCGAATAGAGGCGCCCGCTGCGATGCCAGCTTTCAGCGATCGCCGCACTATCCTCACCATAGAAGCCGTTGCAGTCGAAGCTGTGGCGCTGGGTTGCACGGACTACCGTGACGCGTTCGCCGCCCCGAGTGATGTACGCACCTGGTTCGGTGATGACTGCCGGAAGGGATACGAGGGGCCAAAGGTAGACGGACATTGCGAGCACTCCATAAGCTGATGTGCCTATGTTGTAGGCGACTGATGTGTGCCAGAAGCTACCAATGACGATAATTTCCATTCCCGCTGTGAGAGTGCGGCGATTTACGCCCGGTCCATTATCTTGGATCTGTCCTGATGAGATGAGATCCACCAACCGAACAGTCAGCTTTGGGGCGCCTGATGGTGGTGCAGCGCTACCGAAAGCCTGTCAGGGCAATATTTAACATTTCCCCCAACAGGCGGTTCAGTTATGACTTAACGGAGCTGCGGGTAAGCCAGGTAGCCATAGAGATATCCTCAAGGGCGTATTCACCGCGGTTTGCCTTCCAGACCAGCTCTTTGTCCCGCAGCACGTCTAAGGCCTTCTGAACGTTCGGGGTTGAGGCGTTGGCGTCGACTTGTGCGAGTTCGAGTTTACGGTTCACGGCCTGAAATGTTTGATCTGAGAAGGGCACGAATGGCTGCTTGCTGATAGCACGCTCAGCCATGACCTCAAGAACCGCTTGTTGGATAGGGGAAAGCCCGTTAAAGGCGCTCTCGTAGTCACTCCACACTCCTGCTTGGTGGTTCAGCGCGCCTGTGCGCAGTAGCTCGCCAAGGTTGCTGGCCTCACCTAGACCGACGCTTACCTCAGTGAGGAGCTGATTCAACATCTCAGGCCGGTGTCCAACAAGGTCGAATGCGTCAGCTAAATCCTCAACGCTAAACTGATTGCTGGATGCGAGGCGGGCATTCCAGATTTCCGTTGCGAACGCGACAAAGTCTTTGCCCAGCAATGGGAATGGAGTGATGTTGGCGCCGTAGAACGGCTGCTTGCTCTTGAGCACCAGGTTGGCCAACTTGTCTCTACTCGAGCCAGTGAAGACTAAGCGCAGCCCGTCGTCCCCCACGCCGCTGTTGAGGTGATCACGCGCAGCCTTGAGGGCGAACATGGTATTCAACCCACTCTCGCTGTTCAGAGCATGCTGAGCTTCGTCAATGATAAGTACGATCAATTGACCTGAGACCCGGTGAAGCACGTCCAGCGCCTTTGCAAGGGTGGTGCCCGCCGGCAAGTGAGGCTTTGAGAAATCCCAGCTGAGGGTCCGTAACAGGTTGATCTTCTCGATGCCGATCTTCTTGGCGGCCTTACTCATGGCGCTATCGAATTCCCCTAGGGCTGAGCCGATCACTCCAGCTATCAGTTCGGCCGGGTCAGTTTCGCGATTGGCCCAAAGGTCGACATACACTGCAAGCCAGCCCCGCGTTTCACATTCGGGGATGAAATCGTTTCTGAGGAAAGTGCTCTTGCCAGTGCGCCGAGGCGCGGCCAGGAACAGGCCTGAGCTATAATCGACAAACGACTCACCGGCGACATCTCGTGCCAGAGATTCTGCAAGCGCAGGGCGTTGGAAGATAGGGCGTTTCTGACTGATGCTCATGCTATATCCTCAAATATCCGACACGCTATAATCTATAGTGTAGCGGATATTTCGAGATATTCAGAGTCGGCGTCCAAAATCACCAGGCTACGGGTGAGACTCTGGTCAAGCCTCGGTATGGCGGATAGACCGCGTCGACATAAACAGCCGCGGTCGATCATTGCTTTAGCGCTGCGATCAGTTGAATTGTCGCGGTTGCTTTACGGGAACTGTGGATACACGACATTGCAACAGGTGTCACGGTGGCGACCACGACGGCGCAGCAGGCTGCCCACCCTCCAGCGACGTAAGTGCCAATTGCAGCCAACACCAGCCCTATAACGAAATATGCCTCACGCCTGTTGAAAATGTTGGCAAAACCTTTGTTCTTTCGGGCCATTGCTTCAAGGGTCGCTCTCAATTGCGCCTGCTCTTTAGGCTGCACCTGGTTAACCTTTTTCTTAGCCGCTGAAATGGCTTGATTCTGGTCGACGCGATAAAGCGAGTAAAACTCAGCGTTCATCCATACGATGAAGTCTTGGGAAGGGGTGCGCATTGGTGGGTTTAACTCCGTGGTGCGGGATGTGCCCGTTCTGAACAGTGCACTGCTCGCAAGATGGTCATAGGTGCTTTGCTTATGAAGCCTTAACTATGGCTTTTAACCGTTTCGCAGGGCACGGTCGTGCTCGATCAGTGCAGCAGCTTTCGACTTGAGGTGCCCCTCCGGCCAGGTCTCGCATTTTGACCGCAGCAAGAATCCCAGCCCGCGGAGGGTGGGTTTAGGGGTGTCGATGCCAAGATCCTGACAGACCCTGCAGGCCACGATTCCAGTATCGGGGAAGTATTTGACGATCGATGTCTTGTGGTTGCAGCAGGTGCATTCCATGTCCAATCATTCCTTTCAAGGCGCAAGTGCGGGTTTAGCAGGCTCCATTCACTTCACCATCCCAGGCTAGGTTATGGACGCTCGCCGTACTGCTTGGCGATTTCGGGGATATTGATGCGGGGTCTATTAGGGTCTTCGTTCACAAACAGGCCGTAGATGTGAGCGCTAGTTTTAGGTCCATGTTTCTCAGCGATGTTCTTCAGCATTCGTGAGCCGTGCCAGGGTTGCAGGTACAGGTGCTCAGCCAATGCAATCGCTGCCGTAACAGCCATGTACGTAGTGAATCGCATCATCACCGACATTTGGTCAGTGACAGGCTCTAACGCTACATAGCACACCACAAAGCCCCCAACGTAGGCAGCCCAGCTTGCGGAGGCAAAGCCGATGGTGTTGAAAACCTTCCGCAACGCCTTCCGGCTTTTAGGGGCGGTTACGCTGTCCTGCACACTCATTGGACCATTCCAGGTAGAAAGCAATTCGGTGATGTTGCAGTCGGGCACTACGCCTTGCAACCCAACTGGGGGCTTCCTTTTTCGCACCCAGCTTTCGCTACATTCCATCAAACGCTCTTGATGCTTCAGGCTTTACCTTGGGCAGATAAGGCGCTAAGTGACGGCGGCCGGGGAGCCATTTGGACTTCCGCCCGCACATAAAGTCCGTCTTGCTCGCGCTGCCTCAGTCATCGATTCCTCAGGTGGAATTTCAAGGGTGGGGTTTGCCTTGATGACGCTGGCCCGGGCGTTAAACTGCCGTACTGAGCTACATCCTCTAAAAGCCTATGTTTGAAGGATCACCAATGAAGAAAGCATTTTGGGGAATGGCACTGCTGGTTCTCGCAGCGCCGGCATTTGCGTCTACCAACGAGATCGCGATTCCGGCACTCACCCCTATCCCTTTCATCGTCAGCACTCCCGGAGACCTACTCTTCGGCGTCGTGAAGAACTGGGGTTCCTTGGGCGATGAGAAAGGCCCGATGACTAAGCTTGCAAGCCAAGTCGCGGATCAGCTACAGGAGAGTAAATGTGCGTTTAATATCCGGGTCTCCAGAGGAACAAATGGCCGGTTAAAAGCTCAGGAGGGGGTTGCAAACCTCGCCTGTGCGCAGGCTGACGGTTCCTTGATAGTGACAGAGATGCCAGGCCTCATCTGGGACAAAGATGGGATTCTAGGACTAAAGAAAGGTGAGGTTGGCGAGAAAGGATTCTTCGTTATCACCACAGCTGCCCATATCCGCCAGTAAATAGCTCACACACACTAAAAGTAAATCGGGGACTGAGTGCCTGAGAACAGATTTGAATGGGGGGCAGAGGCAATCGCACTGTTGGGTGGGGTTTCCGATAGCGCACTGGCTGAACAGCTTGGTATTTCGCGTCACGCTGTCAGGTACAAACGAATCGCACTTGGCATTCCTGCTTGGAGGTATAGCGCCGGGGTTTTCTGGACACCGGAGCGAATTGCTCTACTCGGGAAGGAGTCGGATTTAGTTATCGCCTTCCGATTTGGACTTACTAAAAACGCGGTAGCCCGGATGCGTGAAAAGAAGAAAGTGCCGCTGTTGCGACATCAAAAGTTCTTTGACTGGACTGAGGACGCTATAAATCAACTCGGCACTTGCTCCGATCGGCTTCTTGCTGAGCGCCTCGGGTGTAGCGTAAGCACCGTTTATTTGAAGCGGAAACGGTTAGGGGTGCCTCTCCTTTCCGCTTGATTGTGAAGCTGCTGCGCAGGACCACTCAGCACGTCAGCCCTTCGGTGTGCGCAGCTAGGCCGCCCTCCAATCCCCATTGTACAAGTGCCCCGGGAGTGGGCGTGGTAAGCCCGTGCGCCGCGCGGTAGGCCTTGAATGCCTTGAAGCTGACGGGCAAGCGGAACCTCAGTGTCAGACCTGCCCATGGGTTCCGAATCCTACTTAGAGGATCCAGTCGGGTGAGGATGTGGTTCCCCGTGTAGATATCCAATCCTCGGGAATGAAGTTCAGCCGGGATGTCTGCAAGAGAAAGGCCGGTAAGGACCTTGATGTCGTGGATGGTGTCGGTACTCACGGTGATGAACAGATTGGCCTGCACGTGCTCCCCAGGCTGAAGGTAGCAATCCCACTGAAATGCCGCTCTGTTAGTGACACCAATGAAGTGCTCCAGGCGCACCTTGTCGCGGCGGTCGGGGGCGTGCTGCTTGCTGGGTGGCTCGTAGATATACCCAATGTGTCGCATGTTGGTGCCGTTCACGCCCATCATTGGGCGGCCACTCTCCGTACGAGGCAGACGGAATCGTGCATGGTTGGCTAGCAGTAGGTCATCCAGGATCGCGGGCAGATTCTTGGCCACGGCCTTGTAGAACCATTCCTGCACTTGAATCTGCCGGTGAGCGTAGTCTGCAGCTGCAAGGCCCCGGATAATTTCGACCTGGTTGTGACGTGCCGTGTAGTGGGCGTCAGCGATGATGCGCTCCGGGGTGTCCAGGGTGTTCATCGCAATCGACTTCAATTCAGCCACGAACAGCCCCTTGCCCGGCTCGCCGTGGTTCATGGTCAGTTCGCCTTGCCCATCCATGCCAATCTGGAGCTGGCCGGCCTGTATCACTGTCTCAGGGATGTACAGGCATTCCGCGGGCACTGCGGCGGCGAATCGATCTTCCATCCAGAGGTTCGGATTGGCGCACGTTTCCCACTGTGGCTCAGTTTGATAGAACCATGCGGCCGTCAGATCCTTGCTGGCGCGTGTAACCAGATCCAGCTTTCGGCCAGCAAGCGCTGGGAGATGATCACCACTCTCTGCAAGTTTGTGCCCGAGGCTCAACATTGAACCTGTTGCGAGCAATGGCTCGGACTTGCCTTGGTCGAAGTAGCGTGCGCGGCATTGGTCGATAAACAGCTGAAGCCAGAGCAACTCGCGGTCATCCAGCTCGCTGATGTCCGCCAGGACCGGCAGTCCGGCCGCGGCGGGTAGGTTGGTTGCGCGCGGCTCACTCTCCAGGGCTGTCCGGCCCCGGTCCATCCACTGAATCTTGAGCAGGGAATAGGGAAAGTGACTGCCATCGATACGCTGGGCGTTGAACCGATCGTTGCGTGCCTGCATGCGTTCTTCTTGGAGAGGGTGCTCGAACTTGCCTTTGTCGGTCAGCGCCAGGATGCGTGAGCCGGTGCGCACCACCATGACGAAGTAACTACTAGCGATGCTTTTGCCTCGGATGACACACAGGGAGAACCCCGTGGGTATTTGGTGGGCATGAACCAGCAGGTCTTCGATACGTCCGATGTCGTAGATGTTTCGTCCAAGCTTCGCTTCCCCTGCTGGGGCCGGAACACCGTCCTTGATCATTAGGCGTGTCAGCCGGTCGATGCTGTGAAGCGCGTCGAGGCCAACACCTCCGGCCTGTGTAGCGACAAACTCCAGTGTCTCAGCGGAGAGTGCTGATCTGTCCAGATTTCGGTAGAAGGCCAGTGAGCCTTGAGCATAGTCCAGGTACTCATCATGTAGCCTGCCTATGGCTGAATCTGCGAACAGTGAATCCAGTTCGCTCATAGCCTCCAGCATGGTTGATATGCGTTCTGAGCCACTCCGGTACTCACTGAGGGGAAACGTCGCCGCTCTGGCATAGAGGGGCATCTGTGAGCGTATGAGCAGGGTGACGATGGCTTCGTCCCCTGTCTTGATCGCCGCGTTGATTTCTTTGTTGGCGTAGTAGAGGCTAAAGCCATCTAAGTCCGAACCAAAACTGAGGCTCTCAACTGGCTTACCGGTCAGGCGTTCCCACAGCACAAGTGCTGTTTCGCCGGGTCGCTGGGGCAGGGTGTATTGGCTCATGCATGGACTCGCTGGATCGTTGGGTGTGCCCTCGAGGGGCTTCTACAATGAGTCCAGTCTGATGTTATAGCTGGCGTGCCAGAACCTAATGCGTTATCGGCGTTACTCTGCGAGGTGAGATATGTTCTGGACCTCCCTTGGGCGCGTAGCGTTAATGCTTTCTGTGTAAGGTGGGATGCCTGCCTTTTTGCGCCTGAGCCAAACGCAGGCGGTAGTGACCCCAAAGCGCCTGGCCAGATTAGAATCTGTGTCCTTACCCAGCAGATCATTGAGTTCCTCACTGGGGTGACCAAACTCAACGGTTGCGCCGATCCCGAGCCTTCGCCTGTATGCACTGATAGTCGGGGCTGATACACCCACAGCCTTAGCGATCTTTGCGTCAGAGACCTTTCCAAGACGCGTCAGATATTCTGCAGGGAGCTCGAAAGCTTCGGTAGGCACATTGAGGGGCGGGATCGAGCTTCGAGTTCTTCTTGAGGTAACTGTGGATTTGGGGATGCCGAGTTTGTAGGCGAGTGATTGGTCGCACATCTTACCCAGTAAGGCTAAGTGCTCTTCCGTCCACACTTTATTCCCCGACCTCGTCTTGATGCCCCGGGCTTTGCGCGCCTGGAATACTGCCGATTTTGTGATCCGAAGTTGGGCCGCCACTTCCTTGTCGGTTAGTCTGCCAAGCAGGGCTACGGCTGCTGGCGTCCAAATGGAATCCGCGTTCCTTGCGTCATTGTCGTTTGCCATCTTGGATCCAAGTCTAAGTGGATAGGCAAAGTTTAACGCCGATTTTGCAGGGGGCTAGCCAAACCGGGTCTATGAAAATCCCCGGCTTGCCGGAGGAGCTAGTTGAGGCCGATATGCCTAGCCGTTACAGCGGGCCGATTCCAAGGTCAGGGCTGTGATTTTCATAGTGAACGTGAATGGGGGATTTCCCATCTTGCGTCGAAGCCAGACACAGGCCCCATGCCAGAGATGGGGATTCGAGATCCCCACCCTATCGGTTCCCACCGGTGGATAGTCGGCAAGGCTCGTGTTCAGGAACCGTAGCCAGACAGTGTGTAGATGGTCTCCCATTTCTCAGCGCAGTCATCGCACGAAGTCTGTTGACCGATGAAGTCCCCGCCGAATGTGAAGTCGGTACCGGACAAGGTCACGTTAGATGATGCACACCACGGGCAAGCAAACCCAGCCGGATGATTGATGTAGACGTGATCGGTAACAGGCTTTTCTACGCGTTTGAGCGTACCCGCACCCTCGATCACGCCGCAGCCTCTTGTTTGTAGTCATTTCTGATCCGAACCGCCTCAGGGATCAGCACCTCAAACGTATAACCTGGATCTGCACTGAATTTGGTGGTGTCTCCGCGCGCTGTTGCGATTCGGCTTGCATAGTCCTTTGCCTGTTCGAATTGCAGGACTGAGAAATAGGATTGCTCTTTAATGTTGGTGTTCGAGATGTCAGTACACAGCACTGCGGTACCGCCGTGGTTGTTGCTTAGGCCAAAGGTCATCACCACGTAGCGCGGCTCGCCTGCGGGGCGGTAGACCTGACCATCGATGAGGATGAGGGTTTTAGCCCAGCCGTGAAGGTAGTCAGCGATGGCCACCTTCCCCTCACTCACAGAAACGAAGATGCCTAAATCGTGGCGGCTCATGCTGACGCTGTCGGTCACTAGCGAGAGTTCTGTCCCCGGAGCAGCGTAGTCGTAGTCAGTACCGCCCGATGTGCGCGCCTGGCGCGAACAACCGTACACGCTGCAGGAGGTCCAGAGTTGACCGTCAAACCAGCGGTACTCGATTGGCGGCTCGCTGCTATTGCTGGCGCTGATGATTGCAACCGGCGCGGCCTCGCGCGGGATCTCGCGGAGGTTTACAACCTCAAGTCCATCGTCGAACCGAGCGCGGCGGGGATTGCGACAGCGTGGCGGGATGATGTTTTCGACGTAGGTGTATTTGACGGTGAGTTGCATGGGGAGCTCCCTTTGAAGTTGGTACCAGGATGCCTCGAGCTCCTGCGTGCCAGAACCAGCGAGATAGCGAATGGGGCAGGCGGGGTGTACTCAGCCTACAGGCCGTCAATCGGGCTTATGAATCCAGAGATTCGATGTCGATGGGCTTTGTATCTTTGTTGATCAAGTCCAGTAAATCGCGGGCTGACATGCACATGACCTCGGAATCATCGTCCTCACGGTAAATGCCGATCAGGTTTTCCTCCCAGTCCTGTTCATCGGGCACATCTGAGCCACACTCCGACGTAAGAAGCATGTAGAACTCGCCTGCGTTGCGACGCATAGCCAAGCAGCCCCCGCCAGTCTCAACGACCTCAAACCCATCCAGCCCCGTGAATTTGAGAGACCCATCAGCACCAGCAATCGATTTGAAATCGGAGAGGGCGAAACCTGCACCAGTCAGTGCCTGCTGGTTTTCGAGGAGGGTTGGCATGTGTGGCTCCAGTAGAGGGCGAGTTCGTTTTTGATGGGATCCATTGTCGGGGCGGTTTGGGTGTGCCAGAACCTCGACGCCCTTCGAAAATCGGCCGAATCCGCTGATGGGGAGCGATTCATCCCAAGAATGCCAAAGGCCCAGCATAAGCTGGGCCTCAGGTGTTCTGTGTTGTGCTCGTAGGTGCCGATAGCGTGCTTAGGATTTCTCCAAGAACACCCGTCGAATGCCCTTCGTATTTTCCTCTTGGAGCATCAGCCTCATCATCTTCTCTCCCCAGTGAATTCCGGCAGCCTTGTACCGAATGATGGAAATCGTTAGGGAGAGCAGGTAGATCTGCGGAGTGATCACCACTACCCACACGAACACCTGACCGATATTCACGTGAAAGGTCGGAATCAGCGATGAGAACTGCAGTGGCACGAATTGGGATGGATGCAAAGCCATGAGCATCTGGACAACCACCATGCTCGGCACGGCTAGAATTCCCATCCTCAGGAATGAACCAGAAGTCCACCCCCACACCCTCGGTGCGAGCAGGGGCAGGGTGAAACGATTGAAGACCAGCGCTGTGAGCATCCAGCACGTGATAAGCAGGTAGTCGATGCCGTACCTGAACTGGTCAATGAAATATTCCATTGGGCTCATGAATGCCTCCATTACACCTTTGGGGTCAACGAGAATCGCAAAAAGCCCAAGACACCACTCGCCTTTGCTGTGCTCATTGGTTGCATCCAAATGAAGGATGCTCATTAGCGCGTATAAGGCGAAGAGCACCGCGAACATCGAGTTGGCCAAACCAAATACGGCGCTCCAGCGGAACTGCTTGAAGGTAGTCATGATATGGAGCGTGGAGAGGTGGCGGGCCATGGAGAACGTCGTTGCGTCGTTCGGTGTGATGATTCCCTTACGAACTGGCGAACAATCATTGATATCTTTGCCTTTGGCTTGCTCGGTGATTAGCTCGCGAGCGATCTTGCTGCTCGATGCTTGGAATACCGCCTTGAGGTTCTTATGATCCTTCACACCCTCCAATGCTGTCTTGAAACCCCCGCTGAGAATATTGTCCAGGAACACCGGGACCAGCGTCGGGCCAATGAACTGGCAGGTGCCGCTCATGCCTTGGAATCCGACCTTTGCTTGCGCAGCTAGGACGTGGCCGGTACCGACGAACACGTTCGGGTTCTCATTGGCAAGCTCGTAGCGGTCGACACTGAAGATGGTGCTGCACTCGGGTGCGTTCATCATCTCCTTTAAGGCTGGCGCAAGCCAAGGCGCAGTGAGATTTTTCCAGCCGTATGACACCTTAGTCTGGGCATAGACGTTCAGGTTGTATTCGTACGTAAGCTGACATGCGCCCCTGCAACTGCTGCATTGAACCTCGCCCAGGTTGCATTGCCGGCAGTTCTGTCTGCCACCGCCATTGCACCCGTTGCAGGTCATGGTGCCTGTAGCGTGGCAGCGATAGCACGGACTACCTGATTTGCCGGTACCGTAGCACTGGTTGCAGCGGTCGCCCATTCTCGCACCAGAGCCACCGCATCCTGGGCAATAACGACTGTGTGAGGTGTTCCCGGTGCCGCTGCAGTTTGTGCAATGCATCCGGCACTGGCCATTACATTCGCGGCAGGTGTGGTACATCGTGCCGTTACAGGTGGAGCAATCATTCTTGCCTGATCCGCCGCAACCCCGGCAGTCCTCCACGCTGTAGCAATATGAGTCATCACGAAGGATCAAATGCTTCGAGACGGGGCTGCGGTACAGGTTGGGATTGCCCTTTAGTTGCCCCTGCATGAGGTTGCGGGTGTAGGTAGCATCACTGAATATTTGTTTGTGGCGCTGCGCCAGGACCTCACCGATGTACTCACGTTTGTAAGCCGGGCCGGACGCGTACTGAACCTGACGGCTCTCGGGTTCGCTTGTATACGAAGCGGTGACCGTATAAGTGACGTCTGCCCTGTGATTCTCAATTTCCTTGATCGCGAATGGATCTGTAACTGCTAAGCCAAAGGCATGCTCAGCTTTTGACTTGAGCGAATGCGCGATGTCACCTGCTTTGAATCCATTTGGTGCTGCCATTGCCGATCCTAGATCCTAGATCTGAAGTGAATTTCCCAGTTGCGAGCCATTTTGCCATCACTGCACCTGCTCAGGCACCCAATTGGGCACCCTCAAACCGCTGAGTTAGAGGACTGATGAAACAATCACGCGCGTGAATGCCCAGCAGTGCTGGGCGAAAGAGAGTGGATCTGAAAATAGGGGGATTACCCTCCGTTAGGAGTCGAACTGAATACGTTCGCAGAGTGCATCAACACCCTCGGCAGTAAGGCCTTCGTGGGTGCCGTTGTCCGTGAGGATTTCTCCGATGTCGCCATCACATGGGCGAACAAGGCCACCCGTCATGGATGCACCAAGCAGCCGTAGGGCAGCCAGTACGGCATCGAATTCAGCTTTGTTCACCGCCGGCAGCGCGATGCTCCGTTCGCCTTGAGAATACGCAATCACGTCAGCGTATTGCTCGATGAGGTCCGGATAGCTGGCCAGAACCTCGGCCGAGGGTACCGACGGCTTGTTTGGGATCTCTGGTGCGTCCGCCTCGTTAAGGAACAGGGCGTTGTTAACGGCGCCGTGGTGGGCATCGATCAGCGCAGCCTGAGCTGTGTCAGCATCCGAGAAGGAGTTGTAGTTCCCCATGCGCACATCCCACTTGCGCCCATGATTGAGCAGGGGTACTGCCTGGGCGGTGGCGATGAACTGAGCTTGAGTAAGCAGGTGAGGGGCGATGGCCGCTGCTTGGGTATTAGCATGAGTGTTGGTTTCGACGTTCTGCATGGTATGGCCTCCCGGCTCTGTGTTGATAGAGCCAGTGTCATGCCCTGAAGGGTGTGCCAGAAGCGGGTGAGTCATACTTTGCCAGTGACGGTTATCGGCCCTCGGGCAGATTCACCGCCCCAGTCAGGATTTCTGCGAAGGTCACCTTCAGATCCGGGTAGTCGTCCAGTACGTCTTGTGTTGGCATCGACGGTAGATAGCCTCTCTCACTTGTTCCTGCGCTGTTCCAGTTCAGCGAGCTTTCCACTTCACGCCGGTGTATCTGCCTCAGCGCGGCTTCAGCACTGTCTGCCTCTGCCCAGGTCAGAAAACGACCGTGACTGACCTCCCAGCTGCGGGGATTGCCCACAACAGGCAAAGCGTCTCCGTGCTCAAGAAACTGGGCGAGCGTTAGCCGGTGAGGGGCGAGGGTGGAGAGACGTAGGCGCGCATTCAGCGAAGCAACATCAGGGTCGATATCGGGCACGTAGGAAGCCTCAGTTTGGTAACCGTTATGGCACATTATCACTGGGATAGCGCTGACCAACAAAAAGGCCCGGTGTGTGCCGGGCCGGGGGAAGTAGCGGCATTAAACGCCGGCGAGTTTCAGAAGATCGTTGTAGTCATCACCATCAGGGCATTTTTCATCAGCGTCCAGCTTGTCGTTGTGCATGCGGATAGCCTGGGGGAGGGATACCAGTCCTTGAAGGCCAGCACAGGCCGAGCGCACCGTCGACTCGCAGTCACCTACCATCATCTGGTATGCGTCCTCGGGATTGGTGCTGCCATTTACAAATGCCAGGATGCGCCAGTACAGACCCCCGTACTCCCCGCTGCACAAGCTGATCTCGGTGCGGTCTGCTCCATGAGCGATGTCGTAGATCTCAGAGCCCTCCGGGGCGACCACTAGCCCATCCACACCTTCAGCCTCAACGCTCACGAGGGTCAGCCCCATCTCGTGGTCATCAAAGCAGTTGAGCGAGGCCACAGATGCAAGCGCGGACGGCTCCTGCTGCGGGTGGATGGTGCGGTAGACCACATCATTGTCGTAGTTAACCCGAATGCATGGGGCTACGGAAAAGCTGGTGAACTTGATGGCTTGAGCGGAATTGGCTTCGGGCATGTTCGTAACCTAGTTGGCGATCAGTTGATGGGGACCATGTTGGGGGCGATGCTGGTGTGCCAGAACCACCCCTGATTGGAAATTCTCTCCAACCTAGATGGCGGCCTCTGCCTCCTCAAACGCATCCGCAATAGCATCCTCTTTGCCCACGCCGTGGCAGTAGCGCTCGAGGTAATCATGCTTCTTAGCATCGCTTTCCTGGCTGAGGGGCCGAACGATCACTACGATATCCAAGGGGTGATCGGAGTAGGCATCGCTGATGGTAATTGGGCCGGTACAGTCGATAACCACACGACCTGTCTTAGGCCCCGCAGCTGCCAAGGATTCCACGTCTACGGGCAGAAGCAGGCCGGGCGCTGAGATGGCTTTGAATATCGCTACCGCTCGGGCGTTGTACGCCTCGGCGTTCATCTTGTCCGTGCCTTCCTGTGCAGTTGAAATCAGGGCGTGCAGGCTATCAAGCTGAGCCTTCAAGGCTTCGATCTGCCTGTTGAGTTGAGCCTCGCGCAAGTAGATGAGGTTCTCAACCGATTCTGCGAGGTCGCTGGCCTGGCCATTGGTGACGTAGCCGGTTGAGCGGAGGGTGGTGTGGATGGTGTCGTGTAGAGACATCTGAATTGACCTTGAGAGGTTGATGATTTCCATGGTCAACCCTGTATCCCAGTGCCAGAAGCACCTGGTGACTGGAAATTCATCATCCTCAAGAAACCCTAGTGTCTCAGTGTGGATGGGGAGCCTCAAAGGCAGGCTAGACCCGAGCTCAGGATCTGCACCCCGTCCAAACTCAAGGCAAGACACCTACCCAGACTGAGGGAATGAATGCGAGCCTTGACATGATAAAGCCGCTTCTTAGAGCGGCTCGGGTAGTTAGGCAGCAGCTTCGTCAAAGTCGTCTGGTGGCCGACGGGTGGAGCACGCTGTGTCGAGTGGTGGCGTTACCAGGTTTGCCACGCGGGCCTTGGCCCTATCGCATGCAGACAGGTAGCCAGAGAAGGTCGGGGGTTCCACCTCTATCTCGTCCGCCAGCGCTAGGCAGTAATTCACTAATTCAAAGCCGGTCTGAAGGTTTGCGCTTTGCCCGACACAGTAGTTGAGCTTGACCTCTACGACGAGGGCCTCTCTATCCAGATCTGAACGTTGGAGCCGGAATGCGCCATTCGATTCCTTCCTGAGCCTTTTTGTTAGCGTGCCCTGGTGGTAGGTCTTCACACCATCAAGGACAGCTGCGAGACGCCTAACGAGACCAAACACCTCCTTCCAGTGGGCTTGCTGCTCATTGACCCTTCGCATCTCCTCAGCCGCCCAGCACTGCTCGTACTCCGAAGGGTTCATACCACGATACTGAACGTCCTCAAGCAGCTTGCGCTCAAAGCTGTCGATGTACCGATTCCTCGTTGCAGACACGTAGTCGAGCAAGAGATGCATGCAGTCGTGCTCACGAAGCCGTTCGATTTGCTCTGTTAGGGAATAAGCCGACTCCCACATCCAGGCTGGACGGAAGCAATCCATCTGTGCCCTGATGTATTTAGCCACGGACTGGGTATCTAAAAGGATTTGGACCCAGAGCTCGAGTGTGATTTCACCTGCTACATGATCTCGTGGGAGTCTCGAGAGGCGGGTCATCGCCGCTGTGGCGGATGAATGGAAGTTCGGTAATGCCTTGGCACCGAATGCGCGCGCCCGACCATGAGCTCGGTCTGCACGCATTGCCTCGAATGCTGCCGCCTCATCGACTAGCTCACCAAGCCACGGGGCTCTGCTGCTGAGGGCTGTGAGCCTGCTGTGTTGGGCCTTGCTGAAAGTCAGGTCTGGGCCCGCGGGAACCTCAAACCATCCAGCCTGGACGGCAAACATGATCAATCGGACATCCACCAATACCCCTGCTGGGACGCTTCGGGACGCAATGGCGTCGTCTAAGCTTGCACCCTGTCGCATATCGCGGGCGACTTTTCTCGCAAATGGCATAGCGCCACGGTTGGTGAGCGCGGCTATTAATGTCGTGTCCATGGTTACTCCATCTGTCGGTGACCCATCCTCGCTAGTGCCGGACTGTGCCACCACCACCACATTGCGAACCTTCAGGTTTTAGCCTTCCCGACATTCGTCCACGGGCGCAGGTCTGAATGGCTCGCTGCCTCAGGCCGGAAGGCAAATATTTTAGTTGGAACCTGCAAATATGGGGCACTAGATGGCCACTATTACTAGTGGAGGCCTCTGCTTATGAATCACGAAACCATCAACCGGGTCCTGCAGTCAGCTTGGCGCTCACAGGTCTTGCCAAGGCCAAGCGAGTACACCCTTGAAGCCTTCAAAGCCGTAGTTGCCAAGGTTCGATCAAGCACCATCAGTTCCCTATCCGGGGAATTCGCGACGGAGCTCGGTTCGCTTTCATCCCTCATCAGCAGCAACCAATCACTGACAGCAAGATTATTAGAAGGAATTGATCTGCAGATGGACACGCTACAGGCGGCAAGCCGGCGGGAAAGCGACGCACGAGCCAGTGATCAAGGACCATCAGCCATCTACATCCCCGGGTTCGGAAACCGTGGAGCATTCTTTGCCTCAGGCTTAAGCTCTATGGGGCTTAAGATCCTGTCACTCAGTCTGGATTCCAGCTCGGATCTTGTAGCCGACCTGAGGGAACGAATGCCGACCTCAGGTTTGGTGCTCGTGGGTAGCGCTGTTGTGGACCACCCAGAAGCATGTCGTGCGCTCGAAGCTCTGGCTGCTCATCATGACAGTGATTTGCTGGTGGTCATTGCAGAAGATACACCAATGACATTCGAGCAGCGCTTGGTTGCCGCGACCTTTGGTGTAGTGCGGTTACTAGGGGTTGAGGCCGACGTCAAAACGCTTCGATCGCTGATCCGTAGCAGAGCCAGAGACTCGCAGATCAATGGGTACAAGGTTTTGCTGCTCGATGACTCCAAAACGGATGCATACCCGGCAATTAAATTCATGCGTGAGGAAGGGATTGAGGTACTCCATATCCTTTCTCCAGCTGGGGTTTTGAAGGCTATTGAGGACTTCAGGCCTGACGTGGTCGTAACTGACTTCCATATGCCGGGAGCCAATGGCGCCCAAGTTGCCAGTGTTATTCGCCAAGATAGCGATGCAGTGATGCCTATCATTTTTCTGAGCAGTGAGCGGAACACAGAAACCCAGCTGATCGCGCTTTCGAAGGGGGCAGACGCTTTTGTCCAGAAACCATTGAAGCGGGGAGCCTTCATCAAAGCCCTCAAGGCGCTCATATCGAGGTCTAAGGCGTTTGACTCGCGAATGCGGCGCGACCCTCTCACAGGGCTTCTGAACCACGGGCAGTTGATGGCATCAGCATCACGTGTCAGTGCTTCAGGCAGCGTGCCCAACACCATGGTGATGATCGACATTGATCACTTCAAGCAGGTAAACGATACGTTTGGTCATCCTGTAGGTGACAAGGTGCTTGTTGGGCTTGCTGAGGTGCTATCAGACAACCTTCGCTCCACCGATTTCATAGGCAGGATGGGGGGCGAGGAGTTCGCCGTGCTGATGGTTGGCGCACCGATGTCAGATGCCAGGAATGTAATCGACAGAATTCGCGAACTCTTCAGCAATCTTCAGTTTGAAACCGGCCTGCAGGATCAGGGTGAAAGTGGGAAATGGTTTGCCTGCACCTTCAGCGCCGGCGTGGCTCTGCTGGATGGGTCCGCAGCGGTTTCAATGAAGGCTGCAGACCACGCGTTGTACAAGGCAAAGCATGGCGGTCGAAACCGTGTAGAGGCTGCTGACTAACCAGTTCCGATCTGCGGATATAAAAAAGCCCCAGCATCTGGGGCTTTTAATTTACTGAGATCAGGCTCGAAAGGTTTTCTCGGCCGGGGGGGCGAAGTGATGGACATTGTCCTTCACAGGTTCAGAGAAATTACCCTCTGAAATGTCGCTGTGCTCTGTTATGCCCTGGATGTCATCTGGCTCGTCGAAGGTAAGCTGCATCAGCACGCGCTCCATTGCTTCGTTCGAGTCGAACTCAGCAGAAGGGAAGTCTGCAGGCATTTCAACGCGATCAAGAATGTGCTTGAGGTCCATGTACATCAGGGTAGGGCGGCCACGCATCAGTTTGACCAGCTCAAGGATGAGGCGCTCGTTCTGTACCACTGCTGCGTGGCAACGTTGCGATACGTTCCCCCGCAACAGATTCAAACGGTTAGCCTTCATCACTACTTCGTGGTCCGACACTGGTTTGAAGAAATTCCCCTTGTTTGTCATTTGCAGGTAGCGCAGACAAAGCTCGTCGAAATTCTGAAGATCATCAAGCGCTGCGTCAGAAGACGTATTCATGATGCGCTGTTCTGCGGCACTGCCGATCATCAGCATGTGCATTCGCCAGAAAACCATGTCTGAAGTAGAGAGGAGGTTAAGATCTGTGAAGATCTTTGCAGTCCGAGTGTTGATGTCAAGGTGAGCGCTGAATGAGTCTGCAATCAAGCAGTTACTGCCTTTGTAGGCAATGATCCGAGCCGCTTGATGAATCATGAGCCGGGTTTGGTCTGCCATTGTCACCTGAAATGCCGGCCGTTGCTCTGGTGTTGGGGCAAATGAAAGTGGTAGAGCGACTGCGCTGCTCATTGCGCCACCAAGTTGATCTTGATGAGCCTGGGCCTTTGGCCGAAGTCCTGATGCCCAGTAACCGACACCAAGAAGGCAAGCAACTCCGATGGTAGTGACGGTATAGAAAATGTTCTGTGTGACCAAGCGGTATGCCGGGGTGGCACAGACGTAAACGCAGAGGCAAACGGCCGAAGTGACCCATACGAATGTTAGGCCACGTTGAAAGCCTTCGCCGATCGCTGACACGACATTGCCAGCTTTCGCTTTTGCGATGGCACTTACCATGAATACAAACCCGACAAGAAGCGACAGGACAATGGCAGACATTGTTGCGAAACCAACCAGTTCGTCAGGCTTTTCCGCAGTCATGTAGCGGGCAATCACGTACAAACCAATTGTTGCCCCCGCAAGAACAAATGGGGTGAACCAGGCCGGAAGCATCCGGCTCGCGTCTTTAATATTGTTCCAGCTGCTCATTGTCCAGCTCCCTTATAAGGTGACGGTTGCTACATCAGGCTTTTGCTTAGCCTGCTGCTGCGGGTTTTTGGCCTGCGGTTTTGCTTGCTGGCCTTTAGGTGGCTGACCATTCTGCTGAGCAGGTTTTTGAGTTGGCTTCTGCGGTTGTTTGGCCTGGGTTTTGGGTGCTTCGCCGGCAGGGGCAGTCGAACCATTAGCCTCAGGCTTGGGACCTTGCGCAGGCTTAGATTCGGCTGTGGGCGTAGTAGTGGCCGCCGGCGCAGCTGAATTCTTTTGTGGAGCAGTCTGTGGGCGCGCCTGAGGCTCGCGTCGTTGTGGCTGCCCTTTACTCTGGCGACCGCTGCGGCGTGAATTCATATCCACGTCCTTCTCGATCTGCATGAGAGCGTCTTCGAACTCACCGAGCGCCCGAGCAAAGCCTTCGTTGCCCGAACGATATTGCTTGCGACCTTCCACGGAGGGGTTGCCTGCAAGCTCACGAAAACGCGAGTCGAGCCGTGCAACACGGATCGCCAGGGTGTACATCGCCGCGGTACGCTCGCCGTCAATGCGTAGGGTGCGCTCTGGAAGTTGAGGCGCGGTGTTGCGGACTTGGGTAGTTTCGTTAGCCATGGGGTTACCTTACTGGTGAGTGCCAATTGATCTCAGCCATTCCCAACCAGCAGCTTGTTGGGTGCATGAGCGAAAAAAGTCGCTGACGTCACTTGCGTGACTCAGGTAGCTGGCGCTGTCGTCAGGGACGAACAAACCCCAAGCATCAATCCAAGCGAGTTGGAATATTTTTTGCGGGAAGTAACAAACCTCGACGTATCGATACTCAGGAGCTCTCAGGTATATCTTCGCAACGAAGATAACGAGAAAGACAAAGAGCACGATCTTGAGAGATTTCACTATCGGGCCGGATGACGACCCCTGTGAGCTCGACTCAGCCATGAGCGGCATCCTTGGTGATGGTGATTTGGTATCCGGTCCTGCGGCGAATAACACCAGAGGCTTCTTCAAAAGTGAGACCACCCGAGACCAGATGGCTCAGTGCCCGTAGGGCATCAGATTCTTCATCGGCGGCGATGCCTAGGCTCTGGCTGAAATCCAGCCATTTACGCTTGGAGGCAGTGGTAAGCCCATTGGCAATGGCTCGTATCTTGGCTACGCGCCGTAGGTCAGGAAGGGGCTGGTCGAGTAAAGAGGCACAATATCTGGCCATATACTCACCTGCATTCATCCTTGAGTTGATCAGGGCTTTGAGTGCGTCTTCACGACCAGCTGTTCGCATGGCATCGGCATCATCCATGCCACGGCCAAGCGCTATGATGCTCAAGGTTATGCCAACGGCTTCAGCCTCACGGATCGACGATAGTGCACCTTCATAGCCGGCATGATCGCCATCGACCATATGAGCGGCCTCTGTAATTCCTTGGCTGGCTAGGTATGCGGCCTGGGCTGAGTTAATTGATGCTTGCCCAATGGCGCATCCCCAAACCTTGATGAGCTGCAGAGCCCAAGCATCCAACGTCCCTTCCACGCAAACCAGGATGGACTTCTGCCGCTGCTTGAAAAGGTAAGGGATATCTTTGGACGATTTTGGTGAAAAACGGTATTTCGGATTAGACCTGGCTTCACCTTGTCCTGATGGGATCCTGCCCCAGATACGGGCCTCGCCGTCTGGGTGAGGCCAGTAACCGATAACTCGACCTTCCATCCCCGACCAGACAGATGAAGGGGTTTCATCCTCAAAGCTGACGATCCCAATAGAACGGGCTTGCTCCCGGGTAACACCGTGAGCCTGAAGAAGCGAAAGCACTTCATCATTGTTAGTGAATACGCCGAGGCGCAGCGTAGCCATGACCTCGTTTGTATACCCTCGGGATTGCTGGAATTCGTCAAGAATCCCCTTGTTGCGTTGAGCCAGTTGCTGAGTCACCAGAATGATTGCCTGGCCCGTCGTGAGGGGAGGGCGACCACCATTGGCTGCGCGTGACTGCTGCTTGGCTTCGTTGTCCCGGTTGTCAGGGGGTTCAACACCTGCGGACTCACAAAGGGTTTTGACGATATCGCCGTTGCTCATGCCGTTCTGGGCGAGGGCGTCCCACAAAGGCGTGTATGGGCTTGGGCAGTTGTCCTTACGATTGCACTGAATCCCGGACCTGAATGGGTAGTAGAAAGCGCGGTCTTTACCACAGGCTGGACAGTCGAGGACATAGGAGCCATTGGCTGATAGCTTTTTGGGGTGCAGGTGATTAAGAAGGCCACGATCCACTGCATCTAGCTTCGGGTATACGGCGTCTTTGATGAAGTCTGTGATTGATTGCTTCATTCGCCGGCCGCCGCCGTCTCTTTCCCTCTCAGGCTTGCGACGACGCGAGGGCAGATGCCCTGGTCAATCGCTATTTCACCGAGTTTGACCTTGAGTTGGCGACGTACCTTCCATACCTGCTTTTCACTAAGCCCAAGCATCGAGCTCATGTCTACGGAGCAATGTTGCTCAAGAACAGCCAGGCGGAGGATCTGGTGTTCACGATGTGTCAGAAACCTGCGCAGCGTCTCAACGTGAGCATGGCGCTTCTGCAGTCCTTCATCACTGAGCACGATGCCGTCGGACAGGAACTGGGGTAGTGCCGACAGGCTGTCAGTGTAGTTGGACGCAGTGTTGAGGTAATCAGGTTCTAGACCATGAGCGCGCGGCGCATAGTCTAAGCCGTCGAGATCCGCAAAGTTGAATGCGCCAGAACCTGGAACCTCATCGATGACGCGGGCATAACCGTACTTACGTATGTAAGAGAGGGCGTAGCCGATCAAGCACAACCCGCGTCCGTCAGGGGAGCCGGCAGCGTAGTTTCTGATGGCGCTCTTTGTGGCGTCATAGATGCCCGGGTACAGAATCTGAAGAAGCTCCTCGTCCGTTAGACGAACAGAAAGCTTCGAGCGGATTTCAGCTACCCACTGTTGTTGGGATTCGACATGAATGACGAACTCCCACGGGTCAAGACTTAAGAACTGGTCGCTGGTAA
This sequence comes from Pseudomonas sp. MF6394, assembly GCF_002018845.1. Classification (NCBI taxonomy): domain Bacteria; kingdom Pseudomonadati; phylum Pseudomonadota; class Gammaproteobacteria; order Pseudomonadales; family Pseudomonadaceae; genus Pseudomonas; species Pseudomonas sp. MF6394. Next base: position 404,800 of record NZ_MVOJ01000001.1, read on the forward strand.
GCCCGGCGAGCCAGTTGCTCCTAACGAGGCGCATGCCTCCCTCCTCCGATCATACGATCGGCTCCTAAGCGCAAATCCAGTCCCCTGGAATTTGCTTTGTCCGGTAGCCACGACAGCCACCGACCCCCTTCTACATACGGTGAGCAATGCTCAACCGCTTGGCTCCTCGGACGCCCCGTAGGTGTGTACCGAAGTAATTGAGCGCGATTCTATTGGGCGCGGATGGGACAGGCAACTCTAAAAAGGGCGTGATTTTTCAGTCAAAAGCGTTGAGCTGGAGGCAAAGTGAGACATCAGGTACCCAACTGTGTGCAATGACGTTCAGCTTGTAAATCGCTACAGACCCTGTCCCGTAAGGAAGTTGACGCCTGAAACCCGGCGTTGATGGCACACCAATGGCCACAAGATGCTCAATGGTGGCAATGTACTACCGTTCGTCGCTGCTCTTGGAATTCACGAACGTGACGTTAAGGTGCGCTCATCACCTGTAGGAGTAACCATGATCAACGCGTATCACCAAGCCATTAGCTCGGCTCGTCAAGCGGGATTTGCTTTGCAGAATCGACTGCATGGCTGGGCAGCTATCAAAGAGGGCATTGATACTGTTCTCGTTAGCTTCTTCTATATCGAAGGCGGCCAGGTCAGTGCTCAGATTGTTTGGAGTGGGCCCGATCCGCGCGACTCGATGGACCTGGTAGCGCATCACCTCAATGGCCAGGCTGGTGCTGGGAGCGAACTCGTTCAAATGTTGATTGATGTTTATCGGGCAAGTGGTGACAGCGATACGCTCCTCCCGATGAAGCCATGTCCCAAAGGTGCCGTTCTTCACTAGCGGCTCCGATATCAGCCGGCGGCCTGATTCCACAGCGCAAACAAGTGACGTGGGCTGCGGGGACTTATACCGACACCGGCTCGGCTGTCTCTGGCCATTTGGTGGGTGCGAGTAGTCCGAGAGTGGCCGTATCGGCTCAAGGTGCTTGAGTTGCCTCTCTAGTGTGTTCCGATTTCCGAACTTAATAGCCTACCTGGATAGCCAGGGATCTCAGCTTGAGGGTTTGGAGCTTGTCACGGGCTGCTGGATCTTTCTTGCAGGTCACGGTTGTCACTAATCGGATCTGACGAATCCCGAATATTCCTAACACCAACTGAGTGCGCGCCGCAGCCTGCCTTCTTTGAGGGGTCGCAGACCGATCTAGTTATGGGGGAGGGCTCGAGCCCTACGGCGCAGCCTATGCCATGAGCCAAATCTTATGGTGGCTGATACTGAGTGATCGGTAGATGGTCACAGCCGCTGAACAGGTTGCCCTATTAGGTCATTCGTGAAATGGGCCTTCTTTCGCCGAGCGCGAGCTAAAAGCTAAAGACCCATGCATCACCTAGTGTGAGCGTTGTGATGATGAAACCTGGCTGTCTGGTACTGACTCTATGAGGTGTCGGTTGGCGAGCTAAGGTCATTCTTGGCTGATGCGATTTTCCATCGTGTAGAGCATCACTGACATCTTTTGTCTGCTGGGAACGGAGGAGTGCCGCAGGCCGGCTGGGTCTACCTTGGTACGTAAGGTCGTAAACGCGCTCAAGGGTATTCCAACGCCCGGCCCTACCCTGGCGGCAAAGAAAGCGTTTTGCCTCCCCTGTCTTCAGGGAGTTCAGGCAATGCACGATGCTCATGTCTTTACCGTTACAGCCCTTAGCAATGATCACGGGCTCTCCAGCGAGAAAAGCAGGGCTGTAACCACCAGTAGCAATGATGTGCACCCCATCGACCCAATCAGTTAAGACCCCTTGAGTGCGCCCCCCGCCTCTTATGGGATCGTTGTTCTCCAAACCTCTTGCTTGCAATCGAAGTGCTGCCGCCTAACAAGGGAACAAAATGACGGGCACGCCGTGAGTGCGACATATCTCAGTGATTACTGCTGCAGTTGGTAGGCCGGCAGCATTTGCGGGAAGCGCAATGGCATGAGGTTCGCTCTTCTCAATGAACGTAAGAAGCAGAGATAGGCATCCAGCTCGGCTCGTCGCGGCAAGCGGAATGCTAGCTGCCGTCTGACCGAGGATTCGGTGACCTGCCTGAACCTTAACCACGAGCTCCTGTAGAAGACTGCTTTGGATGTACCACACAGTTGCAGTCGTCAGAGTTCCGAGGCGGTAAGCATCAACAGAGGACCTAAGCCAATACCGCCGACCACCCCCTGTCTCTCCGTCATGTTCAAGAGTTTTTAGAGCAACCATGCGTTGGAGTGTGTTGCGGTGGATTCCGAGGATTGAGCTGACCTCAGACCCCCTCAGCTGATCAGTTGGTTGTGGAGCGTGGTGCTTTTGGCTAGAGCGTTTTGGCATTCAAGAACTCATTTTCGAACATTTGTGATAACCCGTTGAAATAGAATCGGATTTATCAGAATCGCAGAAGGGCCCGTATTATTACATTAGACGGGGATTTAACTAATTTCCCGCCTACTCTATGTTGTCGGATGCAGCCGGCCGGGAGCACCATCGGCATATCCGTAATGTGCATTCCGACACTAAATGAGTCCAAAAACAACCGGAATTGACTAATGGATTTCGTATGGTGCTTTTGAGGTGCGTTGCTGGGCAATAAGGGGATAATTGTCGTGTGCCAGTGGGTTTTAGTCAGGCGTTACGAGGGCGTATGACGTTTGCGTTCGAATGCTTATACCTATGTGATTGGGGCATCAGTGGGCAGTCAGTAGTGTTGCTTAGGTGTGTCAGAAGGTGCTGCCGGGCTTTGGAGGTGCGCTACGAGTGCCTAAAGGGATTTTGCAGTGCTCTCTAAGACACCGTATTGGTCGTAAACAGCAATAACCACAGTTTTGAGGTTGATCTGTGCGTAGAAATGTTCGTGATGTTGAGCTGGCAGGTCCGTTCCTTCAAAAGCTCGCCGAGATGACAGAGAGGCGAGAGCACCTCTTGATGGGGATCGTCGACCAGATGGCTTTTGTCCAAACTACACTTCAGCAACTTGCTGACAAGGTTAGGTCCTACGAAGGAGGCTGGGCACAGAGACGCTCTCAGGATGGCTGGTCATTAATGTGGATGTGGCGAGCAAGCGAGAAGGTTGGGCGGGTTTCGTGTGTAGAGGTGTACCTGTCGAAGGGAACAAAGAAAGATGGCGATTTCCACCGCGTTTCATTGAGGACAGTGGAGGCACGTCTTGCTCACATGACTCCGATCCTCGGTGCCAAAAGGACTAAATCGTTTTCCAGAGACCTTGAATTGTTCCTCAATGCAGCGAGGCGAGCGGTACGTTGGGTGAATGCATTTCCTGGTAATGATCTCGGGATCCTTGTTCCGAAATCAAAGGCTTCCGGGCTAGATGAGTGGATCTCGGCATTGGCAGTGTCCTGCGAGACCCGAAGCGCTAAGGCTGCCGGTTTGATCGAGAAGTACCTTGAGTTGGATAGTGAATTAAATCAGCTAGCTTTTGAGTTCAATGAAGCGCGACAACCGGTAAGATTCAGGTCGATCATTTGCAGGCGTGAATGCCCTGCTCTCGATCCGCTGTCCCCTGCGGAGCCGCGATACAGGGTGGTTGAATACTTCGACCGCCGGACAGGTAAGCGAAGTAGCCGAGATGTCAGCAGCTACAAGCAAAGGCTAAACCAGCAGAAGGTACGAGAGCGTCTTGCGCTCTCACTGGGTCGCCCTCCAACTGAGGCCGATTTGTCTGCTGTCATATCAACTAGACCAAGCCGAAAGCCAACGCCATGGCTGACAGCCGAGCTGATTTCTCACTGTCATCTAGGCAAGCATTCGGGAAGCATCAACAGACACCAAAAAAATATGGTGACGATTCTGGAAGAGTGGGGCTCGTTGAGAGTCCTTATCCGAGCGCTACTCTGAGTAGAAGGAAAAATAATGTCTCATTCTATCGAACAGCTGATTGCGATCGACCTTGGTAACGGCACCACCAGTTACATCGCAGGTGCTGGCGAAATTCGAGGGTCTTTTGCGTCACTTGTTGCACCTGCTCAATCGAACCAAGGCCTGGGTGGTGGCTTCACCCGTGAGTCTTTCAAGACAAAGTTCGGATCTTTCTACATCGGCGATGACTGCCGGGAAGATGGTGCTGCCCCCCGTAGCACTGACTCGAGCTATTACAGTTCAGAAAGCATTAAGGTTCTGTTCCTCAAGGTCTTGAAAGAGGTTGGTCAGAAAAATCCGATCATCGTGACGGGGCTGCCGACTGAGTTTTTCAAGCTTCGCCGCAACGAGTTTGCCTCCGATCTCAAAAAATGGGCTATCGAAGAAGGTTACCAACCAGCAAGCGTCAATGTGCTACCACAATACGTTGGCCCATGGTTCGACCCTGAACTGTTGGATCCGGAAGGGAAAGTCATTGATCCCCGTGTTGTGATGGAGGGGAAACTTGGAATTATTGATATCGGCCAGGGCACCACAGATGCCGGACAATTCGTCGACGGCAAGGTGAGTTCTGACGATAAGCTACGTTGGGGTGAATCTAGCGGGGTTTCTGACATCCACAAGAAACTGTTTACACAGCTAAAGCAGGTGGATGCACTAAATACTATCCTGCCGGCAAAGTCCCGACTGCCTAAGGATTTCTCTCTCGACGCTCAGACTACTGAGTACACGATGGATACCTGGCTGAGGAAAGGCTTCATCCCGTGGCGCGGATCCAGGATCGATATTGATCCCATCAGCCTACCTGCACGGCAAGAGTTCGCAGATGACGTGGTCGTACGGTGTATCAACACCGTCTGGGGGAAGACTGACTTCATGGCCGGTATGGTGGTGGCTGGTGGTGGTGCAATTGTTCTGGGGAGGAAACTCCTCCAAACGTATATCAACACGGTGATCTACATGGCCAAGGATCCTGAGAACTCGATCGTGCGTGGCTATCATCGTTTTTACGTAACGCAGAACTTCAAGGAGCAGGCCCGGATGAAGGTAGCTCAGCGTGGCTGAGACCCAGAGCGTTGTGATCCGGGAAAGGCTTTATCCAGAGATGCATGAAGCCCTTGTCGAGGTCCTAGCAAAATACCCCCGACAAGCTGGTAATCAGGTTGTGCTGGCTATGTCAGAAGCGTGCTTGAGCTTTTGCCCCATTTCTGAGGCCGACTACAACGTAGCCGACGGCGGTGAATTTCAGAACGTAAAATTTACACTGTCGGCAGAGAAGTATCCGAAGTTATATGCGTTGTATCGGGCACTTCCGAGGGGGGTCAAGGGGCAAGCGATCATCAACTTACTGAACCGTCATCAACTATTTAGGCAAGCTGATCCGGGTAAGGTTAACGATGCTCTGAATGAGGCGCTGCTCGGTAGAAAGGTCACAGACGGATCATCGACCGACCTGGCCAACACGAAGATGGGTGTAAGTGCAGAAATCGAAAGGGAGGTTGTGGCGAGACCAGTTGCTATGGTCGTGTCCAGCGTAGATCAGGCCAGCATTGAACCTGCTCCGGGCAACTTCACAACTGGAACGAAGCCACCGGTTGAAGCGTTGGTAATTCAGGTGGAAGTGGATGATCCATTGGCTGATTTGCCACCTATGGATTTCTCCTAGATAACCCATACGTCCAGCAGCCCTTCGTCCAGGAGGGCTGCAACTCTCACCTCGCCATCCCAACGAACGAAACAATCAAGAACACGGGCCAACTGTCGCGGTGTACCGTCGCATGTGAGAAGTGGTGGTAATGCTTGAGTATGGGGGAGAACCTTGACCGCCTCCTGGGTGACCGATAAAACGGTCACGCCCTCTACAAAGTTGTTGAGCAGGGTGGTCACCATAGTGTGAATTGGAGCTGCTGCAGTAGACATCATCAAAACCCTTCCACCCAAAATAGACCTTCAGTTGCATAGATTCGAACATTCGGACGCCGAGATCTGAACCAGGTCAGCGCATAGTTGAGAAAGCCTGGATTATCAGCTTCGATAGGGGGGTCTATGTTGGGGATACGGTCAACCAGGCTGTAGTTAACGTGAGCCACACCCTGAGATTCGGACAGAACGAGATCAAGAGAAACGCCTGTATGCTCGGGAAGGCTCAGTGCGAGATCTGAAAGCCAGAGATTGAAGTCCAGCTGCGACAGCGACCCGAATACACCGACCTTCGCCTGTGAAGCCGAGCGCGCGAGAAAGATATTCGCACTTGGGAGCCAGTTAGGCAGCAGATGGTTGACATCGAATGCGTCCGCCTCCTGAAGATAGCCGACATCAACGTTATAGGTTTGCATCTCTTTCTTGCTCCGAATCTGGATCAACATATTTTGATTTCTAGGTGGTGGCACGGTCTGGATCGGGGCAAATTAGGCAGATCGAACTAGAGCTTTACGGTATACCTTCATGCTCGACATCCAACCAGCTGTCACATACTCAATAGGCGGAACGCTCAGCCCAGCGCCTGCTGCCTCATGGAATCCAGCATCGAAATTCGAGATAAACGGAATTTCGAAAATCCCGTTTGCAGCTAGTTGCTCACGGACCGCCACTGCGTCAGCAGCTGAAAGACTTGGCAGCAAGTCGATAGCCTGGATCACAACATCTTCGCCCTCTGAGACAGGTATGTGTGGTACGAAGGGGGCTGTGGCCGAGACCAATTCGAAATCTCGGTACGCGCGTTTAACTTCACCCTGGATGCGCGCTACAAAGGTCAGACGTTCAAGCACGGCACCTATTGTGATTGTCCATGGAAAAGGATTCACTAACTCGTCAGCGGTGGAAACTAGTTGAACGCCGAATGGGACCAGACCCAGCTCTGGTCCAGATTCGTCACAGCGAATCAAATTCCCAAGTGAGTCTAGGCAGTAAGAGGGATACACATTGTCATTAACCGTGAAAATCACTGCGCCTATCATTTCGAGTTCATAATCTCTTGGAAGGTTTCTAGGACCTTGCCCACGCCGGTCTCGATGTAGTGCTGTCCATAGTAGCCTTGGGTTGGTGGTCGTGCTGAGTCCGCTTTCTCACTGACGGCCACCTTGGCGTAAGGCCCACCAACATCAGCAACAATGGCAGCCTGAACGCGCTGAACCGTGGCCGCGTCATTTTTTTGAGGAAGCCAGGCACGTGTAACAACACCTTCAGGATTCACTAGGAAGACCATAGTAGGCCAGATGTCATAAAAGGGACTTTTTTCGTCTTCCATCCCGCCCCACGAATCGATCACAAACTTGCGGCCTACAGCCGTGTCGCCTTCCCCAAGGTTCAGGTATGGCTTGATCCAGTCCTTGTAGCCCAAGCGCTCACCTCCAGACAGGCGGGATACAGGCGAGACAAAGTAATTGTCCACGCACATACGAAAAGCTTTTTCACAGGGCTCGTTGTTCCAGGTCAACCAAAAACCTCTGTATGCATCGTTGCTCTGCATCAGGGATTGCGGGAGACCATCGTAGCCCAGGAAGTTGAGCTCAACGTCTACGTGATTTTCCTTGAGCCACTTGCTCACCCCACCGATAAAAAAGCTTTCCTTCTTAGACCGCTCGGCTGCCGAATCTGCTCGAGCAAACCCATGTTGCAGCATGCTCAAATCATTTTTCGGCGCCTTGTAGTCCGAATACACGTTGGAAGCGACCCACAGTGACCAACCCTTCGGTTTCCAATTGGCTTTCTCGAAAAACCAAGCTTGTCCGGATTGAGCGTTGGAATCCTGTACGCTCTTCAAACCGAAGGTCGAGCCTGGCAACCGGAATTCTGGTTGGTCGACGACGCTTCCGCCGATCCATTTCGTGGAGGTCGGATTCGATGAGTCCCCGCAACCTGCGATCGCCACTGCAATCAGTGCCACAACCATTAATTTTTTCATAATTCATCTCCGTGATCTGGACACGAACTGTTTTAACAGGTCAGCCCAGGATTCCAAGTCTCAGCGCAGGTATAATGGGATGGGATTATGAAGGGCTTCCTTGATCAGTACCAAACGTGAACGGCTCGGGCAAAGAAAAGCCCGCTCGCGCGGGCTTTGATTAGGGCTTGTTTGGCCCCTTTGGAGTATCTGGACCCGGTGGGGTCGGGGGCGGCAACGCGGGGAGATTAGGTTTTGGAGGCGGTGAGCTTGGCTTAGCGAGCCTTTTGCTGGCTTGGGAGGCTGATCCAGCAGAAGCTTTCGGGAGCGATTGGACAATATTTGTAGCTCGGTAAGCCCCAGTTGTTGCGCCTGCTGCACCGTTAGCTGCCGAACCTGCTCCCGAGACAACTCGCCCGAGGGCGCCAGCAAGCTTGGCCGGTCCACCAACGAGACTCAATGCAGCACTGCCGAGTTTGACTGCTGCACCAATCACAGCACCACCGGTTGCGGCCATTCCAGAAGCTGCGCCGGCTGGGTTAAATCCTGAAAGACCTTTGACATCATCCCAAATCAGCATTTTAGCAATAACTATCTCTACAGCAGTCAAAGCCATGAAGATAATATATTGTGCAGAGCCTGCTGAAATGAGCAGGGGATAGTTCTCATAAATGTTGCCCGAAGTTAGCCCTGTCATCAGCTCCCCATTCATTGCAAGCAATGTAGCAGCCATTGTTAAACAAAGGTTGTTGACGAATGGGATCATGAAAGCAAAGCTAAGAATTTTAACAAAGCTAATCAGAATGCTCGGATTAACAAAAACCGCAAATACACATATCACCGGGAAGAGCACAACCATCATCCCTGCGAGCATGGCGCAGCCATTGATCATTGCAGGTACCTTGAAGGTAAGCATCCATTCTTTAAATGCTTTGCCGACGTCCTGGATCTTGGTCATTATGCTGTCAGCTGCATCGCTGATCCCCCAGTTCATGTCCTGACCATTACGGCGTTCAGAGCCAATAATAGGAAGCGAACTATCTGAAAACTTATCTCGCTGCTCAATCATATTGTTTATGTTTTTGATCATGAGGGTCTGGGCTTCAGTCTGATCTCTCATATATGAGGATCTTTGAGCCATTGGAACCTCTTCTCTGATTGCATCAGTCCAATTCTGAACGGCCTTTGTCACCATGCCATACATTTGGAGGCAGTTTTTAGGGTAGAACCTAACTTCTTGTCCCGCGGCGACCGATGAGCCCTCAGTTAGCTGTGGGTTGCTATACATTGAGCTATCGGCATTGTCAGTAGTTTTATCGAACTCCGAGGCGCCTTCATTTGCTTTGGATGGGAAATACTGTCTTACCCAATACTCTTTTGAAGGTAAAAGATAGCCCCCGGGTTTGACATTATTGCCTCGGAACGGATTCTGATCTTCAGGTATATTGAGTAGTGCGGTTCTGCCGGCGTCCACCTTATCGGCTACCTCGCTGTCTGCGAAATACCTTCTCCATGAATTGATTGATAACCCAAGGCCAAGAACGTTCATCGGCGATGCACTTCCAACCTTGTTGCCAGCCTCCATTTCTTCATACTGCTCCTTGCTAAGTTGACTCACTTCAACAGGGTTTATCATTGTTGAACCGTAGAGACCAACTGATTGTCCTACGAGCCGGGTATCTGGGGTGCTACCAGCCGTAGCAGACAGCGCACCTTGACATTTATCTATATAGTCTTGGTACATATCCTTTACAGGGCTATTGGCGAATTTCTTGAGTGTCCCCTCGTTTGTCACATGATAAGCATTTTCAAATGCCAGGCTCATTGCCGTTTCTTTATTTACATTATCCAGAGCTGATTTGAAAAGCTGATAAATATTGCCAATAATTGAAACTGACCAGCCAGCACCCGCCGATAGTCCTACGCTTCCACCAGCGGGCCCAATTTTATAGTTACCTGGCTGTAGGAGCATGGCAACCAAAAGTACAACACCTATAGCGCTCGCAGCTGTCTTGAGCTTATCTGCAGGTGCTTTCAGGGTCAAAATACTTACCCAGGCAAGTCCTCCCCACAGACAGAGGTTCATCGCCGCCACAGTGAAGGACTGGTTATAAGCCTGCCACATGTTGATGTAATGACTAACAAGATCGCCAAAATTGGAATTGACGATCTGTAGGTAGTCAAAATTTTCAATATCAGTCGAGTCTGACATTAGTTCGTTACCTGTTGGACACTCGCGAATACTTTGTTGCGTTCTTGATCGTGTTTGATTCGTGCCTGAAGGGCGATGTATTGTTGGCGAAGGCCAGCAACAGAGGTTTTAGTGCGGCTGATAACCTCATCACTCAGGATTACGTTATCAGGTTGATTGGCGATACCGCTTGAAACGCCAATTTCAATCTTGGAAATTACGTCGTCCAGCTCTTTCATCATTCCGAGCGTTGATAATTGGCGCTCTGTTGAAATGAACATGGCCGGGCTCGATCTGGCAAGGTTTCGCATGTATTGATGTTCGTTCTCGCTGACAACGATGTCAGCTCGAGAGATCAGATCTTTATATGCCTGTGTATTTTTGAAGGATGCGGCATCTGCAGAGTAAACAGCTTTGTACAGGTCCATGTATTCAGTGGTCAGGGTTTTCGAAAGGTTCTCAATGTTTTCAGTGCGCGGGGTTACCGAGGCAGCATCATTGTTGAAACCATACGAAGGTACGAGGCCACCATATTTCTTGATGTCATCACAACCAAGTTCCGATGCCGCGAGCACCAGGCCGGCGCTACCATCTTGTGGGTCATTGCTGCATGATTTACCGCTAACAGAAGCTTTAACTGAGCCAGTGCCGCCGGTTCCTGTTCCAGACCCAGTGCCAGCGCCTTTATTTGTTCCGCCCGAGACAGAGGAATTCCAACCAACCAGCCCGCCAGTAGCGCTCGACACCTTTCCCATCATTGCGTTGGCGCGATCGGAGGTTTTCTGCTTGAACTCCCCCATTTGGTTGAGAAGAGATCCGGTTAAACCCTCACCTGCCATGCATTTTGAGCTTTTATAGCCCTCGTCCACAGTACAGTCGGCTTCAGCTAGGGTTTGCTTTTTCTCGTCATATGCCTTGTCGGCCAGAGACCGTACGCCCGAGCAGGTCATGTTTGAGAGGTCCAAGCCAAACTGACCAACGCTATTAAGCTGGTCGATCACAGACTTGATGGTCGGCTGGCTGTAGGCTAAATACATGATGGCAAGCGCCGGAGCATTTTGGATGAACTGTTCAACCATCTCCTGGTACTGGCCCAGTTGACCATCTAGTACAGTGCTAAGATTGAGCCCATTACAACCCACGCCAACTTCAGTAGCGCCGTAGCCATTTACTACTGAAGTCCGCTGGTCTTGGAATGGGGTGAAGGTATCGAAGGAAAAGCTGCCTCCTTTGTTCGCGTCGTTCACCGCGCTCCCTTTCACGGATTCACCAAACAGGCCTGTAACGTCGTCCATGCGGCGTGTCCAGGGAGAGTCCGACCCGTCAGCCCCAAAATCAATTGACGCTGCGAAAGTATTTGTTGACATCACAGCAGAGACTGTCAGCGCGAGGATCGATTTGATATAGCGTGATTTCATTTTCATGCGCCTTTCTTCTCTGGCTGGATATATGTCATAGCCTGAAAGTGATCTTCAAGCTGGCGAAGTGTTCTGTTACCGACAATACTTTTGCGTCTGTTGACCTTAGTGTTGTCGATCCATGAAATTGGCCATGATGTCACTCCCAGCTTTTGCAAACTAATACGTTCTTCGCGAGAAAGTACGCGTCCAGACAATCCTCGTTGAGTTACATGCTTTGTGAAGGCATCACGATCACCGTCAAGTTGAAATATCTTTATTTTAAGCTTTGGATATTTTTGTTGGACAGTGGAAAGGATTTGTAGCTGTTTTTCACAGACAGGGCAGGTTGACTCTACGAACACAGACATACTCACGTTGTCGGTATCTATGTATTTTACTTCCTTAGCCTTCTCAGTAGCAGCATCAAGTCCTTTAATGTTTTTCAGGTCTCCGTTTTGCCACATTGCCATTTTGTAGAGTTCGGCGGACTTGTGGTACTCACCCCAGGTTTTATCCATATAAGAGACAAGCTCTGATGCCGCCTCAGGGGTTTGGTTGAGCTGAAGGTTGATTACGGCGCTTGGCGTTCCCGGTTGAAAGTTAAACTCCACACCATTTTTGCCAATCATTCGCATAGGCGCTTGTGGGTTCTTCTTCGCGTTCCGGTTCAACTCAGAGCAATTTTTCATCCAGTCCATATTCTGGCAGTCGAGAATATTTGGAAGCTTGTCGATTTCAGCGTTCTGACGATCATCGTTGTACTTGTCAACTTTTGCCATCGCTACTGCGATAGCGTTTGACAACGCTTCATTTGGACTTGATGCGTCGGAAAGTACGAAAGGTGCATTGGAGACAAAACATCCAACCAGAAAGGCGAGAGAGATCTTAATTGAAGTTTTCATACTTTCCTTACCTAAGAACAGCAGACAGTTCGGTGATTACAGACTGAGCATTGCTCAATATTTTTGGTTGTCCATTTTGAGGGACTAGCACGATAGCTGGAGTTGAGCGGACACCATATTTCAGTGCTTCAGAGCCGTTCATATCAGGTCGGAATCCGGTCAACGGAAGATTTCCCGATGCTGGAGTAAAAACACGTCGAGGATTCCAGTTAGCTTGATCAATTAATACATAATATTGAAAGTCAACCTTTTCCCCAAATCGGGCTTTAGCATCGTTTGATATCTTCACTAACTCTGCAACATTGCTTGCATTTTCGGTGATGAACATCTTTATGGTTGCAACCGGTTCAACCAATCGTTGGTCGCCAACAAACCGACCGATTTGTGACTGCATGCGCGCGTATGCTTGTTTTGCGCCCTCAATATCTTTCGGTACTGGAACACCGCTTGCACCGCCAATTGTTGGTGTTTGACCACGCTGGCCAAGCATTCCCTGGACCTGAGATAGCATTGCAGCACTACCCTTATGTCCTCGATCAGCTGCAGCTTTAAAAAAAGTAGCTGCTCGCTCCAGATTATTCGGATATTCGGGAGATCTCAGCATTAGATCACCAAGGTGATACATGGCAATAATGTTGCCTTTCTTGGCCTCAGGAAAAAGGATGTCCCATGCTTTCTGTTTTTCGCCTTTTAGAATAGCCATGATGCCTTCGCCGACTCTTTGGTCGGTAGTGGGCTCAATAACGCTGGCCATTACATTGGTTGAAATGAAGCTAGCGAGCAGCAGCCATAGATACGGTCGCAAGTCGTTTCTCCTCGTTGTACTTTGGTATGAAATATTCGAGATATTTCTTGCGGTAAACCGGGGTTGCTGAGTGGTAATAGCCAACGGCCTCGATCTCGTTCTTGTGCTTCTTTTTAAGTTCTGCAATACGAGTCGCTGCGAATTCAAGGTTGTAATGCGGATCAAACCATGTCTGAACAGTCGCAATTCCTTGACCGTTCCAACGGTAATTAACTTGAGCAATCCCTATATCTGTATTTATTAGTCTTAGTGCTCGAACCCGCACCTCTCCTTTGTTGACCACTTTGCTGTCATCTACCCGCAAAATCAGTCGACCTGAATCTCGAATGCTTTTCGCATAAGAATTCGCACTAGCCTGAGAGGTGAAGAACCGGCGGAACCGCTCTCCTTTCAAGGAGATGGCTTTGACCATCCAAGGTGCTTTGGTTAGTGACCAGAGCACTCTTACTGCGGTTTCTTTATCTTGGTAGCGGAAAGGTTCTCCATCAGCGTTGAAAGTCCATGGGTTTTTGTTTGACTCATGCGCTGCTATCGCACGCAGCACGATTGGATCAACGCCGTGGTTTCGAGCTGCACGATCAATCATCGAGTCATAAGGTGAGCAGATTGCATTAGCAGCGTTAAGTGCCAGTGCAAGCGCGACAATGGATCGAATCACACCCGTACTCCGTCGATGGTATGGAAACTGTGTTTCTGCAACCAAGCGATGGTTCTGGCGCGCTCCGGAAAGCTTCGATCAAGACGCCTGAAAAGGGGAGGATGGGGGTCTTCAGGGCTTGTACCCAATTGCTCGTGGAGCATTTCGTGATGGGTCACATATTTGACAACGCACCTGGGGGCATCATGACCTAAGGACTTACTCAAGCCTTGATGAATCAGGATGACCTTCTGGCCATCAATCACTTCCGTACTTCCGGCTGGTACGAACAGAGTGTCGGTGCTAACGCGGTTGATGCGTCGGGCAATTTTGTCCCAGTCAGCTACACGTAGCTTTTGAAGGACCTTGATGTAGAGCTTGGATGCTTCTTCATGATTTATAGCAACGAACGGCTCAAGCGCGCTCTTGGCAGCTACATAGTCCTGCTTTACGAACAGAACTACTGCGGCCTCCAGGGCACATAGCTGGGCCTGAGTTAGATCGCCTGGATGTAGCTTGGGTTCGTCTGCCTCGCTTGCGCTGGGAATTCCCCAGCGCACGGGGACATGGTTAGGTGCACGGAAATGACACTCTGAGACCTCAGCAGCTAGTCGCGCCAAAAACAGCTCGTCAGCGCTGCTGATCTGCTCATGAATGTTAAATCGACGGGCACCCATTTGGAGAACTCCAGAACTTATGGACTACTTGGCCATCCGAGTTCTGCAAATCGAGACGATCACCGGTGATTGCAACGCGATATCCATCGAGGAAATCGCCTTGGCCCACCATATTCTCCGCGCCGGCATCGACTACGAACGCATGAGCTACGCACGTGGTGCAATTACGCGCTGGTGGTGCTACTGCTTTCACGCAGAGTTTTGGTCTCGAGACAACCTTCGCCACTGGCGGTACAGCCTTGGTGGGCGATCGTTGTGCAACGCGGGCCGAGTGCTTAGGGTTGTGAGCTACAGCAGGTTTGGCTTGGGCAGGCTTGATGTTGCTACCTGGTTTCTTTGCCAATTGATCTTTGAGGGACTTGATTTCATTGTCCTTCTGAGCAAGCTGAGCTTTCATCTTCGTCACATCAGCCGCGTCTTTCTGCAGACTCGGTTTCTGACTACTATCCGGGTTTTGGAGTGAAGTGCTACCCAAAACAGGGTCATGTTTTTCAGCTGAAAGTGAGGCTAGTTTAGGGGGTGTTTCTCCCCCCACAGGCATCTCACCAAATGGTGAGCCCGAACCAGCAGTGATTGGTTCCGGCGCTACCTCTGGAGCAGCGGCGAATGGGCTGTTTGCTCCGCTTGGCAAAGGAAGCTGTTCCTTCGGCTGTGAGGCTGTTGCTCCAATTTCAAGAGGTGGTGGCTCATTGGCTAGCTGGGCAGGAAAGCCAAAACCGTCAGCAGGTATTGACCCTGAATCTTGCGCTGAAACAGTCTTGCCGCTAGCAACCAACGGCTTCTGCAATTGTCCGTCCAGCTGCAATTCGTCCAGTGTTTTTCCAATCGCCGGATCAACAACTGCTTGCTCGCCAAGTGCGGTAGGTAACCCGGCAGTCAAACCACCATCATGCATTTGTGGCAGCGATGGCTTGTCTTCATGCGCACTCGCATCGGCCGTGGACGGATGTGTTTCTGGAGGTGATTGATGAATCGCAACCGGTGTGAAAATACCGTTTTTAGCCATAACACCAAGGGCGACAACCACGGCCCCAAGCACGAGCTTTTTCTTTAACGACATCTTCTTTGGATCTGGCTTTGCTGGTACAGCCTGGTCCTGTGGGTCAATGAGGAGCGGATCGTTGTAATCGTCGATGTGCGGGCGTGGGGCGTCCTGAGATTCAATGACCTCAACGTTATCAGCGTCTGCGTCGGTGCCTGCGTCTCGTCGAGGCTTCTTCGTGCTTGCCGCAATAGTTGCTGCACCGCTTTTGATCTTGCCGATCAGATCGCCGAGACCGCCTGGTTTGTTTTGTTCACTCATTTTTCTGATCCGAGCAGGGGAAGGTAAGTAGGCGCCTCTTCGGAGAAGCGGCCTGGGGCAATTTGTACGCATTCTTCGTGTTCGGGTGACAACATCCCATTGACGACACGTGCGGGGATTTTCACTCCGCATTGAACTAGTGGGGCATCCCAAGTGAAGCGCTCGCGAGCCCGCATCTTTCCTTTCATGTCCGTTAGTACCTGGCTCACTCCTTCGGAGTAAGCGCGGCGCTCGAGTTCAGTATTCGGTGCGTACATTTCTTTGACTGGCTTGGTTTCGGTGTCAACGATCGTTTCGCGAGGTTCGTATTTATCAGTGCACCCAGCCGTGACGGCGATGCATAGAAGGGCGGCAGCCTTAAACAACTTGGCCATAACGTGCTCCGTATGGGTGAGTTTTTGATAGGTCGATGATTGCTTGCTGGCGGGCGACCGACGATTCAATTCTTTGCTCGTTTACGATTGCTTCAGTCCTAAGCTCTCGCATCCGGTAATCATCAGGGTGCGAGCTTGCAATCCACAAAGTCATCGGGGCTGAAAAGAGTCTAAATACACCTGAGTAATAGAGGCTCTGGCTGGTCCGCATCCTGTAGAACACCTCTGAATACATCGGAGGCAGCGAGGCTAGAGAGCGCCACAGATCGATTTCTTCGTCGGTGAATGCGAGTTCTTCTTTGGCAACTCTGTAGTCAGACTCCGAGCAGGCAAGGAAAAAGTAATGACTAGTGTTCTCGAGAATTCCGTCTTGCGAGTCGCCACCACCGCTCGTCTCTGCTTTGATCAGGTTCACAAAGTCTTTAACCGTCTGGCTTATCAGCAAGCAACCAGCACCATAACGGCGCAACTCACGATAAAAACTGGACAAGGCTTTTGCGGCGTTCGGATCGGACAGTGTTGCCCAGGCCTCATCGACAGCAACCACCTTTTTACGGCTGCGATCGAGCTTGAACTTGCAGTACAAGTCGATTTGGCGGAATAGAGCCAATGTCACAATGCCAAGCGCAGGGGACTTCGACATGCGCTGTGTTTCAAGTACCGTAAAATCGTTTTCCCAATCAACATCCAAGTAGCCATCGAAAATGGCGGCGAACGGACCAGTGCCGTAGTACAGCGTCAGGTTCTGTGCGAGAACCTCACCTTTCTGCTCATGGAAATTTGTCTTGATCAGGTGAGGGATGAAGTCCCTGAAGCGCGGCTCATCCATAGGCCGCGTCTCAACCCAGTCACGATAAAACTCCTCAAGTGCTTGGTATAGGAGAGATGAAGTCACCTTGGTTAGATTGGACTTGGTGGACCCTGAGCCGTCCCCGGCCTCCATCATCATGATCAGCATCCGTGCGACGAAGAAAATCTCGTCAAGCTCGGGCTTCACATTGCGATTATTCTCATCACGCTTGAGGGCAAATGGATTAATACAGATTGGGTCAATTGTGCGGCCGGAGACGGGCTCAACAAACCGCTCGGTCGTGAGGCGGACGTAATTACCATTCAACACCAGACAAAGGCTTTCGTACGAATCACCTTTGTCAATGATCCAGACCTTCGGTCTGTATTTCACCCTCAGGGCCATCAACAAATTGTTGAAAGTAAATGACTTACCTGAGCCTGTGGTCCCGCAGATCAACGAGTGAGCTGTGTTGACGCTGTTACCCCAAAGGTCCAAGAAGATCGGCTGACCAGCACGATTGTTCATCAGGATCGCAGGGTCGGGTACTCCTTGGTACTCAACAAACATTGGGGCCATGTGCGAAACGCTCTCCGTCAGGTGAGGAATGCTTCGCTTCAGCAGTTTCATGCTGGTCTGGCGGAAATTAAATGGCATGCTGTTACGGACCACAGCATCCCCACGCAATACTTCTTTGTGACCGATACGCCACAGCCGACGCTCAAGCGACATGGCTTGGTCGTCAATGATCTCTTTGTTGAATCCCATCAGATTGATGTGAACAGACAGGTCGAAAAACTGCTCCCGGTTGCTCGCGTTCTCTGAGGACACCTTGCTCCTTACAGCATCAAGGTCGCTACGCTGCCGTTCACGGGTTTCTTTGTCCCCTACGCGCATCGACTCCTTAGCCGCGATCATTCGACCGCGGATAGCTAGCCGGCTGGTCACGACAACAGCGCGTGGAACGCTCCAGTTCATTGTGATTAGACTTTCGGATTCAATCCCAGCCATGGCTACCTGGAGCATGCCAGGTGCGCTGCGAATCGGCTTGCCCATAACGGACACAGGACGGATGTAGTACGGGACGCCGCGGTCGTGAATTGTCCAGCCGTTAGGCTCCGTTTCTACATGCGCAAAGGTAGCTGTCGCAGCAAGGTTATCCCGGGTTTCAACGATGTCTGGATTATCCAGCGCATCAAGTATTGGTATGTCAGCCCTGTACTTCGGTGGCTCGATTTCAAAGCTCCGGACAGGGTTCATCAGCCCATAGTGAAGGTTGATGTAGCCTTGACCAGTCAAAACCTCAGGTTGGAAGCCATAGGTAGCCAGTGCTTGTTCGATCTCAGTGCAATACTGACCAAAAATCTTAGCGTGCCCGTTATAGGCACGCTCAGCCATTTTGTTTGCGTCTGCTAGCCCTACCGAAGCTAGCGCTGCTTTGACGGTAGTGTCAAAAAACTTCCCGAAAATGTATTCAGGCTGCCACATGAACACGATGTAGAAATCGTTTACGAAGGGGAAGCGGCCTTCCCGTACCTCGCGCTTGATTGCTTCAGACGCAGTTGCCCGGACATCTTCATCAGTCTCGTCCTGCTCAAGATCCGCAAGAGCATCGTCCTGCATCTTTTTCAGAGTGGCCGCAGTGGCATCGCCGAAGAATCCATTGGCCGATGTCGCAGCCGAAAACTGCCGGTCCATTATGGAGTGGGCGATTGCGGCGGCGAACTCACCGGCTTCAGGGTCAATCTGATCTTGATAGAGCCCCATGATCTGGCGGATGTCGCGATGTGTATGTCGCAGAAACTGCCCGGTGCTTCCCGCTGGATACTTGTTCAGAACGTCCGAGAAACTGCCGGTCACATCAAACAACATGTCGTTGTTGAACATGGACGCATCCACACCGGAAATCTTCCAAATCTTTGCGAACCGACCATCCAGCGTATGGAAATAGCGACCTTGCTGCTCGTATAGGAAGGCATCGGACAGCAGTTGAATTGGCATGCCGCCTTGATAGTTGCGACGACCCAGGCCAGCTAGCTCAGAGTCGTATAGGTGCAGATCAGACTTTTTAGCCATTCGTTGATACCTTCTGTGTTGCAGTAATCAGTCGCGATTCGGGGTAAACAGTGATGCGTGCTGAACTGACCCGGGAAACGTATTCAGCAATGTCACGAAGCGAATTCGGTGATGTGTTGATCAGCACGATTTCGTTCTGGTTTATCGCCGGGTCAAATTCCGTTTCATAACCACTTGCGGCCGAGGCCAAGTTAAGAATTTCACCTAGAGTCAGATTTTGTTTTTTGAAGATCTGAGGCCAAGGAATTTGATCCGGTGGGGGTAGCGGCCGGGTGTCAACTTCGTTGGGTTTCGTAAAGATTCTTCGATAAAGATCAACGTCGGGTTGGCGAACGGTGAGGTCCTGGCCTCTCCCTAGGATCTGCTTCTCGTAATACTCACGAATGGCATCTTTGTGGTATTGCGTGATCCCTTCGGCTTGAGCAATTGGGGCAAGTAAAAACAGTAGGCTCAGGATTAGTTTGCCCATCCCGCTTCCTCCATGATCACGTAGTCCCAGCGACCGCCATGCTTCACGCCTGTGCGCTTGTCGGCATATGGCACTACCCATACAGGTGCAACGACATCTGGATTTCGGATTGGATAGTAGGGATCGCTTGAACCAAGTTCAGGCCTGGCGCGCAACCCTTCACGCAGCAACCGGACAGTGTCAGCGCCACCAGAGGAGTTAACCGTGTCGTAGATCTGATCCATGGTTGCACTGTTCCGGAACGGTTCTTCATCAGTTGCGCAGCCGGTGAGGGCCATTGCCAAGAAGGAAAGAAGAATCAGCTTCTGCATGGTCTTTGGCTCACTCTTGTCACGTACGAGATTTGCACGCCGTGTAGCTGGAAGGCGGATTTGGATTGAAGTCATAGTGCTGGCCGCCTTAGATCAGGGTGTCGTACATCGAGGCGTCGATGTCGAATGGTTCGAGGGGTTTCACAACACGGATTGGCTGGTCAGTCACAAAGCGCAGTCTGATGCCCGGCTCGACTTGAATGGTGTCGACAGCAGCATCTGCTTCAGCTTCAAATCGCTCGCTGATCTTCTGGAACATCGAACCAATACCCTGGGCAACTGCTGCTTTTGTTGCGTCGCCTGTCAGTTGGCTCGTAGCACTCGAAGTGCCGTTTTGTGTAGAGCTGGTGTTGGTGAATTCCGCTGAACTCAAAGTTGTTGCATAAGCGGCTGCGGCTGCGGATGCGGCTTGCAGAGCCAGGGTTCGACCTGAAGCTTTGTCGAGCCGTCCATACACGTCTTGTTCGTTGTCCCGCATGTCTACGACGTACCCAGTTGCCGCTACCATCTGCGCTCCGCCCGAAGCATCCCAGTAGCTCAATTGCTCAATGCGGATAAGTGCTCGGCCAGTAGAAGACGAAGAGGTTCTCCGGCCCGAGCAAAGACCCATAAGGTGGGCAGTACCAATGTCGCGCTCTACGCCATTCGGTCCGTGAAATATCCCGTGAACTGGAAGAACAACTGGGCGGGCTGGGATCTTTGAAGAGTCTGAAGCGCCCGGGGCGTTAGCGCCGATAGGGCAGCTGACGCCGTGCAAAGTTGTGACCTCAACAAAGGAAAAAGCCTCGACGGTGTAGGTATCTTGAGCTTTCTTCTTCGCGGCAGCCTCTTCCGCAGTTAACCCGGCTGGCTGAGCAGCAGGTTGGCCTGAGCTTTGAAACGCTTGGTTGTTCTGCTGGGCAGTGTTGGGTTTGCCATATACGTCATTGAACTGAGCGTTCAGGTTTTCGTTGTTGGTCTGTCCTGTTTGGTTGCTTGGGGTCGGCGCAGACATGTCATTGAAAAGGGATGTTTCTGACTGCGTGCCTGGGCCACCACCACTCTTACCCTGGAAGCTCGATTGAGTCTGCGCCTGAGTTTGAACTGGCGGGGCAAGCAGAATGTAGTTAGGACCGTATTGGCTTGTTACCGGTGTTGTCATTGTCGACGGCAGTGCGGCAGGACCCAAATCAAGGTCTCCGTCGAACGATAAGCCACCCGATGGAACTTTTAGACCCTGAACACCCGGCATGTCAGGAATCGTATTTGTGGTTTTGTCCTTTGCATTAATAGCGGCGTACAGGTCGTCAACGCCTTTCTTTTGAAGGTCGGCGATCTTCTCGCTCAACGCCCTCGTTTGGGCATTGTTTTGCTGTTGCATCTCACGCAATTGCTGATCGCGGACTTTATCCGCTTTGATCCGCTCAGCTTCCCCGCGATTAGCGTCGGCTTGCATGGCCTCAAGTTGCTTGCGGAACTGTGTGAGTGCCGCATCTTTGTCTTGGGCAGTGATTTGATTGACGCCTGCAGGGCCCGCCTCAATTGCTACCGGCGTCGACTTACCAGTAACAGGCGCAGTGCTTGAACTGTCCGACCACTTGCCGAAGAGGAACATGGCGCCACCAACGGCAGCGAAGATCCAAAGAAGCTTTTTGTTAGGTCCTGATGGTCTCGGATTCGAATCACTCATTTGCTCTTCTCCGATACGATGAAGAGCAATCCACGATGTGAATCACCGTAGACTTCAGATATATATTCGGGGGATGGACCTAAAATGTGAGAAGTCGGTAGCATCGCTACCTGGCGAGCCGTTCCGATTGAGTCCACCACTGCCTTGTTTGAGTAGTCGATCTGGTCGATTGCAAGCTTGAATGCAGTGCGGCCACGATTAACCACCTCGTAGGTGGTGCCGACATATGTTGGTCCGATAACTTGGGATTGGAGTGAAAACTCGACAGAACCCTGGCGGAAAACAACACGTTGCTCTTTAGTGAGCTTTGAAAAGTTATTTTTACGGTACCCATTTGGAACTGTTCCATCGAACAGGTAGTTCATTAGTCCCTTGACGCGACCTTTACCATCCTTTGCCAGCTGGGAGCGATCAACTGGTGCTTGATGCGAAATCGTCACCAAGCTATCTGCGCAGCCAGGGCGGGCTATCAAATTGACTTGATAGGATTGACCAGAAGGACCATCTACAGTTACTAGGCCAACGTATTGCCCGTCTGTAGTATTGAAGGCTAATTTGTTTTTTATCGGCGTTGGGAACAGCTCAAGGCCAACAGGTTGTTCACGGTTCACACCCAAAAGATATGTTTCGGGAAAAACTACCTCGGCCCGTTGGTTGTCGTTCGAAATATAAACATCAATTGGTGAATTTTCATAAATAACTGAACGTGGGGAACGGTTGCATTCCTCATCAGCAAAAACGGGTGAAGCAAAGGCTACGGCAACCATCGCAGCCAGAATTGTTTTTTTCACTGAGCAATCTCCTGAGTTTGCAGATCGTCAGCGACGATGGCCCACTCGAAGTATTTCGACTGTTTGACAGGTTTCATCAGAATTCGGACGTTGAACTTGGCCTTGCCGAAGACAGTATTTAGCGTCGCGCGGTAGCGCAGCGCCTGGAAGGTCACAATATAACCTTGGGGTGTAGTTTCAATTTTATACGGCGAAGTTCGAACAAAAACCTGGGTAATCTGTTGCTCAGATGATTGCTTTGCAACCAACTTAAGAGTCTCTTCCTGAACAGCGCGGAACCGAGGCGACATTAGACGCAAGGCTTCATTTGCATTGCTAAACGAAGAGTCCGGCGTGAAGTTATAAAAATTGTCAAGAAAGACAGAAGTAAAAGCGATGATGTGCCGCTCAGGAACTTCATTTTCGCTTACGAATACACCCTCTGCGTTCGGGTATCCGTACATGACCCGCTGGCCCTGTAGTTCAACGTTCACATCCTGAAGATGATTGTTCCAGTTAATAAGGTACACAATGACCCCTGTCAGGATCACAGTGACTGCAATGAATGCAACGTTGATTCTGCTTGCCCTCAACTCACCCCGACCGAGCAGGTTGAAGTATCCAAGCGGTACGCCGTATTTGTCGCTCATTCTTAAGGCTCGTATCGGTTGCAATAGGTAGGGGAGGGGAGCAGGCCAACCTCTAACCAAAGGTTGGTTAGGAATCTGTTGAGTGCCCGAGCAACCTTTCTGACAGCTGGGTACATCGTCGCCAGGTCGCCGCTTTCAAGTTGACCCATAACAATGCTCAGTCGCAAAACCATGTGACCTGGAGGTGTATTTGCAGTAAGCCGTTTGTAGAGCCACAAACAGAAGCAACCCACAGCAAACGCATAAAAGGGGTCGTCCATGATGTTGTTCGCGATCGCCATCGGGATCATCCAAAACAAGAGGTCCTCTTTCTCTACTCCGCCAAAATTCAGCGGGGAAGTTGCGTACGCGTAAGTGTCGCTTTCTGTTGTGGTTCTAAGGTGCATGGCTTATCTCGTTACCTAGGTCGTAGCGAAGTTGGTGAAACCAGCCCATGTAGCTACTTGGGTGATCGCTTTTTCGCCGAATAGGCAAATGAGGAACACGCAGACAGGGATCCACCACCACTTACCACCAAGGAAAAAGATGGAGAACAATAGGCAGCCGATTGAGAGCCACAGCCCCCACCCTGCTGCGGATTTCCACCAGCCTTGAAGGCTGGTGTTCGTGTTTTTTGTCAGGGACGCATCTGGGCCAAATTGACCGTTCCAGGCTGTACCGTCGGCTGCATGAGCCATCTCAGGTATCAGAAATAGAGCAGCAACAGCGAGCAGCAGAAACAAGCTGGCCATGAACCGCCTCATTTCCTCCATGCGTACGTTATGGGTGATTCCAGTGACGGTCATCGTCTCAATCTCCGAGTCGAGGTGGGGTAGTAAAGAACTGCCCATCAGGTGTTAGCTCCTGATACCGAAGGCGTTTCTTCTCCGGGCGCAGGACAACGTTGATGGTTTCTTCCACGGGCCTGACCTGGCTCAACATTCGAACCAGATCCAGTCCAGGAAGGGGGTGGGAGGCCTCGGCTTTTTTCAGTTCATCTTGAGCAAGGCGCAGTGCCTGAGCAGCGCTCGCGAGGTGCTCAATTGCGATCTGATACTTCGGATCGCGCTGGTCGATGACGTATGAATCGCTCGCATACTCAGAAGCCACAGCGTTAAACGCAGAGACTGAAATGCAGATGGCTAGAAAGACGGCTTTCATGAGGGTTCTCCTTTCACTAAATAGTGGAAAGGGAGTGCCCCATTTCGGGATGTTTTCCAAAAAAAAACCCGGATTGCCCGGGTTTTTTCAATCAGTCGCGACGTGTACGGCCGGCAAGGGCAATGATCCAGCGGCGAGAACGGTGAAACATCGCTAGCAGGAGTCTGCCGAAGAATTTGAAGAGGTCGGCTGTGAGCAACGTCAGGACGTTCTGTACAAAGGTGAACACCATGCGGAAAACACCACTCACAACCAGGCTTGTCACTCCTCGTGTCGCCGGGAAGGCAAGACCCAGCCCGATAATGAACAGCACAATTCCGATGTAGCCCCAGATCCCTGCGCGCTGGATGTGGAATTCCATAAGGTTCAAGACCCACTCTACAATCCCCTCCAGGCTGTAGTCCCAGTTCTTGATCCGTTCAAGCCATGTCATAGAAACCCCCTTAAAAGATTCTGCATGCGAAATGTTTTGTCAGACGTCGCCCAGAAGCCTGCGGTTGAAATCGGTAAAGTCTTTCCAGGCATTGATGCCTGCCCGCCCGCGGGAATGTCGTCGCGTCAGTTTCATATCTCGGAAATGTACGTTCGGGAAACTGCTGCGGACCATTGGCATTCGAACCCTGTAGGTACCAGATTTTGCGATGATAATTCCGTCGCCCTGGTCGAGGGTTTGGAAGTCATCAGGCTGAAGTAGGTCTTCACGGGTCGCCTTAGCACCTACACTGGAACTCGCTCCCGTGTTTTCATTTGAGATGAGGCCTGACTGCTCTGTGCTATGGCTGGCACCGGAGCTAGTGGCGGAAGTCTCCTGCTCAAATTTCCTGAGGGTTGTGCCGGCAAGTTTGCAAGCGAAGGCTCTTGTTTCAGCATCCCTGATGTCGCAGTAGACGTGAGTCCAACAGTTACCCAGCACCATCTCCACGAATGGTGCAGATTTTTGCTGAAGGAAGCCGACACCCTGGAAAGCAATGATGATTGGTACGTTTGCACTTCGAGCAAGCTGGAAAAGGGTGATCTGACCTTCCTCCGCGAACGAACCATATTCGTCAAAGATCGCTGGGCAGATCATTAAAGGTTTCAGCTTAAGAAGCTGGATCTCACCGATAGCACGGGCCAGGTCGGAGATGAATAGCTTGCCCATCAGCTCAACACCGTCTTTGTCGGCGAGAGCCGACATGGACAGCACAACCACCTCGCCATTGAGGATGGCGTCTTTCAGGTCAACATCAGGGCTATAGGTGTTAACAATGCGTGAGTATTCTGAATGCGCGAAGGCAGAAAGTTTTGAGATAGCGCCCTGCAGCATGGTCTTGAAGCTTTTACGATTCCACTCCTGTTTTTCTTCGTCGTACCAGTAGCGGAGGTAGGAAAATAGGAACTCTTTCCCGTCCTTGTGAGCATCTGAGTCAGACTCTCGAATCGATTTCACGTATCGCAGGAGGATATTGAAATCAGAGAGGACTGCGATTAGATCCTTAATGTGGAATGCAGGCTCACCAGGTTGAAGCTTCATGCATAGGATTGCTGCAGACAGTGAGTAGCGGTTTACGTCAGTCCAGAACTCCTCTTTTGACGCGGCTTGCATCTTCATCGCTGTCGATAGGGTGGCGCGAACGCCGCCGGCGAAGAATGGGTTGTAAGTGTGGCTGATCTCTGGGAACTCGAAGGATATGAGCTTGAACTGGTCCAGCCTGCCAGCGGCTTCCATCATTGCGTAGATTGCACCCGACAAATCAGAATCAGCCTTGGCCTCGACCAGCAGTAGGCCTGCCCCTTTTTTGATTTGTTGTTGGGCGATTGCGAGGATGAGTTCGGTCTTCCCGGTCCCGGTCGCGGCGAGCAGCGCCATATGCCTTGTCATGATGTCGTCTGACAGCATGAAGGGGATCATTCCGGGGTATGCCTCGATTAGCGACTGACGCACATCGTCGGCGCTTGCGATACCCTTCGCGTTTGAGACCGCATCTACACGTTCCTTCCATTCCACCCATGGCATGGTTTTGCCTAAGAAGGTTGAGCGCTGGAAGTCGCAATCGGGTATGTCAGTCTGTGTGTAGCTACGGTCCCAAACCAACGGAGTCACTGCCTCCTTGTCCTTCCGATCAAGGTACAGAGTCCATACAGCACAGCCCACAGCAATGCCGATTGCGAGTGGCAGAGGCACAAAAGGGATTGCAGCTCCTACAAGCGGGAGACTCAACGCAACATTGCGGGCCTGCTGTGTTTTCAGCTTCGCCCGTTCCTGTGCCTCGAGTCGTGCAGATCTGATCGCCATGTACTGTTATCCCGCGTGCTGGAGTGTGAATTGTGGAATGAGCTCAGGCTGAGTTGTACTCACCCCATGCATGAGGGGACCCGGCCAGTAGGAGGTCGCATTACTTCTGCGGCGGGTCAATTTGATCGCCATCGGTGGCCATCCATTTCGAGAGTGATGACCTCACCCGTGTGGGCTCATCGCCAGGAAATGAATCTGCAATACCGTCTAGCTCGCCTACCAAAATCAATGATCTTTTTGCACTGTTCAGGAGGGTCGAGAGAAGTTCGGCATTGAACAGCCCCATGTGCTCCTTGAGCACGATCAGGATTACAAACTCGTAAACTCGACCGCGCGCAAATTTTGGTGTCAGTACACCGCCGTGAAAGATGTTGAGATTCCGCTTGAGGTCGATCACCGCTGAGTTTCCCGAGCGGGGCGTGGCAAGCATTCTTTCGCCAGAAAGTTCAGTGGCCTCGAAAATAGAGAAGGCAGGGTGTTCCAAAGAGAGAGCCTGGTGCACTAACACAGGCATGCCCTTAAACAATGCTCGTCCATGAAAGTCGACCGGGTCATCCTTACCAACGAATTCATGGGCGATCGAACGAGTAAGCCAGGAAACTGCATCAGTACCTGGGACCTCTGCGTGCTGGCGCGCCACGACAGGTTTGATGTCGTGCAATGGGGATATTTGGCATGAGCCAGACAGCTCACGGAGCAGCACATTCACCACATCAGGAATGCTCTCTCGTGGCGTATTGAGCCAACTGATGGGCTTGCTAGGATCAAAACTGTCATCAGGCTTAATCGATCCCGACCACACGTCCTTTGCTGCTTTTCGCTGTTCAGTACGGGCCGGCAGCCAGAAACTGGCGATGAATGTTCGAATTTCTGGCACTTTGGCCATCTCATCAAAGGGTTGGCCGATTGTTTGCGACGGGAGATCCTTGGGGGCCCCAAGCATGAAAACTCGGCCAGCTTCAGGCATGGCTTCGAGCAGATAGTGAATTTCTTCTACCCCCATAGAATCAGTGCCAACCACTACGACCACGTCGGTTGGTATAGGGCTGGCCCGGTTCTGTTGTGGGACACCTGTCACCGGGTCGAGCCCAATCAACTCCGCATAGCTGACTACCGGGGCCTCATCCCCCAGAGTCAGTTGAAGCTCGGTCACCATTTCCTTGGAAGATGCAGTGATGAGTGCGTCTGTTCCGAAAGCATTCAGGAATAGCTGTATGCCCTGGACGATGGTCAATTGATCGTGAAGGGTCTCGCACTGGACAAGAGCTAAGCGCTCAGCCATCAAGTGGCATAGACCCATTGAAAGAGTCTTCGTGGCGGGGGCACCAAGTTTCAGAGGGCGGAGCAGTTTGATGCCCATTTCCTCGCTCGGAACCAGATCCTCTAGCTCGGCCGCGGTCAGCCTTGTCCAGCCGATCGCCTTTTCAACTAGAGACTTTTCGATCTCATATAGGTTGTACAGCTGTAGTCTGCGTTCTTCTGCGCGAGCTACCTTTGCCCGCCTCAATTCGGTCACACCCTCTTTGATTAGTGGATAGAGCACTGCGCGGTCGAGCTTGAGTAATTTGGACACGGCGTCGACTAGGGGGACGCCCTCGATGTAGCTATGGCCCAACCAAGCTTCCTTGCGAAGCACGGCAACGATTGCGCCCTTGACTGCGGACACAGTGTCGTTAGTGACTCGGAAGCGCTTAGCGAGAGATTGGGCTGTCGAGAACAGCATGTCGTCAAAGTGGACATACAGGAGGTATGGGTCTTCACGCAGCACAAGGTTCAAGTCAGTCATGTACCCCAGGCGGCGCTGCAGGGTGGCCAGCTTCTCTGGAGGAATGCCTTCAAGGTCTATCTGCGCCAAAGCTAACTGATGGGAACGCTCTGTTGCCCACGTCGTCCCGAGAAGCTCAGCATCGCTTTCTGAAACGCCCGCTTCCGTCAGCCGAGAGGGTGCTCGCTCGAGAATGTCGATGAGATTCTCGCCGAAGTGCTGAACAGCCTTGTTAGTTGCAGCAATAGCAACCCTGTTCTGAGTCAGGCTCGTCAAGTACCGCGGAAGGGTTTCTAGAGCTTTCGGTGGCATAGACGAAAACGATGCAGTATCGAAATCCCCGCCCGGAATGTCTGGGCTCCATTTCCCGTAGAGGATGAACTCCTCATACAGGATGGGTTGCCCGAAGCTTCCTGTCGCCTGGAAGGTCGTCCCGTCCTCTCTGCGGAAGGTACCGATCCCCCAAGGGCCGTGTGGGTCACGATATTGAATTGAACTTAGAATTGCTTGCTCACGCACCAGCCCTTCGACTGCTTCGGGTACACGTTCCATATTCATCCCTGTTCGAAAGCCCGGCCGCTGTTAGCGATGCGAGAGGCGCGACGGACACGACATAAGGGCCGCATGGTCACAATCATTGCTGCCTTTCGGATGGCTTTTGGCGACTCGTCGAGATGGCTTGGATATTTATAGGTGAGGGCGACCAGATGGTCATAGAGGGCAACAAGATCGACTGCTCGCAATAAGTCGTCCCAGTAGATCATCCCGTCCGGGTAAGCGGGCTCAGGTTCATACCCGTCAAAAAGCCCGTCAGTGGGCAAGCCGGCGTATTTATCAGCGATCGCCTGTACTTTCTTGAGGGCGGCATCGACACCACTGGTGAACAGTGTGGCTGCCGACTTACGTTGTCGAATCGATTTGCACGAGAAAACAGTGCTCGATCCGTCGTGGAGAAATTTGCGGAGCGTTCCCCGCTTGAGAGTGCCGTATACAACCGGGTACGTCTCGGAAATCAGGGATTTAGCTTCTTGGGTATGAATTGGTTGCATTGAAGGCCTCAAGGTCTTAAACCAATAGTGGCAATGGAGTGCTCCATTTTCGGCCTTTCAATGCAAAAAATCTTAAATCTAATCGCCACGCATACGATTCCGAGGCCTGAACTAGCTCTTCCTATGGCTAATTCCCACTTCGCTTCCCGCACACGCAAGGTCGAGTAATCGAACAGCTGCACGCTCGAAACTGTGTCGGGTCGGTTTCGTCAGGGAACTCATTTAGGATTTTGTCGCTGATGTGTACCACTCGACTATAGGAATCAGGCGGCCCGAAAAATGGGTGGCGACATGCGTCCTCTACCTTCTCGTCGTAATCCAAGCCAGCAGTGTCTACGCCGGCGGAGAGGATGACATCTGTTACAGACATCTTGCGCGATGAGGACTTGCCTTCTGATCGGCGCCATGCAGCCTGGAGCCGCGCACTGAGCTCTGCGCCGTTGAGTTCGGCCCAGCTGTCCAGGGACACGTAGAAGGCGTAGTCATGTGACGGGTTCACGATTGCAATTCGTGTCTCGACCAAAGACAGACGTGGTGAACCGTCCTTAAAGATTCGCCCAGGCCTTACGTCATTGCACTGGACCAGGAGATCAGCTTGAAGCTCGAATGTTTGACCAACTGATGTGACCATGAACATTGCAAATGGTACCGCTGGAAATCCCCGAACTGGGCGCAGGTCAACCCGATGGATGATTGATCCCTTAGGTAGGACAAGCAGGCTAAGTGGGCCCTCTTTCTCCAGTATGGGTACCGGGTGCCGAAGGAAAGGCCCTATATAGTCGATGCTTTTTAGACCCTGCTGCTCCATGTATTCCGCTGCAAGAGCTGCCTGCCCTAACATCCAGTCTTTGCCCTCAGGGCTGGTGTCAGCAAGATGCGAGTTCGGATCGATAGACCCATTTCGAAGGGTGTCTATTGTGTACATTTCATCGCTTCACATTTCGGGGCTGAGAAAGCAAAACGCCCCGTGGGGTACGGGGCGTTTGCTCACATCGGGTTCGATTTAGGCAATCGCGTCTTTCAGCGATTTGCCGGCAGCGAAGTGAGGTTTTTTTGCGGCCGCGATTGTAATGGGAGCACCAGTCGACGGGTTACGACCTTGACGTTCAGCAGTCTGTTTG
Source organism: Pseudomonas sp. MF6394 (assembly GCF_002018845.1). NCBI lineage: Bacteria > Pseudomonadati > Pseudomonadota > Gammaproteobacteria > Pseudomonadales > Pseudomonadaceae > Pseudomonas > Pseudomonas sp. MF6394. The sequence continues at coordinate 434,936 of NZ_MVOJ01000001.1, forward strand.
ACGCTGAAATTGCCAAAGCCCACGAACGATACGGCGTCACCCTTGCGCAACGTGTCAGTGATGGTTTCCAGGACTGCGTCAACGGCGCGCTGAGTGTCAGCTTTGGTAAGACCCGACTTCTCAGCGACGGCGTCTACAAATTCACTTTTATTCAATTTCATTCTCCAGCGTGGGTTGTCAGTGAAAGCACGAGTATAACGAGGGGCTTGCACATGACGAATTCAAAAGCACCATCCCAAAATCATGGGGTGAAAATAATCTTGGCGACTGCTCCAGTGATAAATCCTGCAGCAACTATCAGGCACTTCAGGGCCGTATCAGGGTGGCCTGAGCGCTTAAGCATGAGGCTGCCGAAAGTTGCAATCGGCAGTAGCAACAGCGCCCATAACATCTGAGGGGAAGCCATTTTTTCAAGCCAGTTGGAGCCCTGGGCTACATTCGAGCCGATGATGTCTGCAAAAATAAAGGCAGCAAGCGCCAGGCTGGCAAGCGTGAGCAAGAACCGATTGTGTGTGTAGCTGAATCGTCCAAGCTGAATGTCGCCGGTTGGATTCTTGGTGTTGTTTGCCATGGAAAACCTCCAGATTCAGCATAGATAAGCAGATTACATTGATCCTGCCAACTGGCGGGCTGACTCAGCTGACTTGAGAAGGAGTGCTGGTAGGGCGCCAGCGTCCTCCAGGTCGCAATCTACCGAGAATGCCTCAAAAGCCTGTTCCGCGGCCGAGGCGAATGCACTGATCGAATCAACCAAGTCCAGCATCGCTTGCTCATCGCACGACGCTGCTATCGGCAGCAGGCTTACCAAGCCATCAACGTGAACAGTGGTATCCCAGCCTTGGACTTGAGCACCACTCCGGCTCTGGAGCAGGAAGCTCATCTTGTCTTTGAGGTTGTGTGAAGCAGCTCCGTATGTGGCATCGAAGTGGTCCGATCCGGATTTGCGGGATTCAATTGCCATGGTGATCTCCTGTGGTAGTGGATGCCAACATAACGTTGATGAGGGTTCTAACAAGGGAGGAATTTCCTGCTAGCGTTCCGGGTTGCAAACCGGTTGCCCGGCGTTACCCTGAGATATTCCTTTAATTCGATACAATTGGAGTCCTCTTATGGTTATAGACGCAGCTGCATTGCTAGCCCAGCCCACCGACAACTACATGGACGCTGTCCAGCTTCAGTTCTTCAAGCAGCTTTTGCTTTCGAAACAAAGCGAGCTGACCGCGCGGATCGTAGGGCATGAGGAAGCGGTTTCTGTAACTGAAAAAGTCGCTGACTCATCAGATGCGGGCACTATCGAAGAGAACCGCGGGCTTCTGATGCGCATCCTGAAGGGGGAGCGCGCCGAAGCTATGGCTATCAAGGCTGCGCTGGTTCGCATCGAAGAAGATGCTTACGGTTGGTGCGATGACTCTGGAGAGCCTATCGGGCTTAAACGCCTACTCAACAACCCGACCGCATCTCGTACCACTGAAGCTCAGACTCGTTTCGAGCGTCTGGGCAAGCATGTCCGAGCAGAAGCAGTGTGAGCTATGAGGCCGGCGCCGTTTTGCAGCTCTCTTCCGATTGTGCGTAGACAGGTCCTCGATCTAGCTAGGCTAGGAAGTCTATCTGGTGTTGGCCCATCTCAATGGATACGCTTTGAACAGCCTGTTGTCTGGCTACGCGAGGCTACCGCTCAAGTTGTTTTTGAGCACGGTGGCCGTGTGTTGGAGACCGGTGCTTCTTACGTAGATTGTGGCGATTACCTTTCATCCCTCTACAGCGCCATCGAGTCTGCAAAGCATGAGTGCGAGGTCTACGAAGTCAGTGCTGATTCGAGCCTGATTGTTCGTGTGGCTGTGTCGATCCTCAATATACCAGTTGTCGCCTGTCCAACACCCTTGGATGCCTTTCCTGTTGGGAGTTACTTCCAAAAGGCCGAGAGTGAGGAGGGCGCCTGGTTCCACTTCGCAGAAGCTGATATGCGAGCGGTAGCAGAATCCAAATCTTCCATTGAGCGTGATACCGCTTGGCAGGCTCTCAGGCGATTGGCATCCGTCGAGGTAGAAGTTCCAGAAGGTCTCTGGACTAGCCGTAGTGGAGCTTCTTGCCTCTCTGATACTCACCTTGTGGATCAGTATGTCCACCAGCAGCGGAACGCAGTTCAAGCATTGATTGCTGAAGCTCAGATCACCGCTCTCCGGGCTGGCTAATTAACCGTGCTGAACGCAGCGCTTAACCAAACCGACTCCAACTTCTGAAAAGAAATGCCGCGGCCTCGAAGGGCGGCATTTTCGATTCAAAAGGCTCGGTTAGCTTCGTGGTGCATCTGGACGTGGCGGAGGCGCACCCTCGCCGCCAGGCCGGCCCTGGGGGTGGCCGGGGATTGCTACTAAGCGCCCATCGAGTAGCTGGCAAACCCCGACGAACTCTTTTCCACCTTCTTGGGAAAACTCTACGATTTCGCCAGGCTGAAGGCCGTCACAGGCCTGATACGCCACATCCGGCGGCAGCTTCGGAGGAGGGCGATGTTCTTGTGGCTCGCTGGCGCTCACAGTTCCTGACGCAATCATCACAGCAGCGGTTAATGCTGCCCAACGAAGTACCTTCATGTTCGTACCTTCTTAAATATGATCACAGCTAAGAGATGCCATGCCCGGCGTTATGGCGGTTAGGAATTTCTTCACCTATGTTGCCGATAATTTTACTGAGATCTCATCCGCGCGCACCCCGAAACGGGGTCGCTAAATCCTTCTTCCCGGAACCTAGGGTGGGGGCTGGTTGTTTTCGCATGCGGAATTTTGCGAATCCTACGCCAGAATTTGCCACCCTGCTTTTCACTTGGTGATGGTCAATAAATCCGTAACCTGTCTGAGTGATGAACACATACAGGAAGCAATAATGCTTGCGGATTTTGAGGACATCGCAGAGGAGATTGGCCTGACAATCCCCGCTGCGCTCGCACAGCTGATCGAACTAGGCGCCCAGCCTTTCAAGCGCGGAGTACCCACGCTGTTCGCCAGCCTTCACGATATAGAACTCATCGACTGCGGTGATGTGGAGCGACTGCTCGGTGACTGGCTTGGCCGTGACAAGCAGCGTGGTGCAGGATTCACATTGCTCCCATTTGCGATGTCATGCGGAGTGGATGCTTATTGCTACGTCCTGTTTGAAGAGGGTGACGAAGGCATCGCTCGAGTAAAGCACGATGAAGAGACCTCAGAGCTTGAGTACCCATCAATTTCGCACTGGATTGCGAGCGAATACATAAGAGCGTTCACCAATCTTGCCGAAATTGGATGCTTTGGTGCAGATGGGGGCGAGCGCCTGCAGAGCGAGCTAGGTCTCTTGGAGCGCATCCTACTGCCCGAACACCTAGAGCTTCTTTTGGGGTTGTTAAGTGCCGATGTAGTGGTCCGCCCATTCCGTGCCGGCCCTAGATCCGCTTTGCTCGAAGTGCCTTCTCTGTTGGGACAAGACCAAGCAGAAACCCTAATCCAATCCCTGGCTTTTGAAAACCCGCTTGAGTTTGACGTACTCCCGGAGTGGGAAGACTGAAATCAACCCGATATCAGGAAAGAACGATGTCTCAATTTAGTTTTGAGTTCGCCGGCAGTGAAGTCGTTGCGGGTGTTGATGAGGTAGGCCGGGGGCCTTTATGTGGGGATGTGGTTACGGCTGCAGTCATTTTAGATCCATCACGGCCAATCCAAGGATTGAATGACTCAAAAAAACTCAGTGAGAAGAAACGTGATCTTCTGTACGACGAAATTTGTGAAAAGGCTCTAGCGTGGTCGATCGGCCGGGCAAGCGTTGAAGAAATCGATCAGCTAAACATATTGCAAGCCACCATGCTGGCCATGCAGCGAGCTGTCTACGGCCTGAATGTTACTCCTACTTTGGTGCTGATTGATGGTAATCGATGCCCAATCCTACCGATGCGAGCAGAGGCCATCATCAAAGGGGACGGGCTGATTGCCGAAATCTCAGCTGCATCAGTGCTTGCCAAAGTCGTCCGTGACAGGGAGATGCAATCGGCAGATCTGCTTTACCCAGGGTATGGGCTCGCAGGGCATAAAGGCTATCCATCCCCGGAACACTTGGAGGCCCTTACCCGATTGGGAGTAACCCCGATACACCGGAAGACATTTGCTCCCGTGCGAAAGATTCTAGCAAGCCTGAATTATGTTGGTGGGAGCGCAGTTAGTTGAGGCAGGTGGCTGACCGTGCAGGCTTGTTCTAATTTCTCAGCAGTGTAGTGGCGCTCTTGATGGGCGTGCTATTGCTGCCGGCCTTTGATAAGGCCGATGTGCCCGCTGTCTTATTGCTAGGAATAGTTTGTGGGGCTATTGGGACAATAGTTTGTGCTGCTTCTGAAGAGCCCAAAGGTTTTATATGGATGGGCAAGCAGGAGAGTAGTAGTGCCCACCCTCCGACCGCTGATGCTTATGGATTAAACTCGACGCCTGAACTTCCTGAATGATCGGTACAGCTCAAAGAAAGCAAAGGTGCCAACGACAATTAAGTACGTCACCTTAATCAGTGCCCCCTGGTGTGCCGCGAGTTGATCGATGCTGACGGACTCCACTGAATGAGACCCGCATACCTTAAGATGGTCCGGCATGCGCGCTGGTTCGATTGGCTTGTCATCGCAACTCTCGATGAGCACCTGCCCCGGGATGACCTTGTTGGTTCCTACGAGCCGCTGGGACATCTCCATGGTCGACAACATCATATATGGAATTTCAGCAAAGCCTCGGCCTTGCATCCCTATCAGCGCGACCATGCAAGCCGAAAGAATCGCAGGGTAGACGACTGCGACTTTGAACACAGTACGGATAGATCGTGAGACAAAAACGAGCTTTGACTCGTACTGGTGTTGCAACAGAAAATCTCGAATTTGAGTTAACTGCATAATGACCTCGCCAGCGAATGAGAAGTTATGATCAGTCCTCGCCTATCCATTCACCAGCCAAAATAGGGCTCCGTTTTTTGGTAACCTGATCAGTTGAGTGCTTTGCAATCAGCCTCAGCTTGTGCAAGCTCATCAGCAGCCTGTTGCACCGTTTTTAGATGTCGGTGTAGCGCCCCTTCGCGCACCTCCGGACCCTGCCTGATATCTTTTAGGCCCTGCACCATCAGAGCAGAAATCTCGACTGCACGCTTCCGCACAGCACTCTTAACTAATTGCGTGTCCGCAGGCGTGATGGCGGTTGCAGGGTTAAACCGAAAATTGCGCGCATGAGAGTCTCGCCAATCCAACAGTACCTGGATAATTCGCTCTCCAAATCCTCTTATCTGCATGATCTTGCGCGCATTGATCTCTGCGGCGGTTTCAATGCCGAACGCTTGCAAAGCTGCTCGCTTAGCGGGCCCAACGCCTGGCAGGACGGCCTTCTCGATGTAAAATCGCTCTAGGTACGCTGTGCGTTGGCGTTGCTCAGCTTTACTGCGAAGGCCTGCGAGATCTTTCTGCTCCCTGATAGCCAAGGTGTCAAACTCAAGCTTGAGCCTGTTTAGCAACTCGCGCTTGGCTGCTACCTGATCAACACCGGAGTCTGCCTTCAGTTCCTTCACTGCATCTTCGTGTCGTTTACGAGCAGCTTCCCTCACAAGGGTTCGACGCTGCTTCTCTTCCGTCTTAGCTTTTGTGCCAAATTGCCCCACGAACAGCCAGGTCATAGCAACGATCACTAGGTATATGAGCGGATACCCACCCACGGCCGACCATATCGCGATCGTAATAGCCGTCAGCGATAAGCTCATGATGTGCTTGGCGGTTGTGCTGAATACTCCAAGCGGCAAAGGATCTGGCTGCGGGCTAGGATTTCTCGCTTGTGGGATTAGCACTGGGGCAAGAACTGGTACTTTGGTTATCGCTGCCCATACTTCACCAATCCTGACTGGGGTACCGTTATTTGCCTCCCCTGGTGCGTAGATGGGTGTGACAGTGAAGTAGGAGACACCCTTGCCATCCATCAAACACCAAGGGCAAGTGCTCAGATGTGACGGAAAGGTGTGGAGCTTTGATTTCGCACATGGCCGGAGCGAGGACCGGAGTTCGTCCAGTGCGACCATCCATTGATGGGCAGTTGGTCGACCTGCCTGTTGGCCTGCCACCGTGAATGTATTCTCAAACATCCCGGCAATTGAGCCTGGCACCGTCGATAGAGGTAGTGCGTTGGGGGGCGGAAGTAGAAGGGATTGGCTGGCGCTATACGCAAACCTGAATTCTGAGATGTTGTCTTCAATCGTTTCGCCGACACCTTCCTTCTGAGGCACGCCGGCGAAAGGGTGCCGACCGCCCATCAAGAGGTGCCAGATGAGCAGACCAAGACCGAAGTTATCATGGTTTGGCGTTCGCACTACTCCGCGGAAACTTTTGCCCTGAAGCTCAGGGGGTGTGTAGGTCCCGACGCCGACTTCGCAGAGGTGCTGGTTAACGCCGTCGCTTAACTGGTACGAGTCGCAGTCAATCAACTTGACCACGGCGGACTGTCCTACATAGAGATTTCCATGGTTTACATCGCCGGCTACAAATCCGCGATCGTGCAGGACGGAAAAAGCAGCTGCGGTGTTTCGAGCAGCGTACACGAGGAAGTCCCAGCCCCTTTGCGGAAACTCCTGCTTTCGCTGTGCCGGGCTATAGAGGGACTGGATCGGCTTCATCCCGCCGACCTTTTGCATCGTAAAACCAACCACGGGCCCGCCGCGGGATTCATGGAGCGTCGCTTGAGGCCAAGCTGCGTACTTCAGTAGTTTTTCATCGTGGACACCCACCATGTAACTGAGCTTGGTTTGTTTATCTCGATCGAGGGGGGCGTGGTACACCTTGGCTACAACATCTCGCGTTCCTTGAAGGGTGAATACCGAGCCTTCGCCACCTTTGCCAAGTACCTCAACAAGTTCACACGGGTTACCGTCCGCTGTATAGAGCCTGCGTGCCATCTCAGACCCTCAATACGGCAATGGCAAGGGACTTGTCGTCATCAGTCCTTTCGTTGATCCTGGAGCTTCCGAGGAAGCCTTCCAGCGCAGCACCTATCTGTGGTCGACTTACATCCGTGAGGAATTGCATCTTCCGAAAAATTGGTTCGAAAAAAGGCCCGTGAGGTTCGCGCTTGGCCATGTCCAGAGCAAGATGCTGTAACCCATCAGAGAAGAGCGCCAGGGCTGTTACGCCCGCTGGGTATACACGAACGGCCAACTTCTCGATTGCGTCTTTTTGACAGATAAATAAAGTTTCGTTTGCGTAGTGCCCGTTCATGGGCTCAATCGCTAATTCAAGTCCATGCTGCCCGTCGAGAACGATTCCGCCGTCACCAATCTGGAATACTAGTGTTCCTGCGGAAGAGGTGAGTGCGCCGAGAAAGGTGCAGGAATACGCTCGGATCGGCAGTTGGCTTTGATCAGCAGCTTGCGAGATGGCCTGACGGATTTCATTTACGATCTGAAGAGCTAGGCTTTCATCAAGCGGTAGCTCGGCTAGTTCCATCAGCTGTGCGACGGTCTCGTTTGCTGTACGCACGGCAATATCTGCGCCTTGCTCTCCACACTCGGCACTGCCGGCGCCGTCGGAAACAAATAGAGCGACCCATGGCGAGCCGGCTTGGTCAAAAACCTGAGAGGAACAGCGATCTTCGCATCGGCCGCCACGCTCAGTGTGCGCGGTTCCAATCGACACCGCGCTAGCGCATTCCCACATCACACACTTGCCCACCCGGTTGGTGGAGCGAGTTGAACCTCGGTTCCTGGTGAAGACTGCGAAACCGCCTTCATTGAGGCGGAAAGCCACTGGAACAACTCGCGGAACTTCAGTCCATCAAGTTTCAATGGAGCGCGTACGCTGATCTGGGAGAGCACCTCCATATTGGCTCCTTCGACCCCTACGGTGAAGAGGGCGAAACGCTTGTTCTGCTCGCCATCACGAACCAATGCAGCAGCGTGCTTCCAAGCATCAGTCGGACCCCCGTCAGTGATTACCAGAATCCACGGTCGAAAAAGTGCTACCCCGTTCTCCCGGATGATCGCCTTACGGTCTTCAAGCATCTTGAGGCCGGTGGTGATGGCTTCGCCCAGAGGCGTATCCCCACGAGCTAAGAGGACAGGTGGCATAAATGCGCCAGCTTCAATAAACGGAGTGTGGATCTCAACTGGGCCGAACGTAACGATACCGATTTCAACGCGTTGTAAAGCCAATGCGTCCGCTGCCAGCTCGTCTTTGAATTGTACGAGTCCATCGTTTAGGGCATCGAGTGCCGGGCCGTCCATGCTCCGCGATACGTCCAGGAGGAGTAGGCATGGGCAACGGGGCTCGGGGTTATCGGCGAATGAATCCACCTCTGCGAAGTCGATCTGGTCTGTCATTGGGAATAGTCCGGCGTCATGAAGAGCGTAAGGTTACTGTTGGAATATTCCAAACACATCCCAAAACGATACGTCGTTTTCCGTTCAAGTATCTGCAAGCGCTTATCTACATGTCGTTCTCTGGCGCGTTTCAAAAGGGTATCGGCATCAATGGCCGTCGAGTCCACACAATCCGCAGCAATGAAGTTTTCCGTGTACACCGCGCTTGGCCTGGCCTGTTGGTATGCTGATTAGGAGGGTCCGCGCCAGCTCTCTCAGGATCGGCCTCGATCCCCGTTCAATCCTGACAGCGAGAAACAATAGCCACAGCCTCCCGGCGCGCAGCATGTCTTCGTCCACGCCAAAGTAGCCACCTGAGCCGCTTCGCATCCGTCAGGAAGCATGCCCGAGCGTGGCGTGATGCTGCTGTATCTCACCAACACCACCAGCATCCATGTCAAAGAGTTGGCTTTGCTCGAGGCTGGCGACGTGCTTTAGCCCGGCAGCGCCATCCGCCCAGAGACCTAGACCGAGAGTACCAAGGGCTGCCGGCCTCGCAACATCTACCCGACCAACCCAAAGTGCCTGGCCGCCATCGAGCATTGGATTGGCGTGCGATTCGCTCCAGCAAACGATCTGCCGACTCTACCGGGAGGCCAGCTTCACGATGTCTCGCATAGTGTCCGGCGCAACCTAGTCCGCCACTTACTGGCAGCGACCGGTGAGGTGGAGACGGTGCAGACCATCCCGGGTCAAAATCTGGATCGCAGCAACCCCTACTTAATCGTCGATCAGGCCACCATTCGAAAAGCTTATGAGCTTGCCCTTTACTGAGTTAAACGACTTTTAGGCCCCCTGACTTGGGTTGCATTCTCCAGATTTGTGGGAGAATTCCCCAACGAGTTGGAATTCGCAGAGCGGTGGTTATCTTGAATACAAGAAACTGAACTGTCGGCCTGGTAGCGCGCCACCCCGTAGACGCCGAACCTACAACAAATGCATAGGGTAAATAGGGAGAAGTAGCATGGAACGTATCGTTTTTTCGTAATAGTTATGGCTTTGAGCTGGGGCGGGTTTTTCGCTTGGAAGCTCTCGTAGCAGTCAGTGAGGCCGGATTGACACGAAAAGTCAGATGAAACCGCTACGTGAACAACTACTAGCTCTCGATGACGCGGGCTTAGCGCGGTTAGTGATGATCGCGGCTCAAGCCCTCAACGATCAGAACTGGATCGTGGAGATTGCAGACCTTTGCGATGTACCCCTCGCCGAACTAGAAGAATGGTCGGTGCGTGTTGTGTTGGGTGATGCCAATGAACCAGGGCTGCAAAATGCAGCCGCTGTCACCCTCGGTTGGTATCCAGAACCTGAAACTACCGGCTGCGAAGAAGACGCCCAGTAATCACGGAAATTATGCTGGCCCCGTTCAAGGGGCCTTCGACGGAAGAAGTGCTATTCGGCATGGTGATGCCATTCCAAATATCATTTCAACAAGGCCACCCCAGCCTGTCGTCCTCGCCGGAAACGGTACGGTGAATGGGGGAGTAGACGAAGCTTGTTGGCAACCATTGCCAGGCATCGAGAACGAGGACTCCGACAACGCTATGCGTCAACCTGGCTCACATGGAAACCATCGACAATGACTTCAGAAACTCTTAAAGCTCGCGCCAAACAACTGCGTCCGGCAGTCGCCGAAATGTTCAAGGTTTCGGTCACGCACTCTCAGGCCCTGGAGCTTGTGGCGAAGGCAGAAAATTTTCCCACTTGGGACGCCGCGTGTGTGTCCTATGGGCAGTCGGACAAAATCCAATCCCCCCGCACCCTTTACCCGACACAAAATATCAAGGTAAACGCCCGTCGCGATCAAACGCGAAGCATGGCCACCATCTTTGAAGAAAGCGAAACGATCCCTCTGGAATTACATCGTTTGTTGGATCAATCGGATAACCGAGGGGCGCTGGTTCTTGTTTGCGGAGCCACGGGACAGGGGAAATCAACCACAGCCAATGTTGTGATCAACGACCTACTGCGTGCAAATATCAACACAAACGACCCCACATTGATTGTCGATGTGGGGCTCGGCAGCGAAACCTGTCTTGATTCCCCTTTAGGTCAAAGGCTGGTGTTGGTTGACGAAATTCGTTCTGCACGGCTTGCATTTGAGGTTGTGGCACTGGCGAAAGCAGGCGTAAAGGTTGTGGCAACATTGCATGGGAAACCGGGGATAGATCGTCTTCGCGTGCTCTTACGTCAGTTTGGGATAGGTGAAGTGTTTCTTGATGGGCTGATTGCCGAAGGTCAGATCTTGTCGATTGATCAAGAACTCGTTTGGCCTGATGTGGCCATGCAGATTCAATCAAACAGGGAGCGCCATGAGCTGATATTGCGTCAGCATGGTTTTGATGAGTCCAATGTCAAGAGTTTGGTCGATAAGGGGCCGCAGGCTGTTTTAGACGCCATTCTCCCAAAGGGTGAGCCTAGTCAGAACTAGGATCTAAACGTATTAGGGGAGAAGGCTTAACGCTCCCCTTTCTAAATATGTAATTGGTCACGGAAATCGCCATGAAACATGAAATTGCAAAAGGTAAAACTGAGTTTTTCGACAAGCTTACGAAGTATCTCGCCGGTTCCCAGATTCCGACTTTCGACTCGACGAAGATGCTGTTGGATGTGGGCTCCAATACTGCTGATGCTGTTCGCCAGCCAGATGGAAGCTGGGAGGTCGCTGGTCAGGGTAGCGCCAACCTAATTTCTTCCATGGCTGTATCTGCCGAGCGCAAGGCTCGCAAGGTCGCTTTTCTGCCACGGCAGGTCGAGCGAAAGGTTGCTCGCTCTGCTCGACTGGCGCTCGTAAGTACGGGCCAAATCACACTCTGTGACGGGACGGTTATACGCCGTGCCAATGGTCAAGGATGAGTTAAGGGAAAGAACGCCGTGAGTTTTCGTTTTTTGATTATTTTCATTCTTGTTGTTGTGATGGTGACGATCATCGGCTTCGTGGTACTCGGATCATAGGAATAGTCTTCTGCTGTACCCAAGCCCCGGCCTAAAACCGGGGCCACGTCAGTATAGGGATGCCGTTTTTGGCGTCCGCTAAAAACGGATGATGACAGATGTGGTTTTGAACAATAAAGATTGACACAAAACAATAAAGTTTGACACTCATGAACATAGATTGACACAAGGCCCAAACCCCCGTATCTATGGGGGTTTTTCCTTTCCAGGCTTTCCCTTTGGTCTGGATTCATCGCTTCAACTCTCCGCGGGTGTAGTCTAGAAAACGCTTTGAAATATGGCCGCTACGGCGGTCATGTCCTTCTACGACTTTTTCTCGGCGTGAGGTGAAGCGGTCCGCATCGACTGAGGAGGCGTGGGTTGCGAGGTCGTAAGTTTGCATCACAGCAAGACATTGAACGGCATATTGCAAATGGATTTGGCGAAGGCGCCGGGGCAAGCTACGTGCCTTGGCTGCGGGTACAAGATGTCCCGTCGATAGGTCGTTCGCACAAGATCCAAGGTGTGAAGATCGAGAGGATTCATCACCTACTGTCAGATCTCGAGCGTTCGTACTTCCTTGTGTGTGAATTTTCTGAAAACGTCGTGGATATCCGTGAGCAATATCCGTTACTACCTACAGAGCGTGCGCAAGCGATAGCGTCGGCAATAGATGTACGTTATCCCAGATACCCTAGAACGACACTGCCCTATGTAATGACAACAGATTTCCTGCTAACTGTTAAGGACTTGAACGGAAACTTTAAGTCGGTAGCTAGAACTGTGAAGTATCGATCCGACCTAGTTGGCAAAGGAAGTAACCGCACGCTTGAAAAACTTGAGATTGAAAAGCGCTTTTGGCATAGCCAAGGTGTTGATTGGAAGATCGTCACAGATGAGTTTTTTACACGAGATTTGATAAAAAATCTTGGACTAATCAGAAAATACTCGAAGCTGCATCGCGATTTAATGAAAGTCCCGTTGCATTCGAATTTTATCGACTGCCTAGCAAACAGCCGGGAATATTCGTGGACCTTGGCCACCTGTCTAAGAAAAATAGCATGCCTTCTGTCCATTTCCTATATAGATGCTCAAGCAATTTTCTTCCATCTGGTTTGGAACAAGATACTGAAAATAGATTTGGTTAACACTCCTCTCCACCTTACTGGTCTAGTTCCTGACTTCGAAGTTTTCCAGATCCCTGCCCAAGTATCGTTGATGGAGAAAATGTCATGACTGTTCTCGTTAATGACGTTTTCGAGCCTGTTACCGATCTGTCGGTCATCTCTACGATAGCCAGGCTCATTTACCAGGATGAAACGCATGACTTAGCAGTTGTGATAGATCTAGCTGACCCTCCCCGGCAGCCGTACGCTGTTGGTCTTGATGAGCTGCGTCGCTCGCTAGCGTCTGGTCACACCAAACCAGCAGCCATCACCACGCCCGAGTTTATGCTTGTGCTTGAGGAGCAGTTGGATGAGAGAGCCAAGCAAGGCCGGGACGAAAAGTGGGCCGTCATCGCCCCTCTGCTAGATCCTGAATATCCAGGACAAATATTTGTACGGGGGGAGTTAGGCCGGCTTGTTAGCAAACGGGCGTCAGAGCTCGGAATCCAGCGAAAAACTATCTATCGGCTTCTTTACCGATATTGGTTTTATGGTCAAGTTCGAAACTCATTGCTTAATAATTACTCGGCGGTAGGTGTTGCCGATAGAAAATATGATCCAAGTAGGCCTCCAGGGCGAAAGCCTAAGTTTCAAGGCGTTCTTACTGCGCCTTCCAAGATGCTCGGTGCGGTTGATAAACGATGCATCCGAGTTGGGTATTCCCTTTATGTAAAAGATAAAAAGTCTTCTATTTCGAGCGCATATGACGAAATGTTGAGAAGATTCTACTCGGTTCGAGACATCTCTAAAAACAGTGAAGAAGAGCTTCGTTTGCTGCCTAGCTTAGAGCTGCCCAGCCTGAGGCAGTTCAGATATTGGGGACAGATTTTTTTCGACGAAATTGAAACCGAGCGTGGCCGTAAAGGGTTGAGGAAGTGGTTAAAGGACTGCCGTCCGCTTTCAGGTACCGTTCGCGATTGGCTGCGTGGACCGTGTCATCAGTTCGAAATCGACGCAACTATTGCCGATATTTATTTGGTCAACAGCTACTCTAGACGGATGCTCATTGGCCGGCCCGTAGTTTATATCGTTGTGGATAGTTTCTCCGGAATGATTGTTGGCCTCTATGTAGGATTGGAAGGTCCCAGTTGGAACGGGGCGAGGCAAGCGCTGTTCAACGCGTTTACCTCCAAAGTCGAGTTCTGCGCTCAGAACGGCGTTGAAATCAATTCAGATGATTGGAATTGTCACCACCTGCCCCACCAGATTTACGCCGACAGGGGAGAGATGTTGTCACTGGCAGCAGAGGGGCTATCGTCAGGCTTGGGAATTGAGATGGGCACTGCTCCGCCTTATCGGCCTGATTGGAAGCCTATGGTAGAAAGTCGGTTTGGCATTTTGAATGATTTGACGGGTATCAGATGGCTACCTGGCGGGGTAGCTGCGCGAGACAAAGAGCGAGGCGAGCGAGATTACCGGCTCGATGCCACGCTGAACCTCAAAGAGTTCACCCAGATACTCATCAATTGCGTGCTCCACTATAACCGGCACCATCGACAGCCTGACCGACTGACTCAGGCGATGATGAATGACGGCGTTGAACCTACGCCCAACGGGATATGGAATTGGGCCTGCGAAAACGACCTGATCGAATCCAACAAACGTCCCGACGAGCTGGTTTACCTCCATCTCTTGCCGCGCGAGCGCGCGACCGTTCAAAAGGGCGGGGTGATGTTTCGCGGCATGCACTACGTGTGTGATATGGCCATAGAGAAAGATTGGTTTGCCAAGGCTCGCAAAGGGGGCGTTTGGTCAATAGAGTGTTGGTTCGATCCGAACTCTGCGGCGCACATCTGGATCCAGGGAGAGGCCAAGCAGTTTATCCGCTGTGATCTTCGACGATCGGATGCCGGTTACGCGAATTACCGCTCGGACGAGATTTTTGATCTGCTCGAAGCCTATCGCCAAAAACCGCCTACTCGCCGGCGAGCCGAGCTGGAAAGCCGTGTCCAGCTTAGCGATCAGGTCCACCAGATCATCAGTCATGCGCTCGCAGAACGAAAATTGGAACCTGCTCCGCCCACCAAGGCAGAGGCCACTGGGAACATCCGCGAGAACCGCGCAGAAGAACGTCTCCGTGAGCGTGAAAATGCGGTTGTTCCTGAAGGCGTCAGGGCGGAGCCAGCTTCACTTCAATCTGAATTGACACCGAAAGCGCATGACTCATATGCCGGCGAGCGAACTGCGCAGGTTATCGATTTGCTCAAAAGAATTCGGCCAGGACAGGCAAAATGAAAGGTGCGCAGACGTTTGCCAATTACGTCAAACAGGACATAAGTGAGTATGCGGGCAATCCGCTTATCGAAGCTTTGCCTCCGATATTGTCGGAGGCGGCGGCTATTGAGCTGATCTCGAATTTTCCTCAGCCGGTGGATCCGAAAGAGCTGACCCTCGAAGGATCCACTCGAATTCACTGTATCGACCGGTTGAGAACCGTGGTGCAGCCGTTTTTGTTACACCTGGAACTGGAGGCCCTGTTTTCACTGCTCATCCGTCGAGGGTATGTTGGGCGTAACCCGATGTCGCCCGCTACCGTCCGGCATTTGCATTCTTTATCGGGGGCTCAGCGTTACCACGATGCGTTCAAGTCCACTGCAGAAACGTTCACCGTCGTCGGCCTGAGCGGCATTGGCAAGTCGACGGCACTCCACGCCATTTTGAGCCTTTATCCACAGACAATCCGTCATGAGCGTTATGAGGGAAAGCAGTTTGTTCATACCCAAATCACTTGGCTGAAGCTTGACTGCCCTCGGGATGGATCGCTGGCTGGATTTTGCCAGCAGTTTTTTTATGCAGTTGGTGACGCTCTAGGAGACAAGGACTATCACAAGCGCTACAGGCATCGAAACATCAATGATGCGCTGCAACAGATGGAGCAGGTGGCCAGCACGTTTTTCATCGGCGCCTTGTTAATCGACGAGCTGCAAAACCTCCACTTGGCGAAAACCGGTGGTAAGGAGAGCATGCTGAATTTCTTTCTGCACTTGGTTAACAACATTGGTA
Organism: Pseudomonas sp. MF6394; assembly: GCF_002018845.1. Lineage (NCBI taxonomy): Bacteria > Pseudomonadati > Pseudomonadota > Gammaproteobacteria > Pseudomonadales > Pseudomonadaceae > Pseudomonas > Pseudomonas sp. MF6394. The sequence continues at coordinate 450,421 of NZ_MVOJ01000001.1, forward strand.
TCCCGGTCGTTTTCAGTGGCACGAACTCTACGATTAGCCTGTTCTCAGAAGTCATGCGGACTGCCCGCCGAGTCTGTGGTGCCGGTACGCTGGAATTCAAACGATTCGAGAAAGATGATGAGGAGTGGCGGTTGTTAGTCGAAAATCTCTGGAGCTATCAGTGGTGCAAACAGACTGCTGAGCTGACCGACGAGATTTTCGACACGCTGTATGAGCACACTCAAGGCGTCACAGATTTCCTGGTCAAGCTGCTGGTATTGAGTCAGCGGTATGCGGTCCAGAGTGGCTCGGAGTGTTTGACTGCCGAGGTCCTGGTGAAGGTAAGCAACTCAAAAATGCAGATTCTAAAGCCAGCCCTTTCAGCTCTGCGTAGCCGAGATCCGAAGCGGATGCGACAGTTCGACGATTTGCTGCCGATTGAGGATCAGCTGAGCGAAATGATGGTCTTCGATGGTTTGGCACGAGAGGATCGCCTTGCCTTGCTTCGAAGTGTTGTATCCCGTGAGAAGCCGGTAGACCCATCTCCAACCATTCTTGCGAAAGGCCACCCATCGCCAATTGCTACTGCAGTGGAAAACTCAGAGGCTACAGCGCTAAGCGAACATGACGCTCCCCTCGATGCTCTGCGCGCTGCGGGCTGGCTCAACGAGGACCTGTTTGAGTTCTCACCGATGTACCACAAAGCGTGAGTCGGGAGGTGGCGAAGTGCACCTTAAACTCCATTTCTTCCCCGCCGCGTTTCCCGACGAGACGCTGCACAGCGTGATTTCTCGCTATGCCCGTCTTTGCGGTGTTCGTAATTGCCAAGAAGCATTTGCCGGACTGAAATCGGCGGCAGCATTTTCGCAAAATGTGGCATTCCCAAGTCATTTAGGGGAGTTTGTCGACGCGCTACCCAGCGGTACCGAGCTATCGATAGCCGAGGTCCTCATGCGTCACACGCTATTACCCTACTATGCGCCGTTTTTGAGTATGAGCCAGGTAGAACACGCTCGGACGCTGATGACTGCCGATGGGAAGGGCTTGATGTTGAAGCTGGGCGTCAACGCGAGCCGTATTGGATTCGCCTCCCGAGTGCGGTTATGCCCAGAATGTATCGCCCAAGATCAGGCCCAACGGGGAGTTGCTTACTGGCACAGGGTCCACATGCTTCCAGGCGTGCTGGTATGTCCGCATCACGGCACGTCACTTAGGATCCTTGATCCTCGCTGGTCCAGCCGTAGCTCTCGACAACTCAATCTGCCGAGTGATGAGAATGTGCAAGCACACACGGTACTTCTCGATACCCCGTTGCTGCGCATGCCGCCGCTTCACGAAATAGCGTTGCGATCACTTCAGGTCATCGAGTCTGAAGTCAGTGCTTTGTCGGCGGAGGCGGTGCGCTACACGCTTTTACAAAGGGCAACGCAGCTTAACCTTGCCTCTGATAACCATCGCTTGCACCTGCACATGCTGGCGCAGCACATGGCCGATTTTTTTGCTGCACTCCCGCGAGAATGGGAATTTTCTATACTCGGAGAAGTTCGTGCAGGTACACCCGCCTCATGGGTCATGAAGCTGCTTCGTACGCCAATAACCTCCCACCATCCGCTCAAATACATTTTATTGGCCGGTGCTCTGGGCATTGACATGGTGAGCTTGCTGCATGGTCAACGCCCAATGAAACAGGCGGTGGCGTGTGGTCCGAAAGCTCACATTCGACTTCACACGCGCCTTTCTCCGGTGATGCCTGGTGAAGGCCTGGACTGTTCGTCAGCCGCTGTGTGGAAACATGCTCTTGAGGGAGCTGATGCCAAAAAGATCGCTGCCGTTCTAGGGATGGTCTGAAGTAGCCATGTATTTCCCCGGCATACCACCTAGCGCAACTTTTAAACTCGCCAAATGATCAAAAAACAATCAATTCGACGAGTATTTCTTACGTTTTCGCCACCCGGACCCCACTC